>CAZEFK010000123.1:0-21796 GCA_964511405.1 uncultured Comamonadaceae bacterium | reverse complement strand
ACCGCCCTCGACGTCACCATCCAGGCCCAGATCCTGGAGCTGATGCTGGAGCTGCAGGACCAGATCGGCATGGCGATCCAGTTCATCAGCCACAATCTGGGCGTGGTCTCGGAGCTGGCCGACGAGATCATCGTCATGTATGCCGGCCGCGTCGTCGAGCGGGCGCCGGCGGCCGTGCTGTTCGCCGAGCCGCGCCATCCCTATACCCAGGGCCTGATCCAGACCCTGCCGGACCTCGAGCGCCGGCAGGCGCGGCTGCCGGTGATCCCGGGCGGCGTGCCTGACTTGGCCGCCGATGCCCCGGGCTGCCGCTTCGCGGATCGCTGCCGCCTGGCCGGGCCCGACTGCCGCGCCGCGACGCCGCCCTTGCGCCCGCTGGCGCCCGGGCACGATGTCGCCTGCTTCAAGGCCGACGCGTGATCGCGCCGCTCCTGGAGGTCGATCGCCTCGCCATCCACTTTCCCATGCCGCGCAAGGGCTGGTTCGCCCGCGGCCCGGTGCCCGTGCTGCAGGCGGTGGCGGATGTCAGCTTCGCCCTGTCGGCCGGCGAGACCCTGGCCCTGGTCGGCGAGAGCGGCTGCGGCAAGACCACCCTGGGCCGGGCGCTGGTGGGGCTCTACCCCGCCACCCGCGGCGCCATCCGCTTCAAGGGCCGCGACCTGGTCACGGCCCCGCCGGCCGAGCGCAAGCGCACCCAGCGCGCGATCCAGATGATCTTCCAGGACCCCTACGGCTCGCTCAACCCGCGCCTGCCGGTCAGCGAGGTCATCACCGAGCCGCTGGTCATCCACGGGCTGGGTGGCCGGTCGGAGCGCGCGGACCGGGCGCGGGCGCTGATCACCCAGGTCGGCTTGCCGGTCGATGCGCTCAACCGCTATCCCCACCAGTTCTCGGGCGGGCAGCGCCAGCGCATCGCGATCGCGCGGGCGCTGGGGCCCGAACCCGAGCTGGTGGTCGCCGACGAGCCGCTGTCGGCGCTCGACGTCTCGATCCAGAGCCAAATCCTGAACCTGATGAGCGAGCTGCGCGAGAGCCGGGGCCTGAGCTACCTGTTCATCAGCCACGACCTGGCGGCGGTGAACCACCTGGCCGACCGGGTCGCGGTGATGTATCTGGGCCGCCTGGTCGAGCTTGGGCCGCGCGCCGAGCTGTTCGCCCAGCCCAGCCATCCCTACACCCGGGCGCTGCTGGACGCGATCCCGCGCGTCGGCCAGGGCCGCCGCCGGCGCGGCCGCGCCATCCAGGGCGATGTGCCGAGCCCGCTCAAGCCGCCGCCCGGCTGCGCCTTTCACCCGCGCTGCCCCAAAGCCCAGGCGATCTGTCGGACCGAGGCGCCGATCCTGGAGCCGGCGCCGGGCCGCCCGCAGCAGGTGGCCGCCTGCCATTTCAAGGAGTAGGGCCTGCCATGACCCGCTTCATCGCCGCGCGCTTCGTCCAGAGCGTGACCGTGCTGCTGGTGATGTCGGTCGTCATCTACGGCCTGATCGGCCTGATGCCGGGCGACCCGATCGACGTCATGGTCAATTCCAACCCCGGCTACACCGCGGCCGATGTCGAGCGGCTGCGCGCGCTCTACGGCCTCGACCAGCCGTTGATGTTGCGCTACTGGCACTGGCTGACCGCGGCCGTGAGCCTCGATTTCGGCTATTCGCGCACCTATTCGCAGCCGGTCCTGGCGCTGATGGGCCCGGCGCTGGCCCAGACGGCCAAGCTGATGGGGCTGGCGTTCCTGTGCTTCAGCGTGACGGCGCTGGCGCTCGGGACCCTGGCCGCGGTGGCCAAGGGCTCGATCGCCGACCGGCTGATCAACCTGTTGGCCTTCGCCGGCATCTCGGTGCCGGTGTTCTGGCTGGCGCTGATGCTGATCTTCGTCTTCGCGGTGTGGCTGGGCTGGCTGCCGGCCAGCGGCATGTTCACCATCGGCGGCGACGGCGGCGTCCTGGACAGCGCCAAATATTTCGTGCTGCCGGTGCTGACCCTGGCGGCCGCCAATGTCGGCCATTTCACCCGCTATACCCGCGCCGCGATGATCGAGACCCTGCGCCAGGACTATATCCGCACCGCCCGGGCCAAGGGCGCCAGCAGCGCGCGGGTGGTGCTGCGCCATGCCCTGCGCAACGCCATGATCCCGATCGTGACCGTGCTGGCCCTGAGCTTCGGCAGCCTGTTCTCGGGCGCCCTGATCACCGAGACCATGTTCGCCCATCGCGGCATGGGCAAGCTGATCTACGAGGCGATCATGGGCAACGACTTCAACCTGGCGCTGATGGGCCTCCTGTTCGCGACCCTGGTGACCCTGGCCGCGAACCTGATCGCCGACATCGCCTATGCTTGGCTCGACCCGAGGATCTCGCTGTCATGACCGACTTGGCCCTCGGCTCCGCCCTCGCCGCATCGGGCATTCCCGACCGGCCGCAGTCGGTGTGGCAGCTGCGCTGGCGCCGCCTGCGCGGCAACCGCGCGGCGCTGGCCGGCGGCGCGGTCCTGCTGCTGCTGATCGCGTTCGCGGCGGCGGCCCCGCTCTATGAGCAGCTGATGCATGTGGACGCCACGCGCACCAACCTCCTGGCGCGGTTCGGCGCGCCGTCGGCGGCGCATCTCCTGGGCACCGACGAGGCCGGCCGCGACCTGCTGGCGCGCCTCATGTATGGCGGGCGCGTGTCGCTGGCCGTGGGCTTCGCGGGCGCTCTCAGCGCCGCGGTGATCGGCACGGTGGTCGGCCTGGTCGCGGGCTATTACCGCGGCAGCATCGAGGCGGTGCTGATGCGCCTGACCGACGGCGTGATCGCCCTGCCGCTGCTGCCGCTGCTGATCGTGTTCGCGGCCGTCGACCTGCAGAAGCTGGGCTTCTCCGAGGCCTTCGTGCGCTCGGGCGCGGCCAACTTCGACCGCATCGTGCTGATCATCGCCGTGGTCCAGTGGACCACCGTGGCGCGCCTGGTCCGCGCCTCGACCCTGGCGCTGCTGGCGCGCGACTACGTGCTGGCGGCGCGGGCCCAGGGTGCCGGCGCCTGGCACATCCTGACCGTCCATGTGCTGCCCAACACGGTGTCGCCGATCATCGTCGCGCTCACTCTGGCGATCGGCCAGATCATCCTGCTGGAGAGCGTGCTGAGCTTCCTCGGCCTCGGCATCCTGCCGCCGACCGCGAGCTGGGGGAACATGCTGAACAACGCCCAGGAGCTGATCGCCTCGTCGCCGCGCCTGGCCTTCTGCCCGGGCATCCTGATCTTCGTGACGGTGATCGCCGTGAACTTCCTGGGCGACGGCCTGCAGGACGCCTTCGACCCGCGCGCCGAGCCCCATTGAGCGGCCAGCCGGGGCGCCCGATCCCAGGGCGCTCGATCAATGTGCCGGCAGGTATCGGATCGCGGCGAGAATGATGCCGACCGCCATGACGAACATCGTGCCCATCTTGATCGTGAGGTCGCGGCGCAAGATCTCCATGTCGCGTCGCACCAGCTCGATCTCGTTGCCCAGGTTGCGGATATCGGCCTTCGTCGACGTCTCCAGACGGGCGATGTCGGCTTTGGTTGTGGCAAGGTCGGCTTTCACCGCGGCTTCTAGACGGGCGATGTCGGCTTTGGTCGCGGCCTCCAGACGGGCAAGGTCGTCCTTGGTGGCCAGCTTGGCAAAATCGGCCTGATGGGCTTCGTTGATTGCGTGCGCCACCGCCTCCGCCTGCTCCTGCGGCAGGCCAGCGGTGCGGAGATCCCGAGCGGTCTTCAGCGTGTCGATCACCATGCCATCCTATCGGCCGCGTCCCGCTCGGTCGAGCCGGGCTAGCCGCCGATGGCGCCGCACCAGCCGGGCAGGTAATCGGCGTCTTCGCTGCGGGCGAGCTTCAGCGCCTGCTCGACCGCCCCCTCGAAATCGGCGTCCACTGCCTTGCGCTTGATCCGCCGGCGCAGGAAGTCGGCCCACAGGAACTCGCTGAAGGGCGTGGTGTCCTTGGCGAAGCCGCCGAGCCGCCGGAGTTCGCCGGCCAAGGAACGGAACGGGTCGTCGACCAGGTCCTTGATCCCGGCCGGGATGTGCTCGTAGCCCCGGCGCTGGCCCTCGTCGTCGAAGGGATGCATCCAGCCGCGGTTGTCCAGCACGAACCAGAACGAGTCGCGGTCGAGCCGGCGCAGGTCGGCGACCACGGTGACCAGCACGCTCGTCACCTTCTCCTCGATCAGGGCGCGCGACAGGTGGTGATGGTCGATGACGTAAGAGCGGTCCTTCGGCCCGCGGATCACCGGGATCATGTGGCGGCCCAGGAACTCGGCGCCCGACTTGCCGTCCCGGGATCGCCAGGCCTTGCGCTTGGCCTCGACCTCGCGCATGCCGACGGTGATCTGGGTCGGGCGCAGGTCGGCGAGGTCGACCGGATGCAGAATGGGTTCGCGGATATGCGGCATGCGCGGAATCCTGGCATCGCCGGACGCTCGGCGCAATCGGCCGAAAAAATAGGCATGCGGTGTCGGGATCGAGCCCCCATGTTCGTTCCTTTGGGACGCGGCCCAGTCCCGCTGCCGACTTGGAGAGTGGTCCAAATGCCGAAGACGATTTTCGTAAACCTGCCGGTGGTCGACGTTGCCAAGGCCACCGCGTTCTATTCCGCGCTCGGTTTCGAGAAGAACCCGCAGTTCAGCAACGAGGCGGCCTCGTCGATGGTGTGGTCCGACACCATCACCGTGATGCTGCTCGGGCACGCCTTCTTCCAGGGCTTCACCCCGAAGCCGATCGCCGATGCCCGCGCCACTACCGAGGTGCTCCTTTGTCTGTCGTGCGACAGTCGCGAGCAGGTCGATAATCTGGCGGACAAGGCCGCCGCCAGCGGTGGCAGGGCCGACGTGCGCGCGAAGCAGGACCTGCCATTCATGTACGGCCGGTCGTTCGAGGATCCCGATGGCCACATCTACGAGCTGGTGTGGATGAATCCCGACGCCTCGTTCCCCGGGCACTGAGGAGGGTGGCGATGGACAGACCGGCGGCCACGATGCACCTTGCCCCGGTCGTCCGGTAGCGAAGGGCTCGCGAGGTGATCGCCGACAGCCTATTCGATGGCACCGGCGCGGTGCCGCGCCCGCAGCGGCGCCGGCTGATCGGCGAGACCTGGTCGCTGGTGGCGCCGTGCCCGCCCTTTCCCGACCCCGCCGGCCTACCGGCCGGCGGTGGTCGCACCGTGCTGGTCGTGCCGCCGTTCCTGGCCGGCGACCTGTTCACGGCACCGCTCCGCGACTTCCTGGGCCGTTGCGGCTTCCGGGCGCTGGGCTGGGGGCTCGGCACCAATTGGGGGCCGACGCCGCGACTGCTGGCCGGCTTGCGCCAACGGCTGTTGGCGGCCCCGGCGCCGGTGGCGGTGGTCGGCATCAGCTTGGGCGGCGCCCTGGCCCGCGATCTGGCGCACGACCATCCCGGCCGCATCGCTCACGTCGCGACCCTGGCTAGCCCGGTGCGGCTACCCACCGCCAGCACCATCGAGCCGCTGGTCCGGCTGTGCGCGCGCCGCTACGCCCGGGACGTGGACCTCGTGCGCCTGGCGCGGCCGGTGGCGATGCCGTCGACCGCGATCTATACCATCGACGACGGTATTGTCGCCTGGCAGAGCTGCATCCCCGAGGATGCCGCCTGCCATGTCGTCGCCGTCGACGGCCCGCACACCACCATCGCCCGCCATCCCGAGGCGGTCCGCACCCTGGTCCGGCGGCTGGCGGCGTGACTCTGCCGCGCTTCTCGATCGTGATTCCGACCAAGGGGCGGCCCGAGACCTTCGAGCACGCCCTGGCCACCGCCCTCGGCCAGACCGAGCCGGCGATCCAGGTGGTGGTGCAGAACAACGGCGCCGACCCGGCCACGCGCGCCATCGTCGACCGCGCCGCCGACCCCCGGATCGTCTATGACGAGACCGCCGATAGCCTGTCCATGACCGAGAACTGGGCGCGCGCGCTCGGCCACGCCGTCGGCAGCTATGTCACCGTGCTGGGCGACGACGACGGGCTGCTGCCCGACGCCTGCGCCTATGCCGGCCGGCTGGTCGACCAGGCGCCCGACCTCAAGCTGGTCGCCTGGAAGCCGGCCGACTATGGCTGGGACAGCGACCGCTCGCACCTGCGCAACCGACTGGTGGTGCGCCACATCGACGACAGCGAGCAGGCCGACCTCATCGACTCGGCGGGCCTGGTCGAACGGCTTTACGCCATGACCCTGTCGTTCCTGGACCTGCCCATGATCTACAGCGCCTTCGTGCACCAGTCGGTGCTGCAGCTGGCGCGCATCCGGTTCGGGCGCTACCTGGCCTCGACCCTGCCCGACATCCATTCCGGCGTGGTCAACCTGCTGCTGGTCGGCCGCTATGTCCGCCTCAACCGGCCGCTGTCGATCCGCGGCACCTCGGGTAAGAGCGTCGGCGCGGCTTTTTCGCGCCGCGCCGAGGGTGCGGACCGGCGCGCCGCCTTCGAGGCCGAGAATGCCGGCATCGGCTGGCATCCCGACCTGTTCCCCTCGGCCAACTTGGCAATGGTGGTGGCCAACGCCCTGATGGGCACGGCCCAGGCCCTGCGCCGGCCCGACCTGCGGGTCGACATGGCGGCCCTGGTCCGGCTGATGGCCGAGACCGTCGGGCACGATCCTGAGGGCTATGACGCGACCCTGGCCGATGTCGGCCGTCTGGCGGCGCTTCATGGCGTGCCGCTGCCCGAGCCGCCGCCGCGACCACCGCCGCGCGGGCCGGCGCCGCCGGGGCGGTGGCCGGACGCCGGCACCACCGTGCTTGTGGTCGACGCCCAGGCCGAGGGCCTGGGCACGGTCGCCGATGCCGCCCGCCGTCTCCGCGACCTGCTGCCCGCTTGGCAGTAGCGCTGGGCCCGTGCGACAAGCAGTCCTAGGCAATTGACGGGGAGGGGCCCCATGGCCGGTGGACTGGGCGCCGCGTTCAACGTCTCGGTCGCCAACCTGCTGGCGCAGTCGGAGGCGGTCGGCAACGCCGCCACCAACCTCGCCAATGTCGGGACATCAGGCTACAAGCGCGGCGTCGCCACGATCGAGGCCGGCGCCACCGGCATCCCGGCGATCTTCCTGTCCAAGGACGCCGCCCAGGCGGCGATCGTGCCGACCGGCAACCCGACCGACCTGGCGATCAACGGCAACGGCTATTTCCAGGTGACCGCGCCCAACGGTGGCACGGCTTACACCCGCGACGGCGCGTTCGGCGTCTCGGTCGCCGGCATCCTGGTCGACCATGAGGGTAATCCGGTGGTCGGGCCGGTCGCGCTTGATCCGGCCGGCGGCACGCCGTCGGTCGCGGGCTCGGGCGCGGTCACCCAGGGCGGCATCGCGGCCGGGCAAGTGACCTTGGCCACCGTCGCCGATCCGGCCAACCCGGTGCTGCCCGGCACCGGTGGCGCCGGGACCATCGTCCAGGGCGCTCTGGAGGGCTCGAACGTCGACCCGGCGCGGGAGCTGGTCGACATGATCGCGGCCAAGGCCGCCTATGGCGCGTCGCTGCGCGCCATCGACACCGCCGACACGATGCTCAAGGACCTGCTGAAGAGCATCTGACGCGGGTCATGCGCCGCCTGGCCGCTCTGTTGTGCGTGCTGCTGGCCGGCCCGGCCGCTTCAGCGGCGCGGATCACCGATCCGTGGCCCGATCCCGAGGCCGTGCCGGGGATCCGGGTCGAGTCCGTGACCTTCCCCAGCGCCAGCCCGTTCGCGCCGGCGGACATCGGCGACGCGCCTCGGACCACCGGCCTGGCGCAGCTGTTCCTGCCGGCCGACGCGGCGCCCGATCACGCCACGCCGGCCGTGGTGCTGCTGCACGGCGCCGCCGGCCTGGTGCGCGAGCGGGGCGACGTCTATGGCCGGCAGCTTGCGGCCATGGGTATTGCCGCCATGGTGGTCGACACCTTCGGGGCCCGGCGCGACTACGCCACCCGCTTCACCTGGCGGCTGATCCACATCACCGAGACCATGATGGTCGCCGACGCCTACGGCGCGCTCGGCTATCTGGCCCGACGGCCGGAGATCGATGCCCGCCATGTCGTGTTGGCCGGCTTCTCCTATGGCGGCATGTCGACGACCTACGCCCTCTATGCCCAGATCGCCGACAAGCTGGCGCCGCCCGGCCTGCGCTTTGCCGGCCATGTGTCGTTCTATGGCCCCTGCATCGCGCGGTTCGAGGACAGCCGCACCACCGGCGCGCCCTACCTGATGCTCTATGGCGACCAGGACGAGCTGATCCGCCCGGACCGCTGTGCCGAGGTCGCGGGCGACCTGCATGCCGGCGGCAGCGCCGTGAGCGTGATCAGCTATGCCGGCGCCGTGCACCAATGGGACGGGCCATGGGCGCGCCGGCTGATCGGCCGCAACCTGTCGGACTGTCGGTTCACGGTCGAGCGCGACGGCACCATCCGCGACGACGACACCGGCCTGGCCATGGACAGCCTGCTGCCGCGCATCCTGATCCTGGGGCTGTGCGTGTCCGGCCAGCCCTATCCGATCGGGCGCGACGATGCCGTGCGCGCCCAGTCCAACCGCGACGTCGGGCGCTTCCTGGCCCGGGTGTTCGCATCCACCCACAGCGCGGAGACGCGATGACCGCCGATCAACCCAAGCTCGGCGTGGCCGTGGTTCCGGTCACGCCGTTCCAGCAGAATTGCTCGATCGTCTGGTGCACCGAGACCGCCCGTGGCGCCATCGTCGATCCCGGCGGCGAGATCGACCGCCTGCTGCAGGCGGCCGAGGCGCGCGGCATCGCCATCGAGAAGATCCTGGTGACCCACGGCCACCTCGACCATGCCGGCGCCACCGGTGCGCTCGCCGCCCGCCTGCAGGTGCCGGTCGAAGGTCCGCATCCCGAGGACATGTTCTGGATCGATCAGCTCGAGACCCAGGGCGCCCGCTACGGCATGCCCTGGTGCCGGCCCTTCACGCCCGACCGCTGGCTGGCCGACGGTGACCAGGTGACGGTCGGCGCCCAAACCTTCGACGTCTATCATTGCCCCGGCCACACCCCCGGCCATGTCGTGTTCGTCCATGCCGGCGAGCGCCTGGCCTTCGTCGGCGACGTGCTGTTCCACGGCTCGATCGGGCGCAGCGATTTTCCGCGCGGCGACGGGCCGACCCTGATCCGCTCGATCACCACCAAGCTGTGGCCGCTGGGCGACGATGTCACCTTCGTGCCCGGCCACGGGCCGGCCTCGACCTTCGGCACCGAGCGGCGCACCAATCCGTTCGTCGCCGACCGCGTGCTCGCCGGCCGATGACGGTCGCTGCCGCGCCGGTGCTGGCGGCGACCCTGGTGCTGCTGCGCGACGGCGCCGCCGGCCTCGAGGTGCTGATGATCGCCCGCCACGAGGCCATGGCATTCGCCGCTGGCGCCATGGTGTTTCCCGGCGGCAAGGTCCATGCCGACGATGCCGGCCTGGCCGGCGGCCGGCCGGAGGGCGCCCTGCGCGTGGCCGCCATCCGCGAGACCTTCGAGGAGACCGGGATCCTGCTCGCCGACGGCGGCGCCGGGGCCGCGGGCCTGGGCGCGCGCCGGGGCGAGCCCTTCGCCGGCCTGCTCGCCGAGCGCGGCCTTGCTCCCGCAGCCGACCGGCTCGTGCCGTTCGCGCACTGGATCACGCCGGTGGGGCGCCCGCGCCGGTTCGACACCCATTTCTTCGCCGCCGCCGCGCCGCCCGACCAGGATCCGGCGCATGACGGGCGCGAAGCGGTCGAGGCGCGCTGGATCAGTCCGGCGGCGGCGGTCGCGGCGAGCGACGGCGGTGCCCTCAATCTGGTGTTTGCCACCCGGCTCAACCTGCTGCGCCTGGCCCGCTTCGCCACCGTGGCCGAGGCGCTGGCCGCCGCGGCCGCGGCGCCGGTGGTGACCGTGTTGCCCGAGCTGCTGTCGACCCCGGCCGGTCGCATCTTCCGCATCCCGCCCGGTGCGGGCTATGACGTGACCGAGCTGCCCGCCGACCTCACCCGGCCGCCCTGACGGAGATCCTGATGACCCGCTTCGCCGTGCTGACCCCCGACGCCCAATATCCCGACGACGGCGTGCTGGAGCGGGCGGAGGCGGGGTCCGCCTGCGACTTCGAGATCCATCGGGTGCGCGACGCCTCGGACCTGCCGGCGGCCAGCCTGGCGCGCTGCGACGCCATGCTGGTCTGGCACGAGGTCCGTATCGACGCCGCGCTGATCGCCAGGCTCGATCGCTGCCGCGTGATCGTCCGCGGCGGCGTCGGCTTCGACCACATCGACCTGGAGGCCGCCGGCGCCGCCGGGATCCCGGTGTGCAACACGCCCGATTACGGCACCAGTGAGGTTGCCGACCACGCCATCGCGCTGATGCTGGATCTGGTGCGCGGGATCTCCGCCTATCAGGCGCGGCTGCGCCAGGACCTGGTGACAGGCTTCGATCCCGGCGTGGCGCCGCTGGTCCGGCGCATCCGCGGCAGCACCTTCGGCATCGTCGGGCTGGGCCGCATCGGCACCGCGACGGCGCTGCGCGCCCGCGCCTTCGGCATGCACATCGCGGCCTACGATCCGTACCTGCCGGCCGGGCAGGAGATCGCGCTGGGCGTCGAGCGGCTGGGCAGCCTGAACGCGCTGCTGGCGCGCTCGGACGTGGTCAGCCTGCATACGCCGCTGACGCCCGAGACGCGCAATCTGATCGGCGATGCCGCGTTCGCCGCCATGCGGCCGCACGCGATCCTGGTCAACACCGCGCGCGGCGGCATCGTCGACCTGGATGCTCTGGGCCGCGCGCTGGCCGAGAACCGGATCGCCGGCGCCGGCCTGGACGTGCTGCCGGTCGAGCCGCCCGCGCCACTGCCGCCGCTGCTGGCAGCGTGGACCCGCGGCGAGCCCTGGGTCCGCGACCGCCTGCTGCTGACCCCGCACGCCGCTTGGAGCAGCCCGGAAAGCCAAGCCGATGCTCGGCGCAAGTCGGCCGAGACGGTACTCTTGTATTTGCGCGATGGGACTTTGCGGAACTGCGTCAACCAGCCGTTCTTGACTCACCGTCGATAGGATTGGTGGTGCCCAGGAGAAGAGTCGAACTTCTACGACCTTGCGGTCACCGGGCCTAAGCCCGACGCGTCTGCCAATTTCGCCACCTGAGCACTGCCCTATCAACGGCCGTGTGCAGGGATCGATGCGAGTTCTGGAGAAAAAAATCATCCAGAAGATTTTAAACAAGGTCCGTTTAGACTTTAATTTCCGGACCGAGGTGACGACAAGGCCAGCATCTGGTCCGCCACCCGGTTGCGGCCGGCGCTCTTGGCCGCATACAGCGCGTGGTCGGCGGTCTCGACCAGGGTGCGGGCGGCGGCCCACAGCGGGTTCTCGCGCGGCGCCCCGCCGTCGGCGCGCATCGGGACGCTGGCCACGCCGATGCTGACCGTGGCGTGCGGCGCCACCGCCGATTGTTCGTGCGGAATGGCGAGGGCGCGGACCGCATCGCACAGCCGCTGGGCCAGCAGGCGCGCCTCGGCGGCATCGGTGTCGGGCAGCAGGATCGCGAATTCTTCGCCGCCATAGCGGGCGGCGACGTCGCCGGCGCGTTGCGCGATGCTGGCCAGCACCGAGGCGACGGCGCGCAGGCACTGGTCGCCGGCGACATGGCCATAGGCGTCGTTATAGCGCTTGAAGTAATCGACATCGACCATCAGCAGCGACAGCGGCACGCGGTGGCGCAGCATGCGCCGCCATTCGCGGTCGAGCGCGTCCTCGAAGGCGCGGCGGTTGGCGATGGCGGTCAGCGGGTCGATCAGGCTCAGCCGCCTGAGCTCGCTGGTGGCGTCGACCAGCCGGGCATAGAGCAGGCTGTTCTCCAGCAGCAGCACGCCCAGGATGAAGGTCGCCGCCAGCAGCCCGTAGACGCGCCCGGCATAGAAGCCCAGATCGAAGCGGCCGGCGTTGAGCAGCGCGGCGAGGGCGATGTCGAACAGCCAAGCGGTCATCACCACCATCAGCCAGAGGTCGAGCACCGACCGGCGCGGCTGCCGCCACAGCACCGCCAGGGCCAGCAGGGTCAGCAACCATGCCACCGCAACCACCCGGAACAGCGCGGCCGTGCTGTGGCCGTCGACGATGATCGTCGGCAGGGCGTGCTCGCCATGGGTGACCAGCAGGACGATCAGCGCGGCCGACGCCACCACGCTGGCGAAGCTCGCGAGCATGGTCCCCCACGGCGCCCGGCCGGGCTGGCCGGCGACCACCCGATCGCCGCACGCGGCATAGGCGATCACGAACACAGGGAAGCCGAGATGCCAGACGACGTAGAGCCACGCCGTCGTCTGCGTGCCGGCGCCGAGCAGGCCGCCTGGTGCGAACAGCCCGGGGAAGGTCAGCATGTGGCATGCCGCCATGGCCGCCGTGAACAGGTAGCCGGTGGCCAGCGCCAGCAGGGCCCGCCGGCGCGCGATGCTGAACTGCCCGAACAGCAGCACGGCGGTGATCGTGTCGCTCAGCACCAGCGCTGCTTCATAGACCGGGATGAAGCCTGGCACCGGCAGCAGCGGCACCGTCACGAACGGCACCACGGCAAGGAATATCAATGTCGACGCCAGCACTGCCGCCCAGGCAAGGCGCCGATCGTTACGACTGGCAAGCATAGATGAAAGAACGACGGCGCGGGCGTCGGTCAAATCATGCACCATCCTTCATCTCGCATCCGAAGAATGCTGCCCGCCATCGATCCGCGTGTGATCGATGGCCGGTCAAAATTGACTAAAATATAGAATATCGCCCGCGTTCGGGCGACGCGAAAAGGCCTGTGGGCGATGCTCGCGATCCGGGCGATCGCCGCGCACGGCCCTGCGGCGCGGTCAGGCCGGCCGGATCGGCCCGGGCTGGCCCGCGCAGTTGGCCGGGCTGGAGCCGACATGGCCCCAACTCGGCGCCGATGCCGTCCAGATCGTGGCGGTCGGCCCGCCGATCTCGCGGTCGTCGAGCGCGCCGACGCGCACCACCATCAGATCCGGCCGGTCCGAGGCCCGGCTGAACAGCGGCGTGCCGCAGGCGGGGCAGAAGCTGCGGCGCATGCTGTTGCCGCTGTCGGCGGTGCTGACATAGTCCCGGACCTCGCCGGTCTGGCGGAAGCCGGCGACGCGGAAGATGGCGTTCACCGAGAAATTGCCGGCCGACAGGTACTGGCAGTCCCGGCACCAGCAGGCGCGGACCGCGATCGGCGACTGGTCGAACTGGAAGCGGACGGCGCCGCAATAGCAGCGGCCCGTGACCGGCGTGGTCATCCTGGGATCCTCCGGCGAAAGCAGGGAAACGGTAGGGGCGCCGCCGCTGCCCCGGCAAGGGGTGCGATTCTTGTTCCCTGTTTGTTCCAATCCGCTAAGATGGGCCCATGGACCCGCTGCGATCACCGCTGGAGGCCCGCAAGGGGCGAGGGGCGGTCACCAACCCCCAGTCGCGCTTCGATGCCGAGCGGCGCGAACCGGTCGACGATGGCTGGGACCGGGGCGAGGAAGACCTGCCGCCGCTGCGCACGGAGGTCGCGATCGACCGCACGCGCACGATCATCGCCAAGAACGACTCGCCCGACCTGCCGTTCGACCAGTCGATCAACCCCTATCGCGGCTGCGAGCATGGCTGCGTCTATTGCTTCGCCCGGCCGACCCACGCCTATCTGGGCCTGTCGCCGGGGCTCGACTTCGAGACCAAGCTGACCGCCAAGCCCGAGGCCGCCCGCCTGCTGGAGGCGGCGTTCCGGGCCAAGTCCTATACCTGCAAGGTGATGGCGCTCGGCACCAACACCGACCCCTACCAGCCGATCGAGCGCCGCTATCGCATCACCCGCCAGATCCTGGAGGTGCTGGCCGCCCACAACCACCCGGTCGCGATCGTCACCAAGTCGGCGCTGGTGGTGCGCGACCTGGACATCCTGGCGCCGATGGCGGCGCGGCATCTGGCCCGGGTGTTCCTGTCCGTCACCACGCTGGATCCTGAGCTCGCGCGCAAGATGGAGCCCCGGGCCTCGACGCCGGCGCGCCGCCTGAAGGCGATCCAGGCGTTGGCCGCGGCAGGGGTCCCGACCGGGGTCATGACCGCGCCGATGATCCCGGCGCTCAACGACCACGAGCTCGAGGCCATCCTGGCCGCCGCCCGCGAGCATGGCGCCGCCTATGCCGGCTATGTGCTGCTGCGGCTGCCGCACGAGATCAAGGACCTGTTCGGCGAATGGCTGCAGGTCCACGCGCCGGGCCGCGCCGCCCATGTGCTGAGCCTGATCCGCCAGAGCCGCGACGGCCGGCTCAACGACCCCGAGTTCGGCAGCCGCTTCGTCGGCTCAGGCCCCCATGCCGACCTGCTGCGCGCCCGCTTCCGCCAGGCTTGCGCCAAGCTCGGCCTCAACCGCACCGACTGGACGCTCGACACGTCACAGTTCCGCCTGCCGCCCAAGGCGGGGGACCAGCTGAGCCTGCTGTAGGTCGAACGGCCGGACCGCGCTCGATCAAGGGCGGGCCGCGTCGGCGCCGCCCGTGACATGGTCGATGAAGGCGCGCAGCTTCGGCAGCACTTGGCGCTTGCCCGGGTGATAGAGGAAGACGCCCGGCACCGTGGGCGCGTACGGGGCCAGGACAGCGTCGAGCTGGCCGTCGGCGAGCGCCGCCCGAGCCAGCGGTGACGGCACCTGCGCCAGCCCCACGCCCTGGATCGCGGCGCCCAGCAGGGTCGGGATGTCGTGGGCGATCAGCGGTCCCGACACGATCGCCTCGACCGCCTTGTTCCCGTCCACGAACGGCCAGGGCGCGATCGCCCCGTTCGCGCGGCGTAGGCGCAGGCAGGCGTGGCGGCGCAGGTCGTCGAGGACCTGCGGCCGGCCGCGCGCGGCGAGGTAGTCCGGGCTGCCGACCACGGCCAGCGGGAACGGCGGCGTCAGCCGCACCGCCACCATGTCGGGCGCGATCAGGTGGCCGAGGCGGATGCCGGCGTCGAACCCGGCCGCCGCGATATCGACCATCGCTTCGCTGGCGGCGATCTCCAGCTCGATCTCGGGATAGGTCCGGCAGAAGCCGGCGATCACCGGCTCCAGGATGTGGGGGACGATCCCGCGCGGCACCGCCAGCCGCAGCAGGCCGGCCGGCCGCTGGCCAAGGTCGCGGGCCGCCTCGCGGGCCGCGGCCAGCTCCTCGAACGCCGGCGCCGCCCGCGCCAGGAACCGCTCGCCGGCCTCGGTCAGGCCGACGCTGCGGGTCGTGCGCGTGAACAGCGCCGTGCCGATCCCGCCCTCCAGCGCGCGCACGGCCTGGCTCACGGCCGATGGTGTGACGCCCAGCTCGGCCGCCGCGCGCCGGAAGCTGCGGTGCCGCGCGACGCAGAGGAAGGCTTCGATCCCCTCGAGCGCACCCTGGCGGACTGTGTAGTTCTGCTTCACGGCCTGTCGAGATTATGCCGGATAGGCGTATCGGGGAAGCGGCCATAGCGTGACGTCCCGAAAGGAGCCGAGCGCATGTCGAATCCCAAGGTCCTTGTCACCGGCGCGACCGGCAGGACTGGTGCGGTCGTCGTCACCGAACTGCTGAAGGCCGGCTATCCCGTCCGCGCCATGGTGCGCGCCGACGACGCGCGGGCACAGGCACTGGCCCGGCGCGGCGTCGAGATCGCGGTCGCCGACATGGGCGACCCCGAGCGCGTGGCGGCCGCGCTGGCCGGCGTGCGTCGCGCCTACTACCTGCCGCCGGTCGACCCGGCCATGCTGCATGGCGCCGCCGTGTTCGCGACGGCGGCCAAGGATGCCGGGCTGGAGCATGTCGTGCTCCTGAGCCAATGGCTCGCCAGCCCGTCGCACCCGGCGTTCGCCACCCGCCAGCACTGGCTGGCCGACCGCCTGTTCCAGATGATCCCGGGCATCGGCCTCACCATCGTCCGGCCCGGCTTTTTCGCGGACCTGCCCTATCTGGTGACGTTGCCCGTCGCCGCCCAGCTCGGCGTGTTCCCATGGCTGTTCGGCGAGGGCCTCGATGCGCCGCCTTCGGTCGACGACATCGGCCGCGTGGCCGCGGCGGCGCTGATGGATCCGGACCGGCATGCCGGCCGCACCTATCGGCCGACCGGGCCCGCGCTGCTGTCCGGCGCCGACATGGCCGCGAGCCTCGGCCGCGCGCTGGAGCGCAAGATGCGCCTGCAGCCGATGCCGGTCGGCCTGTTCCTCAAAGCGGCGCGGCTCGACGGCCAGCCCATCGCGGTCCTGAGCCTGATGGCCGACTACATCGAGGAGCAGCGCCGGGGCACCTTCGCGCTCGGCGCGCCGACCGACCATGTGCGCGCCGTGACTGGGCGCGCACCCGAGAGTTTCGAGGCGGTCGCCAGGCGGCGTGCGGCGCAGCCGCAGAACCGCCGGACCCTAGCCAATTTCATGCGCCAGCTAGTGGAGGTCCTGGCCGCGCCGGTTGTGCCCGCGCCGCCGATCGCTCGCTATCGGGCCGGGCTGCGCATGCCCCGGCCGGCCCAGCCCCAGTTCGCGTCCGAGTCCCCGACCTGGCGCGCCGAGCGTGGCCTTCGCGACGCCGGCTCCGAGCCGCGTCCGGCGGGCCGGATGAGCGCGATCGCCGCCGGATCCCTGTGAGAGTGGAGGAAACGATGGATCAGGAAACCAACGCGGGCACGCCCTATCCCACCCAGGGCCTGCTCGGCCGCGTGCGCCAGGCTGCCGATGCCGTCGCGCCCGAGCCGGCGCTGCTGACGGTCGAGCAGTTGGCGCCGATCGATCAGTTCCATACGCGGGGCCTGGCGGCGACGGTCGAGCTTGCCGAAGCCGCGGGGATCGGCCCTGACGCGGTCGTCCTGGACCTCGGCTCCGGCCTCGGCGGCCCGGCGCGCTTCCTGGCGGCCAAGCACGGCGCCCGCGTGATCGGCATCGACATCAGCGGCGGCCTGGTCGAGGCCGCGACCTATCTGAGCCGCCGGTGCGGCCTCTCGGACCGCACGCGGTTCACGGTCGGCGACGCGACCCGGCCGGAAGTGGCGGACGGCAGCTGCGACCTGGTCGTCCTGCTCCACGTCGCCATGAACATCGTCGACCGGCCGGCGTTGTACCGGGCCGTGCACCGGGCGCTCAAACCAGGCGGCCGGTTCGTGACTTACGACGTGGTCGCGCGCGGGCCGGAGGTGCTGTACCCGGCGCCCTGGGCCGCCGAGGCCGGCGACAGCCATCTGCTGACCGAGGCCGAGACGCGGACGGCCCTGGGCGAGGCCGGCTTCGCACCGCTGGTCTGGACCGACCAGACCGAGACCGCCGCCGCCTGGTTCGCGCAGCTCCTGCAGGCCGGCCCGCCCAAGGGTCCGAACCTGGCCACGGTGCTCGGGCCGGACTTCCCGGGCAAAGCGGCCAATCTCGGCCGCAACCTGCGCGAAGGGCGCGTCGGCATCCTGTCGGCCGTGCTCGCGCGGTAGGAGGGGCAACAGTCCGGGCAGTCCTCTCGGCTCACTCCTCGTCATTCCCGTGAAAGCGGCTGTGAAACAATCGCCAGTCAACACCCCTGTCGTCATCCCCGCGAAAGCGAGGATCCAGTCGTTGCGGCAAGCTCAAAGCCTCGGCACATGAATATTGAGGTCGAGCCAACTGGATCTCCGCCTTTGCGGGGATGATGAACCAAGAAAAGCCCGCGCGCCAATTCCTTCCCCCCTCCCTCGCGGGGATGACGAAGAGTGGTCCGCACACGCGCTGCGAGGAGCCTCCCCAATCCTACAGCACAGGCGCATCCACCCCGTCGGCCATCGCCGCCACTCGCTCCGGATCGAGCAGCAGGGCGATGCGGCGGTCGACCTCGGCGACCAGGGCCGGGTCGATCGGCAGGTCCGACCAGCGGCCGGCGCGGGTTTCGGCGCGGAAGCGGACGAACCAGGTGAGCGAGCGCACCAGGACCAGGCGGCGGCACACCGCGAGCCAGGGCGCCAGCGCGTCGAACCGGGCGGCGCCGGCCGCCCGGGCATAGGCGCGGTAGAACCCGGCGACGTCGTCGGCGCCGAGCCAGCGGTCGATGCGCGGGTCCCACAGCGTCGAGCTGGGCAGGGTGGCGTGGGCCAGGTCGGTCGCGGCCAGCCCATATTGCAGCCGCTCGATGTCGACCAGCACGGCGCGGCCGGAGGCCTCGACCAGGAAATTGCCGGGATGGCAGTCGACCGCGATCAGGCAGGTCGGCTGGGTCGGCGGCAGGTCCCGGGCGACCTCGGCGACGCGGGTGATCTCGGTGCGCAGGCGGGCGACGGTGGCGGGCGCGATCTCGCCGCGGTCGAGGAAGGCGGCCTGGGCGCGCACGCGCTCGATCGCGCGCGCCAGCGGATGGGGCGTATCGTCGATCAGCGGCGCAGCCGCGGTCGGCGCCGGCAGGCCGTGCAGCCGCGCCAGGGCCTCGGCCAGGGCCGGCAGGTCGGCCGGCAGCCGGGGCAGGCGCCCGGCGATCTCCTCGACCAGCAGGGCGCCGAGCGGTAGGCCGTCGGCCGGCGCCACCACCTCGATCAGCCGCGGGGTACAGCCGGCGGGGGCCGCGCGCGCGAAGCAGGCGGCAAGATAGGCGAGATGCGCCTCGGGTTCGACCGCGACCTGGCTGAAGCGCGGGACCCGCAGGCGCGCGCCGCGGCCGGGAACCACGATGTGGATATGGCCGACGCCATCGCCGTCGCGCAGCGCCGCCGAGGCGCCGTAGCGCGCCCGGGCGGCAGCCAGGGCGCGGGCCGCCGGGCGGTTCAGGCCGGCCGCTGATGCTCCATCAGGCGGGGCATCAGCTCCACGAGGTTGCATGGACGGAATCGGTTGTCGAGCTGCCATTTCAGGATCTCGTCCCAGCCGTCGCGGCAGGCGCTGGGCGACCCCGGCAGCGCGAACAGGTAGGTGCCGCCGGCGACGCCGCCGGTGGCGCGGCTCTGGATGGTCGAGGTGCCGATCTTGGCATGGCTCAGCCACCGGAACAGCTCGCCGAAGCCAGGGATCTCCTTGTCATAGACCCGGTGGAAGGCCTCGGGCGTGACATCGCGGCCGGTGACGCCGGTGCCGCCTGTCGCGATCACCACGTCGATCGCGGGGTCGGCGATCCAGGCGCGCAGCTGCGCCTCGATCGCCGCACCGTCGTCGCGCACCAGGGCGCGCGCCGCCAGGCGATGCCCGGCCTCGGCGATGCGGCCCGCCAGCGCGTCGCCCGAGCGGTCGCTGGCCAGGTCGCGGCTGTCCGAGACCGTCAGCACGGCGATGTTCACCGCCAGGAACGGTCTGCTCTCGTCAATTCCGGCCATTCTGCTCGGCCAGCTCCTCGTCGACGTCGCCGTCGGTGTAGACCGGCCACTCGCCCGCCGCCAGCGCGTCCAGGCTGTCCGGGGTCTGACCGAGGCGCAGTTGATAGATCCAGAAATTGGTGAGCACGCGCTGCACGAACAAGCGGGTCTCGGTGGCCGGGATCAGCTCGGCGAACAGCAGCGGGTCGTTGGTGCGCAGGCCGCGGTCCTGCAGCTGGGCCAGCCGCCCGGTCCCGCCATTGTACGCCGCCGCCATGTGGAACAGGTTGCCGCGCACGCGGTCATGGCCGAGCAGCAGGTCGACATAGCGCTGGCCGACCGTCAGGTTCGAGGCCGGCTGCGACAGCGCCGCTTGCGCTTGCTGGCTGCTGTCGGCGAGGGCGCGGGCGGTCTGGGGCATGAGCTGCATGATGCCGGTGGCGCCGGCCGGGCTGAGCGCGCCGGGATTGAAGCCGCTTTCCTGGCGCGCGATGGCGAACAGGATGGCGCGGTTGACCCGGTAGCCGGTCGACGGCACCCAGGGCGGCACTGGATAGAGGCCGGCGTCGAAGCGGCGGCCCTCCAGCCGAAGCTGGCCGGCGATGCGCAGCGCCAGCGAGGGCAGGCCGCCGCGCTCGGCGACGGTCAGCAGCAGCGGCTGCAGCTCGGCCGGGGTGCGCGGATAGAGGTGCCGGATCTCGTCCTCGGCATGGGTGCGCTCGCCGACCTGGATCAGCGCCAGAGCCCGGCCGAGTCCGGGTAGGGC
Source organism: uncultured Comamonadaceae bacterium (assembly GCA_964511405.1). Classification (GTDB taxonomy): domain Bacteria; phylum Pseudomonadota; class Alphaproteobacteria; order Elsterales; family Elsteraceae; genus CAZEFK01. The sequence goes on along the minus strand of CAZEFK010000123.1, from coordinate 1,828 downwards.
GGCGAACCGCTTGAGGTCGCCGCGGCGGAAGGGCGGCAGGTCCCAGTCCAGGTCGACCTCGCGGCCGAGCGCCCGCTCGGCCAGGATGCCATAGAACGTCACGGGATGGGCGGCGGCCCGCGCCATCCAGAACTGGTACGCGTCGGGCCGGCGCGTGACCAGGTTGGCGCGCGCCGCCCAGAAGGCCGCGGCCGCAGTCCGCCAGGGTGTCGCGAGCGGCGAGCGGGCCACCTGCTCGAACCAGTCGCGGGCCTGGCCCTTGTGGTTGAGCTTCCAGGCCGCGAGGCCGGCGACCCACGGCGCCAGTACCACGGTCGTGCCCGAGCGGTCGGCGGCCTCCCGCGCCAAGCCGTAGGCGGCGCCGTCCTCGCCTTGGGCGAGCAGGGCCTGGGCGACCTCGGCCCGCCACTGGTCGATCGCGGCGGGATCGAGGTCGGACTCGACCGCCGCCCGCTCGACCAGCTGGCGGGCGGCGCCCGGCTCGCCGCGCCGGAGCGCGGCGCGGATGCGCTCCCCGGCACCGGCCGCGGCGCGCACATTGCCGACGCGCGGGCTGTAGACGGGGTCGGCGATCAAGCCATCCACGTCGCCAAGGCCGGCCAGGACCGCAGTCGCGGTCGGCCTTGGCGGCGCGGGGGCGCGGGCGGGCTTGGCACGCAGCGCCAGCCCATGGATCTGGCCGGCGGCCGGCAGATCGGGATAGCGCTCCAGCCAGGCGACCAGCTCGCCATAGTGCGGCCGCGTGGTCCGCGCCAGGTAGCGGTCGGCCAGCAGCACGCCCACCAGCCGGCGGTCGGCCAGGTGTGCCAGCTCCCGGTCGGCGCCCGCCCAGTCGCCATGGCCCTGGGCGTCGAACGCGGCGCGATAATGGGCGGCGTCGGTTTCGGACAGGATCTCCGGCAGGTGGATCCGATCGGCATGGACCAGTGGTCCGGCGTCGGATCCCAAGGCCGCGGCTGCGGCCGGGAAGGTTAGGATGGCCCAGATGCCTGCCATCGCGAGGCAACGGTGAGGCCGCCCCCGCCAGGAAATCCCGGCGGAGGGAGGGTCTGTGATCACCATCATCGACATTTCACTTAAAGCAGTGAGGCCGGCCTGGCAAGCCCCATCACCCTGGCGTAACACAGTAATGGATTTAGAGTATGAAAGGGTCTGTTCAGAAATAGCTTCAAACGATCTGCTCAAGTTTACTTTTTACTGCAAGTAGATCGCGCCATGCCTCGCGCTTTTGACTTGGAGACCGCAACAAATACGCTGGATGAAAGGTGGGCAGCAGAGGAATAGTGACGGCAGCGGCGCCGGTCTGGTATTCCAGCCAACGGCCTCGCATTTTCATGATGCCTTCCGGTCGACCGGTCAGTGCTTTCAGCGCGCTGCTGCCGCACGCCAATATAACTTTCGGTTGCGCCAGCTCGATATGGCGCTCTACGAAAGGTAGGCAGTGCGCGACCTCGTCCGGCTGCGGCGCCCGGTTGCCCGGCGGCCGCCAGAAAATCACGTTGGTGATGTAGGCGGTCTCGCGACTCAGGCCGATCGCCTGGAGCATGCGGTCGAGCAGCCGGCCGGACGGGCCGACGAACGGCTTGCCCTGACGGTCCTCGTCGGCGCCCGGGGCCTCGCCCAGGATCATCAGCGGTGCCGCGGGATTGCCGTCGGCGAACACCGTGGTCTGGGCGGTCGCCTTGAGCCGGCAGCCGTCATAGCCGGCGACCGCGGCGGCCAGCTCGGCCAGGGTGCGGCAGGCGGCGGCGGCGCGGCGCGGATCGGCGCCGTCGGGCAATGCGGCGACGGCAGCGGCGGCGGGCCGCTCCAGCACCGGCGTCGGGGC
>CAZEFK010000122.1:0-21842 GCA_964511405.1 uncultured Comamonadaceae bacterium | reverse complement strand
GCGCGGCTCGCCGGCCGCGGCGCGCGGCCCCAGCCCGTCGGCCGGCCCGATCAGCAACCGCTCGGCCACGAACAGGACAGTGAGCGCGCCGCCGATCGGGATCGGCAGATAGGTCACGCCGACCTGGAGGAACGGAAAGGCGTCGATGGTCTGGTGCCAGGTGGTGCGGCACAGCCCGACGCCCCAGACCGTGACGAACAGGCTGAGCGCGCCGACCAGAAGCTCGGCGAGCGCCGCCGCGACGGCCCGAGGGCCGGGCGGCAAGAGGTCCCGCACCACGGTCACGCGCATATGGACGTCGCCCCGATAGCAGCTGGCGGCGCCGAAGAAGGTCAGCACGATGCTGAGCAGCACGGCCGCCGGCTCGGGCCAGGAGGCGGCGCGGTTGACCACGTATCGGGTATAGACGCCCCACGGGATGATGGCGGCGATCAGCACCAGGGCGGCGCCGGCGAGTCCGGTCGATGCCCAGTAGAGCGCATCCATCAGCCGCCGCAGCGGACGTTCCGCCGCGGTCGCCTGCAGCGGCGCCAGCGCCCGGACGACGGGCGCCGCCGTCGGTGCGGGCCCGGCCCGCACCGCAATCGGCGGGTTCACTGGACCGCCTGGATCTGCTGGATCAGGCCGGCATATTTGGCGCCGTACTTGTCCCAGACCGGCTTGACCGCCTTCTGGAACGGCGCTTTGTCGGCGATGCGCACGACCTGGATCCCGGCCTTCTCCATGCGGGCCATGGCGTCGGCCTCCTTCTCGATCCACAGCTTGCGCTCGTCGAGCTGCGCCTCGCGGCCAAGCTTGCGCAGCAGCGCCTGGTCGTCGGCCGACAGTTTGTCCCAGGTCGGGCGCGAGAACACCAGGATCTCGGGCACGATCAGGTGCTCGGTCAGCGTGTAGTACTTGGCGACCTGGTAGTGGTTGTCGAAGACGAAGCTCGGGCTGTTGTTCTCGGCACCGTCGACGACGCCGGTCTGCAGGGCACCGAACACCTGGTCGTAGCCCATCGGCACGCCGTTGCCGCCCAGGTCGTTCATCATGTCGACGAACATCGGGTTGCCCATGACCCGCACCTTCATGCCCTTCAGGTCGTCGATGCCTTTGATCGGGCGCTTGGTGTCGAACATGTTGCGCGCGCCAGCATCCATGAAGCACAGCGCGACCAAGTGCGAATCCGGGTTGTTGGTGACCTTGTCGAGCAGCGCCTGGCCGATCGGGCCGTCGATCACTTTCTCCATGTGCTCGGTGCTGCGGAACAGGAACGGCAGGTTGAAGACGTTGAGCTCGTCGACCACCGGCCCCAACGCGCCGACGCTGACCCGCGCGAACTGGATGGCGCCGATCTGGGCCTGCTCGATCGCTTCCTTCTCGCCGCCGAGCTGCATCGACGGGAACATCTGGATGGTGAGCCGGCCGTTGGTGGCGGCCTTGAGCTTCGCCCCCATCTGCTCGACCGCGACCACGGTCGGATAGCCCGGCGGATGCACGTCGGACGCCTTGAGCACCATGGTCTGCTGGGCCTGGGCCGCGGAGCCAAGGCCCGCCAGCACCACTACGGCCGCGCCGAGGCGCAGCACATCGCGTCGCGTCATCGGTTCCCTCCCTCTGCGCGCCGGCCTTCAGGTCGGTTCTGCAGTCTGGTTATATGACGACTGTAGCGGAACCCGGACGCGGAAACAACGCCCGCCAGCCGGTCAGGCCAGACGATCGTAGCGCGAGCGGATAATCAGCGCCTTGGCTGGCCCGGCCACCACCCACAGCAGCGTCCAGCGGTCCGGGCCGGTCACGCGGTACCGGCCCCGGTACAGGTCGGCGCCGCAGCGGTGCTCGACATCGGCGATGCCGGCGCCGAGGTCCAGCCGATGGAACAGGCGGCCGTCCGGGAACAGCACCGACGCCCCGGCGGCGCCCACCGGGACGAACCGGTATTCGGCCCAGGCCTCGCCGCAATGGCCCCCGAAGCGAAGTCGACCCGTCTCGCGATAGGCCAAGCCGCCCGGCCCCGGTGCCATCGTCGCCTGGCCCTCGAACCAGCCGCGCTGGCCGCTGCGACGATCGCGGATCGAGCGGCCAATGGCCCAGGAGCCGGCCAGGAACGGCCCGAGCGCCGCGACCGGCCAGCCCCGTGGCATCAGGTCAGGCGGCCGGCGGATAGTTCGACGGGAACATGGCCCGGCGCGCCGCCTCGTCCATCTCCTGCTTGAACGGATGGTCCTTGCCGACCGCGCGGGCGCGCGCCACGGCGGGACGGCCGTCGATGGCGCCGAACCAGCGCTTCAGGTTGGGAAATGCCGCCAGCGGATCGCCCTCGCCCGGCAGCGCCACCGACGCGCGGTCGACCCAGCCCCAGGCCGACATGTCGACGATGGTGTAGGCGTCGCCGACGATGGTCGAGCGCCCGGCCAGATGCTGATCGAGGACGGCGTAGTGGCGCTCGACCTCGCGCCGGTAGCGGTTGATGGCATAGGGCAGCGCCTCGGGTGCGGCGCGCTGGAAATGCACGGCCTGGCCGGAATAGGGCCCGATGCCGGTGCCGACGAACATCAGCCAGGACAACAGCTCGCCGCGGTCGGCGGGGGTGCCGACGAAGCGGCCGGTCTTGTCGCCCAGATAGAGCAGGATGGCGCTTGAGTCGAACACCCGGACCGGGCGGCCGCCGGGCCCGTCGGGATCGACGATCGCCGGCACCTTGCCGTTCGGATTGACGGCGCGGAACACCGGAGCGTGCTGCTCGCCGCGGCGGGTATCCACCGGCGCCAGCTCGTAGGCCAGCCCGGCCTCCTCCAGGAACAGAGCCACCTTCAGCGGATTGGGGGTGGGATGGAAATAGAAGCGGATCATGGTGGGCTCCTGTCGTTGGAAAGCGCGCCCAGGGCATTCCGGACGATCGCGGCGAGCTGACCGCGCTCGGGCCGGGTCTTGGCCAGGACGTTCAACCCCTGGACCACGCAGACGAGATAGCGGGCACGGTCGAGCGGCGTGTCGGCCGGGATCTCGCCGGCCTGCCGGGCCCGCGCGATCGCCCCGGCGAAGGCGGTTTCCAGCCGGGCGAGGCCGAGCTCGACCTTGGCGGCAATGGCGGGATCGCGGCCGGCCAGTTCGACGGCGGTGTTGGTGACCAGGCAGCCCCAGCGGCGTTTGCCGGTCACGATGCCGTCGATCAGCCGGCCGAAGAAGGCGTCGAGGGCAGCGAGGCCCGAAGGGTCGCGGCCCAGGACGTCGACCGACTCGGCCGACTCCGTCGCCATGTAGCGGTCGAGCGCGCGCAGGAACAGCTGCCGCTTATCGCCATAGGTGCCGTACAGGCTGCCCGGGAACAGCCCCATGGCCCGGCACAGCTGCTGCACGGCACTGGCTTCGAAGCCATGCTCCCAGAACGCGTCCACGGCGCAGTCGAGGCGCTCGTCCGGATCGAACTGCCGGGCTTGGGCCATGCCGGCAGCCTAGGCCAGGGATGTTGAACGATCGTTCATAGATCGGCGTATAGATCGGCCTCATCGTCAAGTCAACGCCCAAGGCCGACTTGATCGATCGTTCAACAAGGGCCGACCATCAGTCGGCGGGCGACAGCACGTGGATCGTGCGCGCCGCCAGCATGTCCTTGACGCGGGCACCGTAGGCGGCCATGTGCGCCGCCGCGCCGTGCGCCGCCAGCGCCGGCAGGTCCGTCCATTTCTCGACCACCACCACGGTGTCGGGACCGAGCTTGGTCTGGATCGCGCCCGCCCCTTCGGCATCGATGGCGGGGCCGTACTCGATGCAGCCCCGCTCGGCCCGGACGTCGGGCAGGATGGCGCGGAACTCCTTGAGGAAGGCGTCGCGCAGGCCGGGCTCGACGGTCAGGATGGCGATGACGTGGATCATGGGATGTCCTCTGCGACTGCAAGGCGCGCAGTCGAGCACAGGCCCCCGCTCAGCGGAACCCGCAGACTGCGGCGAGCGGCGCCGAGGGCCGGCGCAGATCCAGTCGGCGGCGCGGGCGTTCTCAAGCAGGGCAGCGCGGTGCTGTTAGACCGCGTCGTGCTGCAGTCGCTTAGCTATGGCCCGGCGCCAGTACGAGCCTGGTGCCGGCGCAGGCCTGAGTTCAGCACGATCGTCTAGTCGGTCACTGGTTGCCCTTCACCAGCGCGGTGAAATCGGACCAATGCTCGACCTTGAACGCCCGGATGTCGCGCACCGAGGCCGGGAACCAAGACAAGCCCTTCAGGGCAGTGATTGCGGCGAACAGGTTGGCCAGGTCGTCGCGCTGGGTCAGGTACAGGCTCCCCTGCACTCGGTCGAAGCCGTAGCCGGCCAGGGTGGCGCCGATGTCGGCGTAGGCCTGGGAAACGCCGCGGGGGTGGTGCTGCTGCGTCTGGGCCACCACTAGGTCGAACGCAATAGCGAACATGAAGTCCTCCGTCGTGATGAGCTCAGCCTGCCGTCACGACGATGCGGAAACCGCCTATACCGATCAGCGCTCGCGAGGGTCGTCGAGGATCTCACCCAGCCGGTAGTCGACTTCCTCGCCGGTTTCGACCACCCGCACACGCATGATCCGGTCGCCATCGGGCAGCTCGCAGCCGGCCGCGATGATCTCGTAGACCGGGCCAGCCGAGCCGAACCGGCGCCAGGTTCCCAACAGGTGCTCGGGGGCGATCACCATCCCGGTTCTCCTTCGCTTCGTCGCCGCCAATCATATCGGTGTTGCTGGGGCCGAGCGCTAGGGCGTGCGGACATTCAACGCAAAGAGAGCGGCGGTGAAGCTGCTATCGATGTCGGCATCGAATCCGACGCCTTCGAAGTGCCAGTCGCCAGGTCGAACAGCGCCTGTTCCAGCTGGTCGAGCCATAAGGCGGCCTCTTCGCGGTCCATGGGCCTCTCCCTCACGGTCTCGCCGCGAATGTGGGCGTGGGCGTCGGCGGCACCGCGGCGCGGCCGGCGCGCTGGTCCGCGCATTGCGCCACGGCGCCCAGCAAGCCCTTGATGTCGACCGGCTTGGCGAAGCTGGCGATGGCGCCGAATGCGCGCATCGCCCGCAAATACATCCCCATGTTCATCGGATCGGCGCCGCTCAGCGCAATCACGCGGGTGCGGGCATTGTAGTGCTGGATCGCCTTGAGCAGCTCGATCCCGTCGATTTCGGGCATGAAGATGTCGGTGATCACGACATCGACATCATTGTCTCGCATGTAATCGAGCGCAGCCTGTGCCCGGCTGAACGCCACGCAGTCATAGCCGGCCCGCTCGAACAAGGCGGCAAGAAAAGCCAGGTAATCGTGATCGTCGTCGATCACCATGACCATGGCGGTACCTCCCATGTCAGTGCGATCGGTACCCTTCATGGCCAAACGCTAGACCTTCGGGATGGGAATACCGAGGACGCAGAAGTATCGGCAGCCGACCCATCCGGATGCCGCCACCCCATACTTTTGGACGATCACCCCATACTTTCGGAGCATCCCACCCAATCCCAATGAACGTCGCCCGTCCGGTGATCGGATTCGCATTGGCGATTGTTGGCGCACGTCCAAACGCGCCACCCTCGACCCGCGGCGGCCGGCCGGGCCGCGCCATCCCGAAGCCCACCCCCCAAGGTCTCAGTGTGGGCCTCAGCGTGGGCTTCAGCGAAAGGACTACGCCCGTGACCGTGATCGCCGATGCCCGCCCGCAAGCTACCCAGGACGACCCGCGGGTCGTCCCGTTCCCGCGCCGGATGGCCTCGGACCGCCGCATCGTGGCCGCGCTCGGGCGGGCCGAGGCGGGTGAGCGCCGGCTGGCCGCGCAGGTCGCCATTCTGTCCGACCTGTCCGACCAGCTCGACGCGCTTGCCGACAGCTTGGAGCACGCCCTGGCGCGGCTGGACGACACCGTGCAGGTACTGGCCGAAGAGCAGGACCGGTCGCGTGCCTTCCACGACGAGATCCGGCGGCTGGAGCAGCTCGTCGCCGATGGCCGGCTCGACGCTGCGGAAGCCGGCTATCGGGCGCTCAAGCAGGCCCATGCAGCGCCTGCGCTTCGGCTGCTCCCGGGGGTTTGAACCGCCTGCGCTTCAGTCCTCGACCTCGGCATTCCGGGCCGGGACGCCACCGATGGCGCGCGCCAACGCTTCGTAACCGGCCAGCGCCTGTGCCAGATCGCCGTTGGCGGTGAGGCGGTCGAGCCGCGCCACTTCAGCGAACACGGCCCGCAACCGGGCGTGCTCCGCCATGGCCGTATCGCAGGCCTGCTGCAGCTGGGCCTGCGCCAGGGTCAGGTCGGCCGGTGCTGCATCCGGCCGACCCGCGCGCTCCGCGAGCGCCGCCGCGTCGTGCTGCAGACGCTGTCCCATCGCCTCGATCCGACCCAGGAGTCCGAGAAACCGGGCGCCGGGGCCCGCGGCGTTCGGGAATGCCACGACGACGCCGTGACGACCGGCCGGGTGTGACCGATCGGCACTCGAAGCGTCGGTCAGGGCGCCGGGATCCGCATCCATGAATGCTCGCCTCTCGAATACATTTTTCCGAACCGCTCTGTGATACATTTCCCGGTTCGCATCCAAGTCTTTGTAGCACAGAGCCAGTTCTTCTCAAGTACTGGATCGCGCGATATCCGATATCGCGCCCGAGCCCATACTCTCGAACAGAACACCCCATACCTCCGGATAGGCGGACGGGATCAAAGGCGGCGCTAAGCTGCCATACCCTGGGACGGGTCGGCTGATACCGGGCGGCTGGGCCATCCATGCTAAGGTCGTGCCCCAGGCGGGTGGTGCGGCCTGCGCGGGCGACGGGACATTGGGCTGATCTCGGACCGCGGAGCGCCGGCAAGGACGACCGACGATGCAGCCTTGGTACCGTTCCGGAGCAGGAAGGCGGCGGCCCCCCTTCCCGCGGCTGCGCGCCGGCATCGGCCCCCGGCTCCTGGCCGGGGTGCTGCTGTTCAGCTCGGCCGTGACCCTGCTGCTGACCGGGCTGCAACTCTACGGCGACTATCGGCGCGGCGTGACGCTCCTGGACAACCGGCTGACCGAGATCCAGCGCAGCTATGGCGGCAGTCTGGGCGAAGGCCTATGGAACCTGAACCGGGACCAGCTGATGCTGCAGCTGGACGGCATCCTGCGCCTGCCCGACATCCGCGCCGTCGAAGTGCGCGAAACCACGACGCTGCAGAATCCGTTGGTCGTGACCGCCGGCCAGCGCGGCGACCACGCCGTCATGGCCCGGACGGTGCCGATCGTCTACACGGTGCGCGGCGCGGAGCAGCCGATCGGCGCCCTGTATATCGAGGCGACGCTGACCGGCGTCTACGGCGACCTCATGCGCAGCGCCATGGTCATTTTCATCGGACAGGCGATGAAGACCTTGGTCGTCTCGCTGTTCATCCTGTACTTGGTTCACCGCCTGGTGACCCGACACCTGCAGACCCTGGCCGAGTTCTTCCGCAGCTACGATTTCGGCGCACCGCCGCCGCCGTTGGGCCTGGCCCGCCGCGCGCCCGCGCAACCCGACGAATTCGACGCGGTGGTGGCCGCCGTCAACACCATGAGCGACCGGCTGCAGCAAGCCCACGCCGAGCTGCGGTCGGCCAACGCCCAGCTCGCCCGCGACATCGCCGCCCGCCAGAAGGTGGAGGCGGCGCTGCAGCTCAGCCAGATGCAGCTTCAGGACTATGCCGAGACCGCCTCGGACTGGTTCTGGGCGAGCGACGCCGATCACCGGTTTGTCTATTTTTCCGAGCATCTTGGCCGGTTCGGCATCGATCCGGCGCGCGCGATCGGCACCCAGCGCTGGGACAGCGCCGCCGATCTCGACGAGGAGCCCGAGAAGTGGCGCGCCCACCGCCGGGCGCTGGACGAGCGCAAGCCGTTCCGCGACTTCGTGTTCCGGACCGAGGCGCCGCCTGGCCGCACCCGCTTCGTGTCGGTCAGCGGCAAGCCGATCTACGATGCCGACGGCCGGTTCCGGGGTTATCGCGGTGCCACGCGAGATGTGACCGCCCGCCATGAGGCCGAGATCCGCCTGCGCGAGCTGTCGCTGGCCGTCGACCAGAGCCCGGCCGGCATCGCCATCGCGGCCCCGGACGGACGCGTGATCTATGCCAACCCGGCCTTCCAGGCGATCACCGGCCGCGGCGCGGAGGTGGTCGGCGTGACCATGGCCGAGATCTTGCCCGAGGTGGTGTGGCAGCAGCTGGCCGCCAGCGCCGAGCAGGGCGAGGTCGGCCGCAGCGAAGTCTCGGCGCGGCGCCGCGCGGTCGAAGTCTACTGGGCAACCGTGGCGGTCGCCGCGATCCGGCGGGCCGCCAGCGCCAAGGCCCACTTCGTGGTCACCATCGAGGACGTGACCCGCCGCAAGGTCGAGGAGCACGAGCGCACCCGGCTCCAGACCCGGCTGGAGCAGGCGGTCAAGATGGAGGCGGTGGGGCGTCTGGCCGGCGGCATCGCCCATGACTTCAACAACCTGCTTGGCTCGATCATCGGCTTCGCCGGGTTCCTGGTGCAGGACCTGACGCCCGGCACCAACGAGCGCATGTATGCCAACCGCATCCTGACCGCCTGCGAGCATGCCAAGGCGCTGGTGTCCCAGATCCTCGCCTTCGCCCGGGTTGGCCATGTCGAGCGCCATCCGCTCGACCTGCGCACGGTCCTGCGCGACAGCCATGACCTGGTGCGCGGCAGCCTGCCGGCGTCCACCCAGATCGACCTGATCCTCTGCGACGAGCCGGTGCCGGTCGCCGGCAATGATGGCGAGCTCGGCCAGATCCTGGTCAACCTGTGCGTCAACGCCAATGACGCGATGAGCGGCACCCCCGGGCGCATCCTGGTGACGCTTGGCCGCGTCAGGCCCGGCGACGGCGCCTACGCCCGCGTCAATGGCGAGCACCTGGTGCGGATCGGCGCCAGCAGCCGCCTGACCGCCGGACGACTGGCGGAGGAGCGCGACTATGCCTGCATCGGCGTCGCCGATTCAGGCGCGGGCATCGATCCGCAGGTCCTGCCGCGCATCTTCGAGCCCTTCTTCACCACCAAGGGGCGGCGGCGCGGCGTCGGCCTGGGCCTGGCAGCCGTGCACGGCATCGTGATGTCCTATGACGGCGCCTATTGCGTCGAAACCACGCCCGGCCAGGGCGCGGTGTTCTCGGTCTACCTGCCGGTCGCAGCGGTCCGCCTGCCGGCCGAGGCGCCGCCGCTGACCCGCAACCCGCGGGGACAGGAGCGGATCCTGATCATCGATGACGACATCGACATGGCCGACATGCTGACCATCGGCCTCGAGCGCCTGGGCTATGCGGTGGTCGCCGTCAACGACCCCGACGAGGCGCTCCACGCCGTGATCGAGGACCCGAATGCCTGGGACCTGGTGATCACCGACCAGACGATGCCGGGCCTGACCGGCCTCGCCCTGATCGAACGCCTGAGGGCGCTGCGCCCCAGCCTGGGCTTCATCCTCTATACCGGCTTCAGCGACGACACCACGGAACGCCGCGCCCGCGAACTGGGTGCCGAATGCCTGCTGAAGCCGATCGTGCCCCAGGATCTGGCGGCGCGCATCCGCGCCTGGTTCGACCGCGACGGCGCGTCCTGACGCGCGGTCGACGAGATGCGACGGCCGAGACGGCCGCGATCGAAGCCGCGGGTCGTCGCAGCGGCACCGCGCTGGCCCATCTCCGCCCAGCCACGGCCCGGCCGAGACACATTCACGAAGGCTGGAGGGCCGCCTGTAGCCGTCGGGTGCACAACTGAACGCGGGCCGCCGACAGCGCCTAGTGATACGGTCCAGTCTCATCTGCGGTTGCGACGGCATCATCATCTGCACGGCCGTCGCTTTTCCGGGTGTGCACACCCAAGGAGCTAAACAGCATGGCCCCCGACGCGGTACTTGATGATGCCTTCAAGGCCATCAATGCTGGCAACGCTCAGCTTGCGGCAAAGATCGCCGCCCCTGAATTAACAAAAAATCCTATCAGTGGGCGCGCTGCACTTCTACTGTTGACGCTCCAGTATCATCAATGCGAATTTGATCGATCGATCTCGCTGTTGCGCCAACTGTGCTCGGCACCTGATCTACCGAAGAGCATTTATCATTACGCCGGCGTTCTTGCCGAAGCAACAGACGAGCTAGTGCTCGCGGCAGACTATTTCGAACGGGCATTCGGCCCTCAGGATCAGATGGTACAGCGGATTCGGTACAGCCAGACTGTCATCGACCATTTCGTGAGATCACGCGATAAACTTGGTCCTGCCGATATCGTACTATCGATTGCAGTGTGGGGGCGTGAGTATATCGAGCGCGCCGCCAAATATGCACTGGCAAGCTTGCTCGCGCCACGAAATCTAGCCGCATTGGCCGAGGGTCGCCGCCCTCTTTTGTTCATCTTTACCACACCCGACAGACACGATATCTTGGTCGATCTTCATGTCATCAGAAAGATCGGCGAGATATGCAACATTATGATTGTCCATTGCCCGCCCGAGCTAATATATAATAAATATCTGGGGCTGGCTATGGGCATATCCCTGGGTTTGCATCTTGCCCGACAGCTGAACGCCGACCATTGTATACTGTTTCCCGACTCGATCGTGGCAGATGGCAGCCTTTCAATGCTCGCGCGGCTGTCGGATGGTTATGATGTCGATGCGCTGGTCGCCACCGCCATGACCGCCGACGAGGCGGCGGTTGCACCTCGCGTGGATACGTTTCGCCGCGTTGACGGTGCTCTGGCCATTGATCCCGGCACACTCATGGATATCGGCATCCAGGCGTTGCACCCGCTGACGCGCAGTGCCGTCATTAATGACGGTGGTCCAGCAGGCATGGTCATGCCGACCGAACTCGGGCACCTATGGGCTTGGGAGCCCGGCGCCCTTACGGTGCGCCATCTCCAGCCGCTGCCATATTGGATATCGAGACGGATTTGGGCGGCGTCGCCGCGCCTGAACTGGTCGACGCCGGACAACGGCCTGCTCGATCGGCTCTTTCCGACCGCCGAAGCGCTGCGGCGCGTGCGCTTTCTGCCTGACACCAGCGAGTTTGCGTTTCTCGGCCTCGCAAACCGGGGAGACCAAGGCAGTTCGCGCCGCTTCGATACGTCAGAGCTTGCCGCCAGGACCTTCGTCGCCGAGGCGTCGTCCAAGCTGTTCCTGACGCCGGGCCGGGTGGCGACCTTCAATCATCCCTGCCGGATGCTGAGCCGCTACGCCAAGAATTCCAGTGAGCACGACCCGGAGGCGTTCTGGCGGATGATGACGGCGGCAATGGCGGCCACGGGGACACAGATCTTTCAATCGATCCCTGCGAAATTTTACCTTGAGGAGAACGAGACGTCCTGACCGGGCATCGCCCGGCGTCAAAAACGAGACCCAATTGCAACGCCGTAGCTGCGCTGCGGCATGGTGCCGGGCGACAAGCGTGCCCGGCGCGCCGATGTCCGCGCCCTGGTCGATCGGATCGAGGTTGACGACCGGGAAGTCCGGCTGCGCGGCCCGAAATCGGCGCCAGTCAACGCGTCGGAGGATCGCGTTGCTGCAGATCGGCTTCCAATCAGCAGGCTCTTGACTCCCATTTATCATAATACACGATTCCAATCATCAACCACTCGGGACGCGCCATGTACAGACGGTTCGTGGAGCGCCGGGTGGCGGAAGCCCTCACCGATACCCCAGTGGTGCTGGTCGTCGGGCCTCGGCGCGCGGGCAAGACCACGCTGGTCCGCAAGATGAGCGACGCCGGCCGGGCGTACCGGACGCTTGACGACCAGACCGTTCTCGACGCGGCGACCGCCGACCCTGTCGGTTTCGTCCGAGGGCTGGACCAAGCCATCATCGACGAGATCCAGCGCGCGCCCGACCTGCTGCTCGCCATCAAAAAGGCCGTCGATGACGATTATCGACCCGGCCGCTTTCTGCTCACGGGTTCGGCCAATGTCCTGACCTTGCCGCGGGTGGCCGACAGCTTGGCTGGCCGCATGGAAACGGTCCGGATGCTGCCCCTGGCCCGCGCCGAGGTCGAGGGCTCGTCCGGGACCTTCCTGGACCGCCTGTTCGCGGGGACCCTCCAGGGCGAGCGCGCGCCGGTTCTGGGCGACGACCTCGTCCGGCTCGTGCTGCTCGGGGGATTTCCCGAGGCCATCGTCCGCGGGAGCGAGCGGCGGCGCCAGGATTGGGCGCGGGCCTACCTGACCTCGGTGCTCGTGCGCGATCTGAAGGACATTGCCGACATCGAGAAGCTCGCGGACCTGCCGAAGTTCGTCCAGATCTTGGCGGCGCACGCGGGGCAGCTGGTCAACTACTCTCAGTTGGGCGCCGGCATCAACGTCAGCCACAAGACCGGCCAGCGCTATGTCGCGCTGCTGGAGCAGGTGTTTCTCGTCTCGACGCTGCAGCCCTGGTACACGAATGCCCTGAAGCGCCTGGTCAAGACGCCCAAGCTGCACTTCCTCGACACCGGCTTGCTTGCCACCGCACGGGGCCTGAGCTTCGATCGGATCAAGGCGAACCGGGACACGTTCGGCCCGCTCCTGGAGAGCTTCGTGTTCTCTGAAGTTTTGAAGCTTATGGCAGCATCGGACTTGCGACTGACGCCCTATCACTTCCGGGATCAACAGATGCACGAAGTCGCTATCGTGCTGGAGCGGGACGACGGCATCATCGCCGGGATCGAGGTCAAGGCCTCTGCGACGGTAAGGTCCGGCGACTTCGCCGGACTGCGGACCTTGGCCGCGACCTGCCGCGACCGCTTTGCATTCGGCGCCGTACTCTATGACGGCGCCGATCTCGTGCCGTTCGGGGAGAGGCTGGCCGCCGTGCCCCTGGCGGCTCTATGGGGGTGATCCGCCGCGCCTTGCCCCCAGCGCTCAGATGAGCCCGGCCTTGGCCGCCATCGCGGCCGCTTCCGCGCGGTTGCGCGCGTCGATCTTCTTCAGGATCTGCCGGACATGCAGCTTCACCGTGACCTCGCTCAGGCCGAAGCTGCGGCCGATCTCCTTGTTCGACGCGCCGGCCACGATCTGCGCCAAAACCTGGCGCTCGCGCGGCGTCAGCGTGTCGAACATGTCGCGCGGCGCCGGACCGTGCGCGGCGAGGTCCTGGAGCACATCGGTCGGCAGATAGGTGCCACCGGCCAGCAGCAGCGACACGCCGGCCGCGAACGCGCCCGCGCTCATGGTCTTGGGCAGGAAGCCGCGGGCCCCCGCCTGGATCATCTCGCGGACGTCCTCCTGATTGGCGCTGCCCGACATGATGGCGATCGGCGTGCCCGGGAATGCCGCCCGGATCCGGCCGAAATCATCCATGCTGGCCATGCCGGGCATGCGCAGGTCCAGGAGGACCAGATCGAACGGCGCGGCCCCGTCGCCGCCGTGCTTGAGCACGTCGTCGACCGAAACCGCCTCGGCAAACTGCGCCTCGGCATAGAGCGCCTGCAGGCGCAGGCGCACGGCTTCGAGGTACAGCGGATGATCGTCAGCTATCAGGATACGCATTTTGTGCCGCCACGTCGTCGCACCCTACGCCAAGCAGGGGACGGCGACCAGCGGTCGAACCGAGCCGGGTCATCCGGAGGGGCGTAAACTGGTCCCATTAAATAGCTGAAACTGGATCTATGCGAGGGACCGGTCCTGGGCGAGGCTCCGGTCGTTTCTTGCTGTTCGGACCTGCCCGATGGACCAGATCGCCGGCTACCAGCCCACCCCACGCACCCGCGTGCGCCGCATGCCCGAGCGCGGCCACTACGACCGGGCCACCGTCCACGCCATCCTCGACGCCGGGCTCATCGCCCATGTCGGCTATGTCATCGACGGCCAGCCCTACGTCACGCCGACCGCCTATTGGCGCGAGGACGATCGGTTGTACTGGCACGGCTCGTCGGCCAGCCGCATGCTGCGCGCCGTGGCCGGCGGCATCCCCGTGTGCGTGACCGTGGCCCATTTCGACGGGCTGGTCCTGGCGCGCTCCGGCTTCCACCACTCGATCAACTATCGCTCGGTGGTGGCCCTCGGGCAGGCCGAGCTGGTCACCGACCGCGAGCACAAGCTGGCGGCGCTGCGCCGCTTCATGGACCGCATCGCGCCCCGGCGCTGGGACGAGACACGGCCGCCGACCGAGCAGGAGCTGAAGGGCACCAGCCTCTTGTGGATGGCGCTGGACGAGGTCTCGGCCAAGGTGCGCAGCGGCCCGCCCAAGGACGACGCCGAGGACATGGCACTCGGCTGCTGGGCCGGCGTGCTGCCGGCGCGCCAAGTCTGGGGCGCTCCGGAGCCGTCGCCCGACCTGGCGGCGGGGATCGCCGCCCCGGCCTACCTGGCCGACGTCGCACTCGGGTGACCGCCATGGCCGTGCCCCCGCCCCTGGTCGGCCGCTGGGCCGTCGCCTGCATGGCGCCCAACGAGCCGGGTCGCCAATCGGCTCGGCTGTTCGGCCATGGCAGCCTGGAGCTGCGCTGGTACCAGCCGCGCGGCCAGGACCCGCAATCGCCGCACGATCGCGACGAGCTCTACGTCGTCCAGTCCGGACGCGGCCGCTTCCGCGCCGGACCGCACGTCACTGAATTCGAGCCCGGCGACGTGCTGTTCGTACCGGCCGGCGCCGACCACCGCTTCGAGGACTTCACCGACGACCTCGGCCTGTGGGTCATGTTCTACGGCCCGGCCGGCGGCGAGCCGGAGTCGGCCTGAGCGCACCGGCTCAGGTATCGGCACCGCGCACGAAGCACATGATCCCGGTGGCCGGGGTCCAGCAGACCACGGCCCGGCCGACCGGGTTGTCGGTGCGGGGCAGCACCTTCTCGGGCGGCACGGTCAGCCATTTGCCCTGGATCAGGGCCTCGTAGCGGTCGCCTGTGATGCGATAGTCGGTCGGCCGGCAATCAGCAATCGAGCAGCAGGAATAGCCGGTGTTCGGCTGGCGCAGGCTCTGGAACCACGGGCTGAGCGAAGGATCGGCGTTCTCGGGCGGGCGGGCCCGCGCCCCGTCGGCGGACAAGAGAAGGGCCGCCGCCACGGCAGCCCAAGCAAGTGAACGAACGGCACACGACATGGGGTTCTCCTCGGGCGCTCCACCGGCCCGGCCGGCAGGAAACGGCCGGACCGTCGCCCCTGCTCCCGGCGCATCGCGCGCATGAATGCGCGCGTCAGGCGCGGCGCGCCGTTCCCGCCAGCACGGCCAAGCCGGCCAGCGCCGAGACGGCGGACCCGCCGAACACCGCGAGCCTGACCGCGGCATCGCGGCTGCCGTCGGGGAAGGCGAGGTTGGCGACGAACAGGCTCATGGTGAAGCCGATGCCGCAGATCAGCGCGCCGCCATAGAGCTGGCCGGCGCCGAGCCGCCCGGGACGATGCGCCAGGCCGGCCCGGACCGCGAGCGCCAGGCTGCCCCACACCCCGAGCTGCTTGCCCAGCAGCAGCCCGAGGCCGATGCCCAGCACCACCGGGTCGGCCAGGGTCGTCCACGAGACCTGGGCGAAGCGCAGCCCGGCATTGGCCAGCCCGAAGGCCGGCAGCACGGCGAAGGACACCCACGGGCCCAGCCGCAACTCCAGATCCCGGGCCATGCCGGGGCGCCCGTCCGGCCGCTCGCCGGCGGGCACGACGGCCGCCAGCAGGACGCCGGCCAGCGTCGGATGCACGCCCGAGGCCAGCACCGCCGCCCACAGCGCGCCGCCGCCCAGCAGGAACGCCCAGCGCGACCGCACGCCCAGCCGCCCCATCGCATACAGCCCGACCCAAGCCAGGGCCGCCAGTTCCAGCGCCACCGGTACCAGCCGACCGGTGTAGAACAACGCGATCACCAGGATCGCCCCCAGGTCGTCGATGATGGCCAGCGCCGTCAGGAACACCTTGAGTTCGGCCGGAACGCGGCGGCCGAGCAGACTGAGGACCGCCAGCGAGAACGCGATGTCGGTCGCCACCGGGATCGCCCAGCCGTGCAGCGCGGCCGGGTCGCGCCAATTGATCGCGGCGTAGATCGCCGCCGGCACCGCCATTCCGCCCAGGGCCGCGATGCCCGGCGCGGCGAGGCTGCGCGCCGAGGCCAGGACGCCTTCGCGCATCTCGCGCCGGATCTCCAGTCCGACCAGCAGGAAAAACAGGGTCATCAGCCCGTCGTCGATCCAGCCCTGGAGCGGCCGCACCGCCACCAAGCCGCCGATCCGGACTCCCACGGGCAGCGCCAGCAGCTCCCGGTAGAGGGCAGCCGCCGGCGAATTGGCCCAGGCCAGCGCCGCTGCCGTCGCCACCATCAGGGCGAAGCCGCCGGCCTGCTGGGTGCGCAGGAACTGCAGCAGGGTCGCGGCGCGGCGCAGCGCCGTCACGACGTAAGGGATGCGCATGCGCCGGCAACGGTCGCACAGCCACGCCGTTTTCCTGGATTCGGATGCACCTGCTCGACGATCCCGGCCGGCGCTGGACCGCGGCCATGCGGCGCGGCGACTTCGCCGCCGCCCACGCCGTCAGCGACGGCGTGCTGGCCGCCCGCGACCCCGGGGATCGCGACAACCCGGGGCTTCCCTACCACCGGCGCTGGGTGTGGGACGGCCGGCCGTTCGACGGCCGGCAGGTCCTGGTGCGCTGCTATCATGGATTGGGCGACACGCTCCAGTTCGTCCGCTTCCTGCCCGCCCTGCGCCGGCGCGCCGCCCACGTGGCGCTGGAGGTCCAGGCCGAGCTGGCGCCGCTGCTGGCGACGGTGCCGGGCGCCGATCGCGTGATCCCGTTCCAGGTCGCGACGCCGTCGCCACCGGCCGAGGTCGACATCGAGAGCATGGAGCTGGCCCATGCCCTGCGAGTCAACGCCGACCAGCTTGGCCCCGTGCCCTATCTGACCACTGCCCCGGCCACTCTGGGCGGCGGCGTCGGCCTGTGCTGGCGCGCCGGCGGCTGGGACCCCGACCGCTCGGTGCCGCTGCCGCTGATCCTGCCGCTGCTGGCCGGCTGCCGGCTGGTCAGCCTGCAGCCGGGCCCGGAGCAGCCGCCCGCTGCGGTCAATCCCGACGGACCGCCGGCCGGCTTGACCGACCTTGCGGCGCTGATCGCCGGCCTCGACCACGTGGTCACGGTCGACAGCATGGTCGCGCATCTGGCCGGCGCCCTCGGCCGGCCGGCCTCGGTGCTGCTGAAATACGACGCCGACTGGCGCTGGATGGTCGGCCGCGCCCAGTCGCCCTGGTACCCGACCCTACGGCTCTATCGCCAGCCGGCACCCGGCGACTGGCCGTCGGCGCTGGCGGCGCTGGCGCGTGACTTGGCCCTCAGTGCAGATCGTAGAACTGCACCTGCTCATGCAGCAGCACGCCGTCGGCCACAGCCGTCCGTGCCGCCGGGTAGTGGAACACGGTCACGCCCACGATGATGTCGACCGCCCGGCCGCGGCTCGCCGCCGGCAGCGCGACGCGCTGGCCCTGCACACCGGAGCCGGCATGGTGGAACACCGGCCCCTGCGTGGTGAAGCCCAGCCCCTCGACCGCGACCCGGCGGTGGCGCGCGAGGATCATTTCCGTCTCGGGGCCCTTGTAGAATTCGTGGGCCAGGGCGCCGCGGAACCCCCGCCCGAGGATCTGCAGGATCTCCTCCCCGGCGATCTTGCCGTGGAAGACGCCGGTGGCGTGGTCGTAGGTCCATGCCCAGAGGTTCGGCAGGGCCGCCGCGAACCGGCGGACGTCCAAGTCGTGCCAGCAGGGAGCCGGATTGGTGCCGCGGGCGTCCCGCCAGGCCAGGGCGAACGCCGCCAGCCGCTGGTCTTGGAGCGAGCTCGGCAGGGCATCGAGTCCCGGCAACGGCGCATCCGGTCGATCCAAGGGCCTGGCTCCCGAACAGGCCCCTTGGATAGCGCCTACAGACCGATCGATCTAGTCATATTGATCGGGCAAGCCAACCAGGTCGAGGCTGAGCTCGCGCAGGCGGCGCCGCGCCGCCGGGTCGTAGGCCTGGGCGTCGGCGCGGGCCTCGGCGAGGCCGTTGAAGTAGACCCCGGTGCGGCCGGCCAGGGCGGGCGATGCGGCCAGGTTCAGGATCGCCTCGGCGCCGTCCTCGACCCGGCTCATGGGCGTGACCCCGGCCTGCCGCACCATGGTCGTGTTCATGTAACTGGCGGGATGCAGGCAGGTGACGGTGACGCCGGTGCTTTGGAGCGTCTCGGCCAGGTCGACGGTGAGCAGGATCTGGGCCAGCTTGCTCTGGCAGTAGGCGCGCACGCCGCTGTAGCCGCGGGTCAGCATCAGGTCGTCGAAATCAAGCGCCTGCTGGCCCGCCGACGCGACGTTGACGATGCGCGCCGGGGCGCTCGCCCGGATCAGCGGCAGCAGCAGCCGGGTCAGCAGGAAACCGGCCAGATAGTTGACGGCAAAACGCAGCTCATGGCCGTCGGCGCTGGTCTGCCGCTGCGGCGCGGCAGTGCCCAGGCCGGCATTGTTGATCAGGATATCGAGCCGCGGCGTGGTGGCGCGCACCGCGTCGGCCAGGCGGCGGACTTCGGCCAGCGACGCCAGGTCGGCGGCCAGGAACTCGGCGTCGCCGCCCGCGGCGCGGATCTCGGCGACTGCGGCGTCGCCGCGCGCCCGGCTGCGCCCGTGCACCAGCACGTGCGCGCCCGATTCGGCCAGACGCCGCGCGACCACCCGGCCGACCCCGTCGGTCGACCCGGTGACCAGGGCCGTCTTGCCGTCGAGGGATGTCATTCCGGACCTCCGTTGTCGTCCTGACTGAACGATGGTGCGCCTGGCCGGCGGCAACCAGGTGCCGCGTTATCCTGGTATCGCTCCTGCCCCATGCATGGGAGGCTCCGCGCTAGCGCACCCGGCGGATCCATTCCGACCAGGTCGGGCGCTCGTCCGGCAGGGGCCGCAGGCGGCGGCGGGCTTCGGCGCGGGCGCCGTCGCGCTGCTCGCCGGGGGTGATGCCGAAGGCGCGGCGGTAGGCGCGCACGAAGTCCTGGGCGTGGTCGTAGCCGGCGGCAGCGCCGATCTCGGCGACGGTGCGGTGGTTGGCGGCGGCGTCGGTCAGCCAGCGCCGCGCCCGCTCCAGCCGGCGCTGCTGGATGTAGCGGCGCACCCCGCCGTCGGCTTCGAACAGCCGATAGACACCGGCGCGCGAGAGGCCGAAGCGGGCGGCCAGGGCGGCGGCGTCGAGCGTCCGGTCGTCCAGCGCCTGCTCGATATGCTGGCGCAGCGCGCCGCCCAGGGCCGCCCGCACCCCGGGCGCGGTGTCCGGGCCAGGCTCGGCGTTGACGGCCGCGGCCACCAGCTGCAGCGTCGCCTGCAGCAGCGGCGGCGCATGCGCCTCGGCCAGGCGCGGCGCCTCGGCCGCCAGCTCGGTCAGATGCCGGCGCACCAGCTGCACGAGCGGGCGGTCCCGGGGCATCACCCGTCGGCCGTGGCCGTCGGGCTGCCGCAGCAGCGGTGCCAGCAGCGGCCGCGGCATCAGCAGGCAGATGTCCGAGCCGCCGGTCTCCATGGCCGCGGTCGGCTGGGCGGCGTCGATCAGCATCAGATCGCCCGGTTCGGTCGCCATCTCGGGCCCGCCCTGCAGGATCCGGCACTGCCCGGCCAGGTGCATCTGCAGCATGAACAGGTCGCGGGCATCGCGCGCGATCGCACCAGCGGTCCGCTCGAGCCGAAAGCCGGGTCCGCCGCCGGTCATCAGTAGGGCGCCGCCCAGCTGCCAGGCATCCATCACTACCGGCCGCTCGGCAGCGTCCGGCTCGGCCGGCTCCAGCTCGAACAGCGCGCCCCAGGCGTCGCGGAACGCAGCCAGCCGGCGCTCCGGCGCCAGCGGCGTGGTGTCGAAGCGGACATGCGGCAGCCGGCGCGCCGCGCCGTCGGCCCCCGGCTCAGAGACCAAGATCGGGCTTCGGGTTGCGGGCATGGGCGGTGCCGCCGGCCACCAGCTCCAGCAGGTCGTCGGGCAACTCGTCGCGGATGTCCGGCGAGGGCCGGGGCAGCACGACATGCTGGCGAAGCGCGGTGTCCTGCAGCACCACGGGCTGGACCTCGGGCGGCAGGTCCAGGTCGTTGCCGGTCAGCGCGCGGTAGAGGGCGCGCGGGTCGCGGACGCTCTGCTCGCGCAGGCTGCCGTCATCGCGGAAGGCCCAGCTCAACAGGATGTTCTCGAACAGCTGGCGCCGGGTCTCGGGCTCCGGCAGCGGCATCGACAGGCCCAGCGGCGGCAGCGCGAAATAGAGCGCATCAGGCGGTTCCTCGATCACCGCCAGCGCAAGGCCGGGCGCCAGGCGGCGCAGCAGGATGGCCTCGGCCGTCGCCACCGGACCGGCCAGCAGGCGCCGGCGCAGGCTGGGCGCCTCGGCGGCACAGCGCTCGATACGGCGGCGGTCGGTGATGGTCAGCGGCAGCATTCCGCTGCATAACGCCCCACCGCGGCTGGCCTCAATGGCGGCTGTGCCGGCGATTCCCCGATCGGATCACGCCATGCGCCGGCCGTCTCACCGCTTGGCGGCCGGCAGCGCCTGTCGGAACCGTCATGTTGCTGGCTCAGGCCGGCGACGGAATAGTGCCGCCCATGACTGGACAGGACCGCAGCGCCGCGCTGCCCCACGATCGCTTCGACAGCACGCCGGTGCCGGCGGCCCGCCGGCTCGAGGCCTGGCGCGAGGCGATCGGCGTGCTCTACGACATCGAGCCGGTCGCCCCCGACGCCGCCGAAGCGCCGGTGGTGTTGGACAGCTGGCATCTGGGCCCGGCGGTCCTGGCCTCCGGCACCGGGCCGGCGATGCGCTACGAGCGCTCGGCCCGCGCCATCGGCCGTGACGGCCGCGACCTGTACATGCTGCAGGTCTACCGCGCCGGCCATCGCCGCATCCTGCGCGGCGGGCCCGACGTGATCAGCGCGCCGGGCGACCTGGTCGTGAACGACGCGCTGCATCCCAAAATCACCGAGCACCAGGCCTTCGACAACGTCAATCTGCTGCTGCCGCGATCGGCCCTGGCCCCGCTGCTGCGCGAGCCCGACGCCCAGGGGTGCCGGGTGGTGGCCGCCGATCGGCCGCTGGTGGCGCTGGCGCGCGGCCATCTGGCCGAGCTGGTGGCCCAGGCGCCGCGCATGGCCGCCACCGACGCGGCCGCGGTGCTGGGCGCCACCGTCCAGATCGTCGCCGCCGCGATCAACGGCGAGCCCGACGACGCGACGGTCGGCGGCGTGCGCGCCGGCATGGCCTGTGTGCTGCGCCGGCACATCGACCAGCATCTGGACGACCCAGGGCTCACGCCCGAGACTCTGGCCGGCGCCTTCGGCCTGTCCCGGGCCACGGTCTATCGCCTGTTCGCCGCCGATGGCGGCGTGCGCCGCTATGTCCAGGAGCGCCGGCTGGCGCGGGCGCGCCGTGCCCTGGTCGACCCTGCCCAGCACCACCGCACGGTCGCCGAGATCGGCCAGGCTGCCGGATACCGCAACGCCCAGGATTTCATCCGCGCCTACCGCCGCGCCTTCGACCGCAGCCCGGGCGAGGAGCGCGAAGCGGCCCGCCTCGCCGCCCGCCGCCAAATCGGCCTGCCGCGGCCGCCGGCCTCGCCCTGGGTCGACTGGATCCGGCGCCTGCGCTGAGACGCACGGCGCAGGCCCTGAGACGGCCTGCGAGGCCGGCAGCGCCCAGGACCACCGCGCACATTGCCCGGCCCGGCCTCGGCGGCGGAGGGTGGCGCCCATGCCCGCCCCGCCCGCGCCCACCTCGCCCACGCTTGCCCCCCTCGCCGACGACGCCCGCGACTTCGCGGCCCTGACCTTCCCCGCCTTTCGCCGCTTCCTGGAGCAGCCGCCCGAACAGGCGCGGGCGATCGGCGCCCGGCTCGACGGCGAGCCGGTGGGGCTGGCGCTGGTCATGGGCGCCCGCCTGCTGTCGCTGGCGGTGCGCCGCGACCGGCGTGGCGCCGGCATCGGACGGCGGCTGG
>CAZEFK010000121.1:0-22873 GCA_964511405.1 uncultured Comamonadaceae bacterium | reverse complement strand
GGCCCTGGCCCGGGCGCTGGGCGCGCCGACGGCGCTGCGCGACCTGGGGATGCCCGCCGACGGCATCGACCGCGCCGCCGACCTGGCGGTGGCCAACGCCTACTGGAACCCGCGGCCGGTCGAGCGCGAACCGATCCGGGCGCTGCTGGCCGACGCCCATGCCGGCCACTGGAGGACAGAGCATGCGTGACTTCGACGAGACCACGATCACCCAGGCGGTGCTCGACCGTCTGGCCAGCACGCCCGACCCGCGGCTGCACGCGATCCTGCGCAGCCTGGTCGTCCATCTGCACGACTTCGTCCGCGACGCCCGCCCGACCGTCGAGGAGTGGTCGGCGGCCATCCAGTTCCTGACCCGGGTCGGCCAGACCTGCACCGACACCCGGCAGGAGTTCATCCTGCTGTCCGACACGCTCGGCGTCTCGATGCTGGTCGACGCGATCAATCACGGGCAGGCGGGCGGCGTCACCGAAAGCACGGTGCTGGGCCCGTTCTATGTCGAGGCCGCGCCCGAGGTTCCGGCCGGCGCCGACGTCTCCGGCGGGCTCGACGGCGAGCCGCTGCTGGTCGAGGGTACGGTCGGCCGCGCCGACGGCACGCCGGTTGCCGGCGCCATCGTCGACATCTGGCACTCCGACCGCGACGGCTTCTACGACGTCCAGCGCGCCGATCTGGACGGGCCGGCGCTGCGCGCCCGGCTCACGACCGATTCAGGCGGCCGCTTCCGGTTCTGGAGCATCGTGCCGAGCCATTACCCGATCCCGGACGACGGGCCGGTGGGCGACCTGCTGAAGGCATCAGCGCGCCACCCCTTCCGCCCGGCCCATGTCCACTTCCGGATCCAGGCGCCGGGCTGTGCCACCCTGGTCACTCACCTGTTCGCCGAGGGCGGCGACTATCTCGACAGCGACGCCGTGTTCGCCGTGAAGCAGTCGCTGGTGGTGCCCTTCATCGAGGCAGCGGCCGGCCGCGCGCCCGACGGCCGGGTGCTCGATCGGCCGTGGCGGCGCCTGGCCTACGACTTCCGGCTGGCCGCCGCCTGAGCCGCTTCGATCTCGGGTTCGAGCGCGCCCAGACTGTCATAGACGGTGCGCAGCACCGCCTTCAGGCGCTTGACCTCGGGGCCGTCGAACCGTCCGACGGCGACCGCCTCGAAATGCTGGGCGATCGGCATCAGCTCCTCGGCCAGCGCGCGGCCCTTGGGCGTCAGGTTGATCGCCACGGTGCGGGCGTTGCTCTCGGGCCGGCTGCGGGTGACCAGGCCCATGCGCTTCATGGCGCCGACCAGCCGCGACAGGGTCGAGACCTCGATCGTGGTCACCGCACTCAGCTCGTTCAGCCGCTGGTCGCCTTTCTCCCACAGCGCGGCCAGCGTTCGGTACATCGGCAGCGTCACGCCATAGGGCTCGATGCGCTGCGAGAACAGCTCGCCCATGCGCACGCCGACCCGGTTGAGCAGGTAGGGAAAGGACTCGGTCAGGCGGTACACGGGCGGCCCTCGGCTCACAGCGGCGGCGCGATCATAGCCACGCAACAATTGACATTTCAACTGTTGCGCACCGCCGCGGCGCCATGGCCATTGAGGCGGATTCGCCGCGATTGCATAGTCGGGCCCCATACCCTGACGACGGTGGACGCCATGCGCTTGGGTGCGCTCGCAATGCTGGTCGCGATCTCGCTGCTATTGGGCCCGCTCCTGTCGGGCCCGGTGCTGGCGGCCGACCCGCCCCAGCCGGCCGCGGCCACGGTCGATCCCTCGCGCATGACGCAGTCCGAGATCGACCTGCTGCAGGCGCTGACCCAGCGCCGCGCCGCGCTGGACCAGCGCGAGCAGCAGCTGTCGGCGCGCGAGGCGACCGACGCGGCCACCGAGGCGCGGCTAACAGCGCGCACCGACGAGCTGAACAAGCTCAAGGCCGACCTCGAGGCGCTGACCAACCAGCAGAAGGCCATGAACGACGCCAATCTGGCGCGCGTGGTCAAGATCTACGAAGGCATGAAGCCGGCTCAGGCCGGGCAGGTGCTGGGCAACATGGACACCGACGGCGCCGCCGAGATCCTGCGGCGCATGAAGGAAGCCAAGGTAGCGCCGGTGCTGGCCGCCATGGACCCGGCCAAGGCGCGCGAGATCACCGCCAAGCTGATGGGCCGCCAGGCCGCCGCCAAGCCGGGCAGCTGACCGGCCGCAAGCGGCGCTTTGCCGCCCCGGGGATGACCGCCGGTCCTCCGCCATATCACCGGTAAACCCACGCCGCAGCGGCATGGGGGCCAGGATTGCGGAGGACCCATGTTCCGACGTCGCGCGCCGGTTGCCGCGCTGGTGATTGGCCTGGGCCTGGCCGCCGGTGCCCAGGCGGCCAGTGCGCAGGCCGCCGAGATCACCCCGGCGCTCAGGCCTTATCATGTGCTGAACCGGCTGGCCTTCGGCCCGACCGAGGCCGACCTCGCCCATGTCAGGGCGGTGGGCGTCGACCGCTATATCGACGAGCAGCTGGCTCCCGACCGCATCCCCTTGCCGCCGGCGCTCGCGGCGCGGCTGGCGTCGCTGCCGACGCTGACCGCGAGCCCGGGCACGCTGTGGGCCGAGTACCGGCCCGATCCCGCCGCCAAGCAGGACCCGGAGGCGCGCAAGGCCGCCGAGGAGCGGCTGCGCAGCGTCATGCTGGCCGCCGCCTCGGCCCGGGTGCTGCGCGCGGTCGACAGCCCGCGCCAGCTCCAGGAAGTGATGACCGCATTCTGGTTCAACCATTTCAACGTGTTCGCCGGCAAGGGGCCGGACCGCTTCTGGACCGGTTCGTTCGAGGAGCAGGCGATCCGGCCCCACGCCCTGGGCCGGTTCCGCGACCTGCTGGAGGCGACCGCCAGGCATCCGGCGATGCTGGTCTATCTGGACAACTGGCAGAACACCGCGCCCGGCAGTCCCGGCGCCGGCGGCAAGCGCGAAGGCCTCAACGAGAACTACGCCCGCGAGCTGATGGAGCTGCACACGCTCGGCGCCGACGGCGGCTACACCCAAGCCGACGTCGAGGCGCTGGCGCGGATCCTGACCGGCTGGGGCCTGGCCGGCCCGCGCAAGCTGGGCGGCGACGGCCCGGGCTTCGCCTTCGATTCGCAGCGCCACGACTTCTCCGACAAGCAGTTCCTGGGCCGCGTGATCCATGGCAGCGGCGCCGCGGAGGTCGAGACCGCGCTCGACATCCTGGCCGCCAGCCCGGCGACCGCCCATCACCTGGGCTTCCAGCTCGCCCAGTACTTCGTCGCCGACCAGCCCGACCCCGCGCTGGTGGATGCGCTTGCCCGCCGCTACCTGGAGACCGGCGGCGACATCCGCCAGGTGCTGCGCGCCCTGTTCACCAGCCCGCAGTTCTGGGACGCGAAGGCCTTCGGCGCCAAGTTCAAGACGCCCTACGAGTACGTCCTGTCGGCGGTGCGGGCGAGCGGCGACGCGGTCCTGAACCCGCGGCCGCTGCTCGGCCAGCTCGACCAGATGGGCATGCCGATCTACCGCTACCTGACGCCCGAGGGCTACAAGAACACCGAGGCCGCCTGGCTCAATCCCGATGCCATGGAGCGGCGGATCGCCTTCGCCACCCGCCTGGCCCGCGGTCAGATGCCGATCACCCGGCCGGCCCCCGAGGCGGCAGCGGAGCCCGCGCCGGGGCTGAATCCGATCCTGATGTTCGAATGGCACCATGACGACGCGCCGCTGCCGATCCGGCGCACGGCTGCGGTGCCGGAGCCGGCCGCCCCGCCGCCGGCCGGCCCGGCGCAGCCGGTCGACGAACGCCGCCTGCGCGCGCTGCTCGGTCCCATGCTGGCCCCGGCGACCCTGGCGACGGTCGATGCCGCCGCACCGGCGCTGCAGGGCGCCATGCTGCTCGCCAGCCCCGAATTCATGCATCGCTGACGGAGGATCCCCGATGACCCGTCGCCGCTTCCTGGCCGGTGCCGCCGCCGGCGCCCTGTTGCTGCCGCTGGGCCGTCACGCCTGGGCCGCCCTTGGGCCCACGGCGGCGCCGCGCCGGCTGATCGTGGTGTTCCTGCGCGGCGCCGTCGACGGGCTGAACGTCGTGGTGCCCTATGGCGACCGCGACTACCGGCCGGCCCGCCCGACCCTGGCGCTGCCGCCGCCCGGCGCCGCCGACGGCGTGCTCGACCTCGACGGCCATTTCGGCCTCAATCCGGCGCTGGCCGGCCTGATGCCGCTGTGGCGCGAGCGCCGGCTGGCCTTCATCCACGCCAGCGGCTCGCCCGATCCCCAGCGCTCGCATTTCGAGGCCCAGGCGGCGATGGAGAGCGCCACGCCGGGCCATCCCGGCACGCCGGACGGCTGGCTCAATCGGTGGCTGCAGCAGCAGCCGGGCCCCCAGGCGCCGACCCAGGCGATCAGCCTGGGGCCGACCACGCCGCACATCCTGGCCGGACGCGCGCCGGTCGCCAACCTGCCCCTGGGCAACGCCGCGACCCAGCCGGTGCCGACCGATCGCCCGGAGATCGCCGGCGCCTTCGACCGCCTGTATGCCGGCAACGCCACCCTGGCCGCCGCCTTCCGCCAGGGCCAGAGCGCCCGGGCCGAGATGCTGTCCGACCTCAGCCAAGAGATGGCGCAGGCCGACAACGGCGCGCCGCTGCCCAACGGCTTCGCGCCCGACGCCGCCCGCCTGGGCCGGCTGATGCGCCAGGACGCCCGCATCAAGGTCGGCTTCGCCGCGCTCGGCGGCTGGGACACCCATGTCAACCAGGGGGCCGCCAAGGGCCAGCTGTTCGACCGGCTGAAGGCACTCGGTACCGGCCTGACCGCCTTGGTCGACGCGCTGGGGCCGCTGACCGCCGACACCCTGATCCTGGTCATGTCCGAGTTCGGCCGGACCGTGCGCGAGAACGGCAATGGCGGCACCGACCACGGCCACGGCAACGTGATGTGGGCGCTGGGCGGCACGGTCGCCGGCGGCAAGGTCTATGGCGACTGGCCCGGCCTGGCACCGGACCGGCTGTACGAGCGGCGCGACCTGGCCGTGACCACCGACTACCGCGCGGT
This sequence comes from uncultured Comamonadaceae bacterium, assembly GCA_964511405.1. Taxonomy (GTDB): domain Bacteria; phylum Pseudomonadota; class Alphaproteobacteria; order Elsterales; family Elsteraceae; genus CAZEFK01. Next base: position 17,835 of record CAZEFK010000121.1, on the reverse strand, counting down.
GCTGGCGGTGGCGCTGGAGCGGCATCTGCGCGTGGGCGACCCCTCGCTGCAGGCCACGCTGCCGGGCGCCCCGGCGCCGGGCCCGGCCTTGCAGCGGCTGGTTACGGCGTAGGCGCCGGGCGCTCGGATCTTTACACCATCATGAGATGACATCGCATGATTGCTCGCGCCGGGATTGTCCCATATATAGCCTGAAGCAATCTTAATAGGGCGGGCGTTTATGACAGTTCAGTTTGCGCCCGCGGCGACTTTTGCCGGCAATGGCAATGCTCAGTCGGTCGCGCTGGGCGATGTTCTCGGAAACGGCAAGCTCGATCTGGTGATCTTCGGCGACACCGCGCGCGTGTTCATGGGCGACGGCAAGGGCAATTTCGCGCTGCCGATCGACGTCGGCCAACCCTTTTTCTTCCGCAACGCCAAGCTCGTCGATGTCAATGGCGACGGCAAGGCCGACCTGGTCGCCGGTTATGCCGACGCCAGCGGCAACTTGGGCATCGCGGTTCGACCGGCCGACGGCGCTTCTGATGTGTTCGGCCCGCAGACCCTCTATTCGACCGGCACGGCCTATTACACGGGCGACCTGTTCGCGGTCGGCGACGTCACCGGCGACGGCAAGCCCGACCTGGTTGCAACGACGAACACCGGCGCCATCACGCTGGCGGGCGACGGCAAGGGTGGCTTCGGCACCCCGATGTCGAGCATCGGCACGCCGGGTATCGGCGCCCTGGCCAGCCTGCGGGCCAACGGCATCCTCGACCTGATCAGCCCGACCAACGACGGCGTGACGGTGCGGCAGGGCGACGGCAAGGGCGGCTTCGGACCGGCCGCGACATACAAGACCAACGCCTACAACAACACCGGCGTCGCGGTCGGCGACCTGCTCGGCAACGGCAAGCAGGACCTGGTGGTCGCCGACCAGGCCTCGAACATGGTCACGCTGCTGCTGGGCGACGGCAAGGGCGGGGTCGGCGCGCCCATCAACCTGCCCGCGGGCGGCAACCCGCTCGCCGTCGCGATCGCGGACATGAACGGCGACGGCATCCCGGACATCGTCGTCGCCAATGGCTACCGCACGCCCGGCGTGTCCGTGCTGCTGGGCGACGGCAAGGGCGGCTTCAGCGCGCCGATCACCACGGCGGTCGGCGACTATCCGACCACGCTGGCGGTCGCCGACCTCAACGGCGACGGCAAGATGGACGTGGTCGTGAACAATTCCGGCGCCCACGGCGCAACGGTGCTGCTCAACACCACGCCGACCCCGGCGTCGGCCGTCACCGCCGGCGTCGATGTCGGCTATTACCGCAACATCAATGCCGACGTGCTGGCGAGCGGCATCCCGGCGGCCACCCACTACCACCTGTTCGGCTGGAAGGAAGGGCGCAATCCCAACGCCGTCTTCAATACCAGCTACTACCTGGCGCAGAACCCGGACGTGAAGGCCGCCGGCCTCGACCCGCTGGCGCATTACGAAGCCTATGGCTGGAAGGAGGGGCGCAACCCGTCCGCCGCCTTCAACACCGCTTCGTACCTGGCGCTCAATCCCGACGTGAAGGCGGCGGGCCTCAACCCGCTCGACCATTATCTGGCGTTCGGCGCGGCGGAGGGTCGCCGCATCAGCTAGGATCGCAGTTGAACATCCACTGCACCCCATAGGCGTCGACCAGCATGCCGAAGTCGGTGCCCCAATATTGGCGGGCGAGCGGCACGGTGATGCGACCGCCCTCGGCCAAGCGTGCGAACATCTCGGCCATGGGTGCCGGATCGTCGAACTCCAGCATCAGGGCCGAGCCCTTCATCGGCTCGGCGTCGTCGTTGTCGGACGCGTCGAAGCACACGCCCGGGCCTTCGAAGCGCGCATGCAGCACCTTGCCGCGCATGGCCGGGGTGCGCACCGGCATGCCGTCCTGGCCCCAGCGCAGCCGGATCGTGGCGCGGCCGAGGCCGCAGCGTTCGTAAAACGCCAGCGCAGCCTCGCAGTGGGTCGTGAAGAACAGCGACGGCACCAGACGCATGGTTGGCCCTCGGTCGCGGGATAAGATAACGATCGTTACGCTATGATGCCGCCGCATGGGCGTCAAGGGTTGGTAACGCTCGTGATAAAACGCAGATCTGCGTATTTTTGCTCGCCGCTTGACGCAGATCTGTGTATTTTCCATCTTATGAACTGCGACCAATTCCGCCGCCAATTCACGTATCCCGTCGAACTTAGGCCGGACGACAACGACACGCTTCTCGTGACCTTCCCAGACATCCCCGAAGCTGTGACCATCGGGGATGACGAGGCCGACGCGCTCGCCCACGCCGTCGACGCGCTCGAAACCATGATCATCGCCAAGATGGATGATCGCGAGGACATCCCGCTGCCGTCGCCGCTGAACGGCCGCCCGGGCGTCACGCTGCCGCCGCTGACGGCGATGAAGGTCGCGCTCTATCGCGAGATGCGTCAGGCGCACCTGCGCAAGGCCGATCTGGCCCGGCGGCTGAACTGGCGGCCATCCCAGGTCGATCGGCTGTTCGACATTCGCCATGCCTCGCGGGTCGATCAGATCGAGACCGCGCTACGCGCCCTCGGCAAGACCATGATGGTTGAGATCAGGGATCTGTAACCAAGGACAGCGCATGTGCGAGTTCGGCGACAGCTGCGGCCTCCAGAGCCCGCCCCCGAGGTCGGCGGCGCCGATCCCGGGATCGGCACTGGCGGTCGCCCGCGGATGACCGCCCTGCGCTGGCTGGCCGCCTATGGCGCGGCCCTGGTCACCATGCTCGGCCTCGACACCGTGTGGCTGACCCAGATGGGCCCCAGGCTCTATCGGCCGGTCCTGGGCGACCTGCTGGCGGCCGAGCCGCGGCTGGTCCCGGCCGTCCTGTTCTATCTGCTGTATGTCGCCGGCGTGCTGGCGCTGTGCGTGGTCCCCGGCCGGACGGGCGCGACCGCCGCCAAGGGCGCGCTGTTCGGCCTGGTCGCCTACGCCACCTACGACCTGACCAACCAGGCGACCTTGCGCAACTGGACGACGGCGCTGACCTTGGCCGACCTGGCCTGGGGCACCGCCCTGACCTGCGTGGCGGCGACCGTCGGCAGCCTGGTGACGCGCCGGGTGCCCCGACCCTGATCCATCAGCCGGTGCAGCGCGGCCGCTTCAGCTCGACCCGGCGGTTCTTGGCGCGGTTCTCGTCGCTGCTGTTCGGCACCAGCGGCTTGGTGTCGCCATAGCCCTTGGCGCTGACCCGCGCCGCCGCCACCCCATGGCCGACCAGCCACGCCTTCACGGCCGCGGCGCGCGCGTCCGAGAGCTTCAGGTTGTAGGCGGCGGCCCCGACATTGTCGGTGTGGCCGCCGATCTCCGCCGCGAAGCCGCCATCGCCGGTGAACAGGCCCAGCACCTGGGTCAGCACCGGCTCGGACTCGGGCTTGAGGGTTGCCTTGTCGAAGTCGAAGGTCACGCCATAGACCTCGATCGTGCAGGCCTTGGGCGGCGGGCCGCCGACCTGGATCGTGGTCAGGGTATAGCTGATCGTCGACTGGTCGTTGCCCGAGCCGTGCTCGTAGATGAACCAGTACTCGGCGCCGCCGGCGCTGGCGGTGGCGATGATCGTGTGCGTGTCGTCGGGCTTGGAGACGATGCTGCCGCCCGTCGCCGGCAGGGCGTTCAGCCAGTTGCGGGCGACATAGAGCGCGGTCGGGTCGCGCACCTCGTCGCCGAGCGTGAAGGTGGTCGCCAGGACGCGGCCGGCGATCGTGCGCTCGCCCTCGGGCAGGTCGAGGGTGACTGAATCGAAGTCGCGCCAGTCGCACCGGTCGGGACGAAAATAGTCGAACTGCCGGACCACCCAGGGCGGGTTCCCGCAGGTCCTGCCGGGCGCCTGCAGCCCCTCGGGCGGCATTGCGCGCGCCTCGACCGCCTGGGGGAACGGCGTCTCGACCAAGGTGGTCAGGCCGTAGGTGATGGTGGATTCGCTGTTGCCGGAGCCGTGCACGTAGATGAACCAGGTATTGCCCGCCGACAGCACGGCCCCGTCGCCGATCCGCTCCGGGTCGGAGACGAGCTTGGCGCCGGCCGCCTGCAGCGCCTGGACAACATTCTGCCCGACCGCCAGGGCCACCGGGTTCTTCGCCTCGTCCGTCAGCTCGTAGGCCACCGTCAGCCGGCTCCCCTCGAGCTGGCGCGGCCCGTCGACCAGGTCGACCGACAACGAATCCCAGCCCTTCTTCTCGCAGCGCGACCGCTGGAAATAGGCGAACTGCTTGACCAGCCATGGCGGATCCGCGCAGGCCTTGGACGTGACGTCCAGCGGCCCGGCCATCGGCCGCGCGGCCACCTCCTGCGCCAACGGCGCCACCTGCAGCGTGGTCAGGGTGAAGGACGCGGTCGTGTCCGCATTGCCCGAACCGTGCTCGTACAGGTACCAGGCCTCGCCGCCATCCTTGGCCTTGGCGCTGAACAGGGCGTCATTGTCGTCGGGGGCGGTCATGAGCTGCGCGCCTGATTTGCGGCCCTGGGCGATGTAGTGGTCGCGCGCGTCGGCGGCCGACAGGTTCTTGGCCTCGTCCTCGAGCTGGTAGGTCACCGTGCTGCGATGGCCGGCGACCGTCCGGGCCCCCTCGGGCAGCGGCAGCTCCAGTTGCGCCCAGGTGTTGTCGCTGCATGAGCCGATGACGTAGCCGAGCGGCGGCATCGGTGCCCAGGCCGGCGCCGCGCAGTCGGCGGCGCGGGCCGGCGACGCCAGCGCAGCCAGCGCCAGCAGCACGGTCAAATAGCGAAGCATCGTCCCCCCCGTCCGTCTTGGCGCTCGCCCGTGAGCGCGGATTGCGCGAAGCTTAGCGAACGGCCGCAGCCCGCCGCATCCGGCAGCCGGCCTAGACAAACCGGACCGGGCGGAGACCCCATGGCCAGCAGCTCCAAGGTGATCATCACCTGCGCCGTCACCGGCGCGATCCACACGCCGTCGATGTCGCCCCACCTGCCGGTGACCCCGACCGAGATCGCCGAGGCCGCGATCGGCGCCGCCGAGGCCGGGGCGGCGATCGTCCACCTGCACGCCCGCGATCCCGAGACCGGCAAGCCCGACCAGTCGCCGGAGGCGTTCCAGCGCTTCCTGCCGCGGATCAAGCAGGCGACCGACGCCGTGATCAACCTGACCACCGGCGGCGCCCCCTTCATGACCGTCGCCGAGCGGGTGCGGCCGGCCGCGGTGTTCAAGCCCGAAGTCGCGTCGCTGAACATGGGCTCGATGAATTTCGGCCTGTTCCCGATGCTGAACCGCTACAAGACGTTCAAGCACGACTGGGAGCGCCAGGCCCTGGAAGCCTCGCGCGACCTGGTGTTCCGCAACAGCTTCAAGGACATCGAATATGTCCTGGAGACCCTGCGCGACGCCGGCACGCGCTTCGAGTTCGAGTGCTACGACACCGCCCACCTCTACAACCTGGCGCATTTCCTGGAGCGTGGCCTGGTCCGGCCGCCGCTGTTCGTGCAGACGGTGTTCGGCATCCTGGGCGGCATCGGCGCCCATCCCGAGGACGTGCTGCACATGAAGCGCACCGCCGACCGCCTGTTCGGCCGCGACTACAAGTGGTCGGTGCTGGGCGCCGGCCGCAACCAGCTGCCGATCGCCGCCCAGGCCGCGGCCATGGGCGGCAACGTCCGGGTCGGGCTGGAGGATTCGCTGTGGTGCGGCCCCGGGCGCCTGGCCCAGTCCAACGCCGAGCAGGTCCGCGCCGCCCGCCAGATCATCGAGGGGCTGGGCCTGGCGGTCGCGACCCCGGCCGAGGCGCGGCAGATCCTGTCCTTGAAGGGCGCCGACCAGGTCGCGTTCTGACCGATCCGGTGCGGTCAGCCGCCGGATCGGGAACTGATCCGGCGCAGGGCCAGAAGGCCAAGCAGGCCCATCAGGCACGCCACGCTGACACCGTGCAGCCGAACGAGCGCCGCCGCCTCGTCCGGCGCATAGGCATGCAGCGGCGCGCCGTAGCGGCCGTGCAGCAGCAGATACAGGGCGGGCGGCAGGACCGCGAACGCCACCGCGATGCGCCGCTCGGCCCGGCTGAACAGCAGCATCGGCAGGGCCAGGCAGGGCAGCAGGAAGGCCTCGACCCCCGAGGCCGGCCCCAGCACCTTGGCGCACAGCAGCGTGTTGCCGATGCCCGCGAGCGGCAGCAGGGCGCGGCCGGCCAGGGAGCGTCGGCGCGCCACCGCCGGCACCGCGGCGAAGAACGGCGTCGACAGAAACGTCAGCAGCGTCGGCCACGCCGCATCGCCGACCAGGGCATAGACGTAGAGCGGATAGAAAGGCTGGTTGCCGACGATCACCAGGGCCACGGTATTGGCCGCCGCCACCTGCGCGTCGGCGCCGGCGGCGTAGCGCCGCAGCCGCGCCAGCCAGGTCACCCGACCGGCGCCAGCCGATAATGGCTGACGCCCCACTCGGCCCCGTCGGCATGGCCGAACAGACCGGCGGTGGCCAGGAAGAACAGGCGCCAGCGCCGCCGCCACAGCGCCGCGTCGGTGCCGTACACGCCCCGCAAGACGGTCGTCACGGCATCACCCTCGCGATCGAAGTTGGCCAGCCAGTCCAGCGCCGTGCGCCGGTAGTGACCGCCGCTCCAGCGCCATTCGGCCTCGACCGCGAACAGGCGGTCGAAGCGGCGGATCAGGCCGTGGCTGGGCATGACGCCGCCGGTGAAGAAATGGCGGGCGATCCAGTCGGCCGGATCGCGATGATCGAAGCGGTAGGGCTGGCTGCGGTGGCTGAAGACGTGGACGAACAGCCGGCCCTCCGGCGCCAGCCAGCCGCGGATGCGGGCCAGCAGCGCCGGCCAGTTGGCCATGTGCTCGAACATCTCGACCGAGACCACCCGGTCGAAGCGGCCCTCGGGCTGGAAGGCGTTCATGTCGGCGGTCACCACCTCGAGCGTCAGCCCGCGCTCGGCCGCGCGCGCGAGGATCGCCCGGCGCTGCGGGGCGGAATTCGAGACCGCGGTGATCCGGGCATGGGGGAAGCGCTCGGCCATCCACAGTGACAGCGAGCCCCAGCCGCAGCCCAGCTCCAAAATGCGCTGGCCGTCGGCAAGGCCGGCATGCTCGGCGGTGGCGGCCAGGGCCGCCGCCTCGGCCTCGGCCAAGGTCGCCGTCGCCGACGGGTACAGGCAGCAGGAATATTTGCGGCGCGGCCCCAGGACCAGGTCGAAGAACGCAGGCGGCAGCTCGTAATGCTGCTGGTTGGCATCCGCCGTGTGCACGGCGATCGGCCAGTCCGCCATGTCGGCCGCGAACTGCGCTTCGGCCGCGTCGTCGAAGCCGGCCAGCCGCCGGCCGGTGCGTCCGACCAGCCATCCGATGCCGGCCAGGGTCGCCCGGTCGGGCATGGGCAGACGCTCGACGGCGCCGATGGCGGTGGCGACAAGGGTCATGGCCGGCTCCGCGGCGGCAGGGGAAGGAAGGCCGAGGTGCGCGCCTTGTACGCGGCGAAGGCTGTACCGCGCGAGCGCGCCATGTGCGCTTCCAGCGGCGGGATGCCCGAGACATGGACCAGCAGCCAATACATGAAGATCGGGCCGCCGAGGGCCGCCCAGCCCCACCGATGGCCGGGACCGATCGCGATCACCGGATAGGCCACCCAGCCCAGCCATTCGAAAAAGTAATTGGGGTGGCGCGACCAGCGCCACAGGCCGGTATCGCACACCCGGCCGCGGTTGGCGGGATCGGCGCGGAAGCGGGCGAGCTGGCGGTCGGCGACGCCCTCGCCGCCGATCGCCGCCAGCAGCATCGCCGCGCCCAGCCCGTCCTGGAGCCGCAGCCCGGGAAACGGCGCCGCCGCGGCCAGGCCGATCGACAGCACCAGTAGCAGCGCCGCAGCCGCCTGGATCTGCAGGAACCAGAACAGCCGGCGCTGGAAATCCGCGCCCCAGTCGCGGCGCAGCTGGGCATAGCGCGCGTCCTCGGCGCCGCCGCCCGTGCGCGCCGCAATATGCGCGCCGAGCCGGAGCGCCCACAGCAGCACCAATCCGGCGACCAGCAACCGGCGGGCCATCGACGGGCCCGAGGCCAAGGCCAGGGCAGCCCCCCCCAGCCCGGTGGCGAACGACCAGGCGGCATCCGCCCAGCCGGAATTGCCGGTCCGGCGCTGCACCGCCCAGGCCAGCGCCATGATCGCAGCCAGCCCGGCCGCGACCGCGACGACCGCCGCGGGGCTCACGAGGCCGGCACCGGCCGCGCGGCGACGGCAAAGCGGACCAGGTCGGCCAGGGTCGGCGCCAGGAAGCGCAGCGGCCAGGCCACCGCTCCGATGATCGCGCGATGGCCGACGCCGGGATAGGAGACGACCTCGGCGGTGCCGCCGGCCTCGCGGATCCGCGCCGCCAGCCGCGCGCTGTTGCCGGGATCGACGGTATCGTCGCCGGTGCCCGTGACCAGCAGCATCGGCGGCGCCGTGCCGTCGACATAGTGGATCGGCTGGGTTTCGGGCAGCGTCTCGGGCGGCCCGAAGATCGCCTTCAGGGTCGGACTGTGCAGCGGCAGGAAATCGTAGGGCCCGGCGATCCCGATCATGCCCGCCACGGTCGCGCGGATGTCGAGCCCGGCCTCGGCGAGCCAGCGGCAGTCGAGGGTCAGCATGGCGGCAATGTAGGCGCCGGCCGAGTGGCCGGCCAGCACCAGCCGCGACGGGTCGCCGCCGAGGGCGCGGGCCTGGGCGTGCGCCCAGGCCACGGCGCGGGCGCCGTCCTCCAGGAACGCGGGATAGCGCACCGTCGGGTAGAGGCGGTAATCCGGCACGACCGCGACGATGCCGCGGGCGGCCAGGGCCGCCGCGACGAATTCATAATCGGCCTTGTCGCCGCTCTCCCAGCCGCCGCCATAGAAGAACACCACGACAGGCGCGCCGGCCGCGGCGGCCGGGGCGTAGACGTCCAGGCGCTGCCGCGGCTCGGCGCCATAGGCGACGTCGCGCCTGACATCGATGCCGGCCCGCGGCGCCATGCCGTTCAGCACATCGGTCGCGGAGCAGGCCGGCAGCGGCGCCAGCACCGCCAGCCCCAGCAGCGCACGCAGGCGGCCGACCGCAATCAGGGCCATGGCGGAACCGAGATCATGCCCCTCCCATACGCGATCGGATGCCACATGGATCAATTACCCTAGACTGATCCGGGTATGGCAGCCCAACGTAGCACCGAAACCATGATGGCCCCCTCGACCTCCGACCGACCGCTCGATATCGCGATCATCGGCACCGGCATCGCCGGCATGGCCGCGGCGTGGCTGCTGAGCCCGCGACACCGGGTGACGGTCTATGAGCGCGCCGGCCGGCTGGGCGGCCACAGCAACAGCGTGCGGGTCGACTCCGCGGCCGGCCCGCTGTCGGTCGACACCGGCTTCATCGTCTATAACGAGGCGACATATCCCAACCTGACCGCGCTGTTCGACCATCTGGAGGTCGCGACCAAAGCCTCGGAGATGTCGTTTGCGGTGTCGCTGGACGACGGCGCCCTGGAATATGCCGGCACCGACCTGCGCGGCCTATTCGCCCAGCGGCGCAACTTGGTCCGGCCCCGCTTCTGGTCGATGCTGCGCGACATCCGGCGGTTCTATGCGACCGCGTCGGGCCATGCCGGGGCGCTCGGCCTGTTGTCGCTGGGCGACTACCTGGCGCGCGAAGGCTATGGCCGCGCCTTCCAGGACGACCACCTGCTGCCCATGGCGGCGGCGATCTGGTCGGCGCCCGCCCGCACCCTGCTCGACCACCCGGCCGCGGCCTTCATCCGCTTCTGCGACAACCACGGGCTGCTCAAGGTCACCGGACGCCCGGTCTGGCGCACCGTGGCGGGCGGCAGCCGGGCCTATGTCGAGCGGCTGACGCGGCTCTATGCGCACCGCGTCAGGCTCGGACGGGCGGCCCGGCGCGTGACCGCCAGGGCCGGTGATGTCCGCGTCATGGACGACGGCGGCGCGATCGAGCGCTTCGACCATGTGGTCATCGCGGCCCATGCCGACCAGGCGCTGGCCATGCTGGACGACCCGACGCCGGCCGAACGCGCGGTGCTGGGCGCCTTCCGCTACAGCCGCAACCGCGCGGTGCTGCACCGCGACCCGGCCCTTATGCCGCGCCGACGGGCGGTCTGGTCCAGCTGGACCTATCTGGGGCGGCGGGCCCGCGCCGAAGCGGCCGACCAGCTCTGCGTCACCTATTGGATGAACCGGCTGCAGCGGCTGCCCGATCCCGAGCCGCTGCTCGTCACGCTCAACCCGATCCGGGAGCCGCGCGGCCCGGTGCTCCACGAGGAGGTCTACGAGCATCCGGTCCTGGATGCGGCGGCCCTGACCGCGCAGCGCCTGATGTGGTCGCTGCAGGGCCGGCGCGGCGTGTGGTTCTGCGGCGCCTATTTCGGCGCCGGCTTCCACGAGGACGGGCTGCAGGCCGGCCTGGCCGTGGCCGAGCAATTGGGCGCGGTGCGCCGGCCGTGGGCGGTGCCGGGGGAATCGGACCGCATCGTGCTGGCGCCGGTCGAAGCCGCGGTGGCCCCATGAGCGCGTCGGCGCTCTACCATGGTGCGGTGGTCCACCGCCGGTTCCGGCCGCGCCGCCATGACCTGCGCTACCGGCTGTTCCTGATGGCGATCGACCTGGACGAGCTGGACCGGCTCGGCGCCCGGCTCCGGCTGTTCTCGCGCAACCGCTTCAACCTGTTCGCCTTCCACGACCGCGACCATGGCGACGGCTCGGGCGCGCCGCTGCGGCCCCAGGTCGAGCGCCTGCTCGACGCCGCCGGGGTCGAGATCGCCGGCGGGCCGATCCGGCTGCTCTGCCTGCCGCGGATCCTGGGCTATGTCTTCAATCCGCTCAGCGTCTATTTCTGCCATCGTCGCGATGGCGGCCTGGCGGCCCTGCTGTACGAGGTCAACAACACCTTCGGGCAGCGCCACACTTACGTGATCCCGGCCGCCGCCGGCCGCGGCCCGGTGCGCCAGGCCTGCGCCAAGCGCTTTCATGTTTCGCCCTTCCTGGACATGGCCATGAGCTACGACTTTCGCGTGGTGCCGCCGGACGACACCGTGTCGGTGGCGATCCGCGGGTCCGATGCCGGCGGACTGCTGATCGCCGCCGCCTTCGCCGGGCGGCGCGGCCCGCTGACCGATCGCGCCCTGGCGCGCACGGCCGTGGCCTATCCCTTCCTGACGCTCAAGGTGATCGCCGCCATCCACTGGGAAGCGCTGCGGCTGTGGCTGAAGGGGATGAGCTTTCGGCGCTGCCCGCCCCCACCCGAGACGGCGGCGACCATCGCTGCGGAGCCGCGCTGAGCATGACGAGCGAAAGCCCCTTGACCGGCCTGGCCGATGCCCCCGTGGCCGCCGCATCTCCAGGCTTGTCGTTGTCCGAACGCCTGCTACGCCGCCTACTGACCCGGCTGACAGTCGGACGGATCGTGGTCGAGACGCCGGCCGGCCGGCGCATCGATTGGCGCGCGCCCCAGCCCGGGCCCGACGCGCAGGTCACGTTGCATCGCTGGCGGGCGCTGCGCCGGCTGGTGCTCCACGGCGACCTGGGCTTTGCCGAGGCCTATATCGACGGCGACTGGAGCAGCGCCGACCTGACCGCCCTGATCGAGCTGGCGGCGCGCAACGAAGCGGCGCTGCAAGCGACCCTCGCCGGATCCTGGCTGCTGCGCCTGCCCAACCGCCTGCGCCATTGGCGGCGCGCCAATACGCGCGGCGGCAGCCGGCGCAACATCCCGGCCCATTACGACCTGGGCAACGCGTTCTACGGCCACTGGCTGGACCCGGGGATGACCTATTCGTCGGCGCTCTACAGCCACCCGGAGCAGTCGCTGGACGATGCCCAGACCGCCAAGCAGGACCGCGTGATCGCGCTGCTGCAGCTGGGCCATGGCGACCGCGTGCTGGAGATCGGCTGCGGTTGGGGCGGCCTCGCCGAGCGGCTGGGGCGGCTGGGATGCCGGGTCACGGGCCTGACCCTGTCGCCGGCGCAGCTGCAGCATGCCCAGGTCCACCTGGCCCGGTGCGGCCTCGGCGACCGCATCGAGCTGCGTCTGCAGGACTATCGCGACGCCGCCGGGACCTATGACCGGATCGTGTCGATCGAGATGTTCGAGGCGGTGGGCCAGCGCTACTGGCCGGCCTATTTCGCCGCCCTCGGCGACCGGCTGGCCGCCGGCGGCCGGGCGGTGCTGCAGGTGATCACCATCGCCGAGTCGCGCTTTCGCACCTACCAGCACGACGTCGACTTCATCCAGCGCTACATCTTCCCGGGCGGCATGCTGCCGTCGGCTGCGGCATTGCGCCGCGAGATCGACAAGGCTGGCCTGCGCCTGCTGTCGGAGGAGACCTTCGGCGCCAGCTACGCCCGGACCCTGGCGGAGTGGCAGCGCCGCTTCCAACAGGCCTGGCCGGCCATCCAGGCGCTGGGATTCGATCGTAGTTTCAAGCGGATGTGGGAATATTACCTGGCCTACTGCCAGGCCGGATTCGAAGCCGGTGCGATCGATGTCGGCCTCTATTGCCTAGGCCATGGCCGGGTCAAACCGGCATCGTGAGCTGGCCTGGCCGTGTGATTGTTATCACACAAACAATTTACCGGCAGGAAACCCCTTGGCAACCGACGCCCGGTCCGCCACATTGTGCATCGCACCATCGAGAGATGGTGGTTTCCTCCCTAGACTCGGGCCGCGTTTACCGCGGCCCCTTTTTTTAGCGGGTTGGCGCAAAAGACGCCAGCCCTGAATCGCGCCTGCCGTACGATCGGCACGTCACCCTTGTCGAGCACCGAAAGTCGTTTGCATACTAACGACTATCGATGCCCAAAGAGGAGGCGATGCCATGGCCCATGACGCGCCGGCCGCCGGCAGCGCCGGCAAGCTGGTCATCCGCAATATTGGTCTGCTCTTGAGCGGCGACCTCGCGCGCCCGATCCTCGACGCCGACACCCTTGTGGCCGAGGGCGGGCGGATCACCGCGGTCGGCCGCGCCAAGGATGTCGACACCGAGGGTGCGGCCACCACCATCGACGCCAACGGCAGCGCCCTGGCCCCCGGCCTGATCGACAGCCACGTCCATCCGGTCGCCGGCGACTGGACGCCGCGGCAGAGCCAGCTCAACTGGATCGACAGCTGCCTGCATGGCGGCGTCACCACCATGATCTCGGCGGGCGAGGTCCACACCCCAGGCCGGCCCAAGGACATCGTCGGGCTGAAGGCGATGGCGGTGTTCGCCCAGCGCGCCTTCCAGGGGTTCCGGCCGAGCGGCGTCAAGGTCCTGGCCGGCGCGCCGGTGATCGAAACCGGCATGGTCGAGTCGGACTTCCAGGAGCTGGCGGCGGCCGGGGTGACGCTCTTGGGCGAAATCGGCCTCGGCAGCGTCAAGGCCGGCGCCGAGGCGCGCCAGATGGTGGCCTGGGCGCGCAAATACGGCATCCAGAGCACGATCCACACCGGCGGTCCCTCGATCCCGGGCTCGGGCCTGATCGACAAGGACGTGGTCCTGGAAGCCGATGCCGACATCATCGGCCACATCAATGGCGGCCACACCGCCCTGCCCGACGACCAGATCCGCTGCCTGTGCGAGGGCTGCCGGCGCGGCCTGGAGCTGGTGCACAACGGCAACGAGCGGGCGGCGCTGCTGACCCTGCGCCTGGCGCGCGAGCTGGGCCAGCTGGAGCGCGTGATCCTGGGCACCGACGCGCCCGCCGGCTCCGGCGTCCAGCCGCTGGGCATCCTGCGCATGATCGCGCTGCTGTCGTCGCTGGGCGAGGTGCCGGCCGAGATCGCGGTCTGCTTCGCCACCGGCAACACGGCCCGCATGCGCGGGCTCGACTGCGGTCTGATCGAGGTCGGGCGGGCCGCCGACTTCGTGCTCATGGACCGCGCCCAGCACTCGGCCGGCGCGACGCTGCTCGACAGCATCCGCCTGGGCGACCTGCCCGGCGTCGGCATGACCATCATCGACGGCATCGTGCGCACCGGGCGCAGCCGCAACACGCCGCCGGCGACGCGCATCCCGGCGGTCGTGCCGGGCTAGGAGCGTGTCTGCGTGATAGCGTGCGGAACCCCGCAACGAACCAGGCGGCTGCGCCCGCCCCAGCCCTTCGGGCCGCGGCCGATTTGGCCAGCCTCGCTGCCCTCGCCATGAACGAGACACGCTCCCATATCCCCGGCACCGACTGAACGTGCGTCTGAGGCAGCCCCGGCGCGGGATTGCACTCAGGGTTGCACTCAAGGGCCACAGCCGTTTAGCTCGCACCATGATTGCCCAGCCGGCCTATAAGCGTCCCCCGATCACCGAGGCCGTGATCGATGTCGTGGTTGAGGGCCAGGCAAGCGAAGGCCTTGTCGAGAAGGCAAGCGATGCGTTGCGCAGCCGCTACCCGGGCGTCCAGAAGCTCGTCGCTCAGCAATGGACCGTCACGGCCGGGCCGGGGGCCGGCCCTGCGCACCTGACGGTCCACCCTGCGAGCTTTCGGCGCGCGACGCAGGATCAGACCGAGATCGTCATCGTCGCACCGAACCGCGTCTCCGTCGCACAGCTGCCGGACTACCCCGGATGGGAGACATTCAGCGAGCGCTTCCGGCGCGATTGGACAACCATCAAAAAAGTGCTCGGCTACCGGAAAATCATCCGGCTCGGGGTTCGCTATATCAATAGAATCGACGTCCCGCTCAATGACAATGGGTCGTTTAACATCGACGATTACCTGGCGATCGCCGTTCAAGCACCGGTGGAGCTCCACCCGTTTTACGCCTACGGCCTTCAAGCGCAGTTCGGGCTGCCCTCGATTGACGGAGCGATCGTCATAAACTCCGGTGTCATTCCGTCGCCCGTGCCGCGCCACGAGTCGCTGCTGCTCGATCTCGACCTCTTTCGCGAACACGACCTGCCACAACGTGACGAAGAGCTGTTTGCGCTCCTTGACTCATTCAGGGTAGAGAAGAACAGGGTGTTCGAGTTGGCGATCACGCCCAAGGCCCGGGAGCTGTTCGATCGATGATCCTGTCTGGCCAGCGCCTGGTCGCTCGCAGCCGTCGGGCAAGCTATACGCCAACAGCATTGCTGCAGGGCGGCAACACGCCCACCCAGACCCTGGTCTCGCAGGTTGAACGGCTGAAGCTGGCTGCTGCGCCCTCTCAGCAGCAGGTCGTGAGCCATGCGCCGCCGGTTGCCGAGCAACTCTACGACGCACTGGTGGCGGCGAAGATCCGGACCGCACAGGTCGCCAGCCACCTCCAACGGGACTGGAGGCAGCGGCTCTTTCGCCAGCTCGACGCCTTGCACGATCCGGAGGACTGGCTGGCCGGGGACCTGCCCGTCCTGGACGGCTCGTTTGCGGCATTCCTGCGCGCCATGTTGTTGAT
Organism: uncultured Comamonadaceae bacterium; assembly: GCA_964511405.1. Classification (GTDB taxonomy): domain Bacteria; phylum Pseudomonadota; class Alphaproteobacteria; order Elsterales; family Elsteraceae; genus CAZEFK01. The sequence continues at coordinate 2,478 of CAZEFK010000121.1, read as the reverse complement.
CAAGCCGCGCAAGAGACCAGGCCTGGCGCTCACCGCTGCGGGGCATCTCCTTGCCGGATGGACCGAGGGGCCGGACCGGCTGACCCTGGAGTTCCTACCGACAGGTTCGGTCCGATGGGCGCTGTCCTGCCGGATCGACGAGGACCAGGAACGCGCCGCCGGCGAAACGGCGATCGAGCGGCTTCCGGTCGTGTTGCAGCCCTATGAGCCCGCACGGTGGTTCGGTGAGCCAAACGCCGATCCCGCCTGAGCATCACGTCCTGCGGAACGTGCCCAACCGGAGTCTGTTCCGGAATGAAGACGGGTCGGTTCAGCGGATCGCCCATACGGAATTCCAGCTGCGTCCTGGCGAGGACGCTCTGTCGGTCACCTGGATCGAGTTCTTTGCTGGCGGTGGGTGCGATGGTGACTGGGATGCGCAGCTCCTCGCGGCGGCTCGCGCGATCCGACGGATTCGCAATGTCAGGCCGAACAGCATCTTCGCATGGGCCCAGGTCGATGCGATCCATGCTGCAGCCAGGCGTCGCGACCGCCAGATCCGGGTGGTCCATGACCCGATACCGGACGCGGACGATCGGCCGGGCAACCCGGCCCATGCCGGAATCCGGCGCCTGCCTGTGGACGATCCGGAGCTCCTCGACCTTCTGGCGGCCGAGGCGCTTGCCCAGTGGAAGGCGGCGCCCGATTTGTCTTAGCAGGAGGGTGCGCAGCTGGTCCAGGCGGCTTCATGCCGGACGTGGCACTCGACCGCGAGGGGCTGTTCGCCCCTCGCTGTCTCCAAGCAGAGGTCTTGGCGCTCAGCCTCTCCCCGGTGCTTCGGATGGATGAAGCCATCCGGTCGCTAGACGCCTCCGAGGCGTTCGCGCGCGCCGAGGCGCTGCGCACCGCCAGCCGCTTCGCCGAGGCCGAGCCGATCTATCGTGCCGCATTGGCCCAGGACTCAGCGCTGCCTGACGGCTGCCTGGCGCTCGGCACCACGCTGCTCAGCCTCGGGCGGCCGCAAGAGGCGGTCCCCTGGCTGCAGCGGGCGATCGCCGCGGCGCCCGCGCCCATGGCCTGTTTCCGCATGGGCGAGGCGCTGCAGGCGTTGCGGCACATCGCCGAGGCGGCGGCGATGTACCGGCAGGCCGTCCTGATGGAACCGCGCTTCACGGCGGCGCTGACCAACTATGTCGTGCTGCTGTCGACCGCCGCCGATCTGGAGGCGGCGGTGGCGCTGATCGACCGGATTCGGGGCCGCCGGCCCCGGCAACCTGTCTTACCGGATCCCGCGCGCCCAGGCGCTGATCGGCCTCGGCCGCACCGCCGAGGCGCTGGCCGAGATCGCGGCCGTACTGGCCGCCGATCCCGACCATGTCGACGCCTGGCGCGCCGCCGCCCGCGCCCACCTGCTGGCCGGCGACTTCGCGGCCGGCTTCGCCGCCTGGGAGCGCCGCTGGGACCGGCCCGGCTACGAGCGCCCGCGCCTGGGCATCCCGGAATGGCGGGGCGAGCCTTGCGCCGGCGAGACCATCCTGGTCCATCCCGAGCAGGGCTTCGGCGACCTGGTCAATTTCGCGCGCTTCGCCCCCCGGCTCTCGGCCCTGGGCGCGCGCGCGGTCCTCGCCTGCCCCGACGTCCTGTGGCCGCTGATGTCGAGCCTTGCCGGCGTCGATGCGGTCGTCCCCGCCTCGGCGCTGCCCCAGGTCCGCGCGGACAAGTACGTCACGGTCATGTCGCTGCTGCGCTACTGCGTGACCTCATACCGGGATTTCGCGCCGATCGGGCTGTATCTCACGGTGCCCGAGGATCGGCTGCGGCACTGGCAGCGGCGCCTTGCCACCGTGCCCCGGCCGCGAGTGGCGATGGCCTGGGCCGGCAATCCGGCCCAGGCCCAGGACCACCAGCGCTCGGCGCCGACGGCCGCCATCCTGCCGCTGCTGCGGGTCCCCGGCCTGTCGGTCCTGAACCTGCAGCCCGACCCGCGTCGGCGCGAGCTGATCGCGCTCGACGACCCGTCCAGCCTCTACGATGCGACCGCCTTGCCGCACGACATCGTCGACATGGCGGCGGCGATCGCCCAGTGCGACCTGACCGTCACGGTCGACACGTCGTTCGCCCATATCGCCGGCGCGATCGGCAGCCCGGTCTGGATGATGCTGGGCAGCCACCGCGACTGGCGATGGCTGCCGGCGGACGCGCCGTGCTTGTGGTACGAGAGCCTGCGCGTGGTGCGCCAAGCCCGGCCCGGCGACTGGGCATCCGCCGTCGCCCGGATCCGCGCCGGGCTGGAGCGGCTTGCCGCCGGCGCGGCACCGGCCCTGGCGCTGGATCCATAGCGGTCAATGCGGCAGCAGGTCGGCCAGGCGCCGGACCGCCTCGCCGATCCGCCCGGCCTCGATCATGCCATAGCCGAACACCAGGCCATCGGTCCCGCCGTTCGCCAGGGCAAAGCGGCCGATCGCGTGCAGTCCGATCCCGCGCTCGGCCGCGGCCGCC
>CAZEFK010000120.1:0-22904 GCA_964511405.1 uncultured Comamonadaceae bacterium | reverse complement strand
AACTACGCGCTCTACCCGCACATGACGGTGCGCCAGAACATGGCCTTCGCGCTGGAGAACCTGCGCATGAGCCGGGCCGAGATCGACGCGCGGGTGATGCGGGCGGCCGAGATGCTGCGCCTCACTCCGTATCTGGAGCGCCGGCCCAAGGCGCTGTCGGGCGGCCAGCGGCAGCGCGTCGCCATCGGCCGGGCGATCGTGCGCGACCCCAAGATCTTCCTGTTCGACGAGCCCTTGTCGAACCTGGACGCCGAGCTGCGCGTCGCCACCCGCAAGGAGCTGGCAGCACTCCATGCCGAGATCGGCGGCACCATGATCTACGTCACCCACGACCAGGTCGAGGCCATGACCCTGGCCGACCGCATCGTGGTGCTGCAGGCCGGCCGGATCGAACAGGTCGGCACGCCGCTCGAGCTCTACAACCGCCCCGACAACCTGTTTGTCGCCGGCTTCATCGGCTCGCCGCGCATGAACCTGCTGCCGGGCCAGGCGACCGCCGCCGGCGTCCGCCTCGGCGACCGCGACCTGGCGCTGCCGCTGCCCGGCGGGATCGCGGCAGGCGAGGCGGTGACGCTGGGTGTCAGGCCCGAGCATGTGGCGCTGGCCGACGGCGGCGCCGACCTAGCCGCCACCGTAGACCTGGCCGAGCAGTTGGGCGGCGAAACCTACCTCTACGCCACCGCCCCCGGGCTGCCGCAGCTCACCGTCCGCCTGGAAGGCCAGGCCCGGGTCCAGCGCGGCCAACCGATCGGCCTCTCGCTGCGGCGCGAGGCGCTGCACCTGTTCGATTCCGCCGGCGCCGCCGTACGCGCCGGCTGACTGTTTCGGAGACCGCCATGAAAGCGCTCACCACCGGCCGCTATCGCGGCCGCGACGGCATCTGGGCCGTCTTCGACCTGGATTTCGGGGCCGAGCTCCGGGTCGGCCTGCTGGAGGCCGATATCGGCCGGGTCGTCCTGAAGCGGCCCGGCGGCTACCGCCTGGACCGCGGCTGGTCGATCGCGCCGGGCGGGCTGGAACCGCCCTATGAGGGCCGGCCGCGGGACGATCTGACGGGCTTCGCCTGCCCGGCTGCCGAGGTCGCCGCCGACGGCGAGACGGTCACGCTGGCGGCGGCCGGCGGCCTCACCGCGGTCGTGCAGCTGGCGCCCTTTTCGATCGAGTGGCGGCGGCCGGGCGAGGACCGCCCGTTCCTGCAGGACCGGCGCACCCAGGCCTACTTCCTGTCGCGCAAGACGGGTGCCGTGACCCATGCCATGGCGCGGGACGAGGCCGACCGGCATTACGGCCTGGGCGACAAGGCCGGCCCGCTGGACCGCACCGGCCGCCGCTTCCGCATCGACGCGGTCGACCCCTGCGGCTTCGACGCCGAGCTCAGCGACCCGCTGTACAAGATGATCCCGGTGATCCTGGTCGACGGCCCGGCCGGCGCCCACGGCGTCTTCTACGACAATTTGGCGGTCGCCGACATCGACCTGGGCTGCACCATCGACAACTATCACGGCCTGTTCCGGTCCTATGCGGCGGTGGACGGCGACCTGGATTACTATGTCCTGTCGGGGCCGACCGTGCCTGACGTGGTCCGCCGCTTCTCGTGGCTGACCGGCGGCCAGGCCTTCCCGCCGCGCTGGTCGCTGGGCTTCGGCATGACCACCATGACCATCCCGGACTCGCCCGACGCCGACCGCAGGCTCACCGCCTTCATCGCGGAGTGCCTGCGTCATGAGATCCCGTGCGCGAGCTTCCATTTCGGCTCGGGCTACACCTCGATCGGCAAGCGGCGCTATGCCTTCAACTGGAACCGCGAGAAATTCCCCGATCCGGCCGCGACCATGGCCCGGCTCAAAGCGGCCGGGATGCAGCCGGTGACCAACCTCAAGCCGTGCCTGCTCGACGACCACCCGCGCCTGGCCGAGGTCCAGCAGGCCAAGGCCCTGGTCCAGGACGGCGCCACCGGCGAGCCGGCGGTCGCCCAATTCTGGGACGGGCTGGGCTTCCATCTGGACTTCACCAATCCGGCGGGCCGCCAATGGTGGCGCCGCGGCATCGAATCAGCGCTGCTCGACTATGGCGTGGCCGCGGTCTGGAACGACAACAACGAATACGAGATCTGGGACGAGGATGCGGTCTGCCACGGCGACGGCCGTCCCTATCCGCAGGCGCTGGCGCGGCCGGCCCAGGCGCTGCTGATGACCAAGCTGTCCTACGAGACCCAGGCGGCCCACGCCCCGGGCAAGCGGCCCTACGCCATCACCCGCGCCGGCGGCGCCGGCATCTGGCGCTACGGCCAGACCTGGTCGGGCGACAACGAGACGGCGTGGAAGTCGCTGCGCTTCAACCTGACCCAGGGCCTGAACATGAGCCTGTCGGGCATGTTCAACACCGGCCACGATGTCGGCGGCTTCCACGGCCCCAGCCCCGACCCCGAGCTGTTCTGCCGGTTCGTCGAGTTCTGCGCGCTGTGGCCGCGCTTCGTCATGAACTCGTGGAAGGCGGACGGCGTCGTCAACCAGCCCTGGATGCATCCCTCGGTGCTGCCCCAGGTGCGCGAGGTCATGCGGCTGCGCGTCCGGCTGATGCCCTATCTCTACACGCAGATGTGGCGCGCAGCGGCGGCCAACGAGCCGGCCGTGCGGCCGCTGTTCTACGGGTTCCCGGACGACCCGGCGGCCCGCACCGTCGAGGACAGCTTCCTGCTCGGCCCCGACCTGCTGGTGGCGCCGGTGCTGGAGGCGGGCGCCACCGAGCGCGCGGTCTACCTGCCCGCCCATCCCGGCGGCTGGCATGACCTGCACGACGGCACCGCCCATGCCGGCGGCCAGACCGTCCGCGTCGCCGCCCCGCTCGGCCGGCTGCCGGTGTTCGTGCGCGCCGGCGCCCTGGTGCCGGTGGCCGATGGCGACCAGCGCCGGCTGCTGGTGTTCGGGTCGTCGCCCACGCCATCGACCGCGGACCTCTACGAGGACGACGGCGAGATGGCCGACTGGCGAACCGGCGGCCTGCATCTCCGCTTCGAGCGGCAGGGCGATGCCATGGCGATGACCGCCAGCGGCAGCTTCCGCCCGGCCTTCGACCGGATCACCGTGCGCGCGATGGGCGGTGCAAGGCCGGCGTTGACGGCCGCGTCGGGGCCGATCGCGCTGGTTCTCGCCTAGGGTGGGGCGACCCGAGATCATGCTCGATAGGGAGACGAAGCATGAGTGAAACCCATCGGATCACCGTCGATCCCGGCCAATGCGGGGGCCGCCCCTGCCTGCGCGGCCTGCGCATCCGCGTCAAAGACGTGCTCGACCTACTGGCCGCCGGCGCGGACCGCGCGGAAATCCTCGCGGATCATCCGTTGCTGGAGGACGGCGACATTACCGCCGCCCTGGAATACGCCGCTCGGCAGTGCGACCACCTCGTGCTGCGCGTGGGCTGACGCGCTTCCTGGTCGAAGCGCGGCGCCCTCTCCCCGTTCCCCGCGATCCCTGCTAAACGGGCGCACCCACGGGAACAAGGCAGGGCCGATGGCGCGAGACGCCGACGACACCCGGGTCGCCGAGCTGCGCGCCGAGCTCGACGCCCGCGACCAGCGCATCCGCACTCTGGAGCGGGCGCTGGAGGCCATGCAGGCATCGCTGTCCTGGCGGATCACCGCGCCGGTGCGGGCTCTGCGCACCGGCCTGCGGCGCAAGGCCTGGGCGCGGCTGCTGTTCGAACGCGCCATGCGGCTGCGCTACGCCTGGGCCGCGCGTCGCGGACCGGCGCGGGCGCCGGCGCCGGCCGGCGCGATCCTGCCGGCCGACCAGGTCGAGGCCGCCAAGGCGGTGGTCAAGCTGCACGCGGAGCTGCGCCTGCAGGCGGCGCTGCGCCGCGGCGTGCCGCTGCGTCTGCCGCGCGCCGCCGAGCCCGCGATCTCGATCCTGCTGGTGCTGTACAATCAGGCCGCGCTGACCTGGGCCTGCCTGGAGTCGATCGCTGCCCACGCCGACGTGCCGGTCGAGGTGATCATCGTCGACAATGCGTCCAGCGACGACACCGACCGGCTGCTGGCGCTGGTCGCCGACGCGCGGGTCGTGCGCAACGCGGACAATGTCGGCTTCCTGAAGGCGGTCAACCAGGCGGCGGCGCTGGCGCGCGGCCGCCACCTGCTGCTGCTCAACAACGACGCGCTGCTGCTGCCGGGCGCGCTGGCCGCGGCGCTGGACAGCATGGCGCTGCCGCGGGTCGCGGCGGTCGGCGGCAAGATCCTGCTGCATCACGGCCGGCTGCAGGAGGCCGGCAGCATCGTATGGGCCGACGGCACCTGCCAAGGCTATGGCCGCGACCGCGACCCGGCCGACCCGGCGGTGATGGCTCGCCGCGACGTCGATTTCTGCTCCGGCGCCTTCCTGCTGGTCGACGCCGAGGCCTTCCGCGCGCTGGGCGGCCTCGACGAGCGCTACGCGCCCGCTTACTACGAGGAGACCGACCTGTGCCTGCGCCTGTGGGCGTCCGGCCGCCGCGTCGTCTACGACCCGCGCGTGGAGATCCTGCATTACGAGTTCGCCAGCTCGGCCAACCGCGCGGCCGCCCTGGCGCTGCAGCAGCGCAACCAGGCGGTGTTCCGCGCCGCCCATGCGCCGGCGCTGGCGCGCCAGCCGCCGCTTGATCCCGACCGCCAGCTCTGGGCGCGGGCGCGGCCGCCCGCGCGCGGCCGGCTGCTGATCCTGGACGCCCGCCTGCCCGATCCGCGCGAGGGCAGCGGCTATCCGCGCGCCGCCGCGATCCTGCAGGCCGCCGTCGACGCCGGCTGGGCGGTGACGCTCTATCCCCTGCACCGCCCTAGTCCCGCCTGGCCCGAGGTGCGGCGCCTGGTGCCGCTGGAGGTCGAGGTCATGACCGGGCTCGGCGTCGCCGGCCTGGGCGGCTTCCTGGCCGAGCGGCGCGGCTACTACGACACGGTGCTGGTCAGCCGCGCCGACTGCATGGCCGCCCTGTCGCCGCACCTGGCCCGCCGCGCCGAGCTGCTGGGCACGGCGCGCCTGGTCTATGACGCCGAGGCGCTGCTGGCCTTGCGCGCGATCCAGCTGGCCACCCTGTCCGGCCAGCCGCCCGGCGAGGCCGAGGCGAAGCGCCTGATCGCCGGCGAGATGGCGCTGGCCGCGCGCGCCGACGCCGTGCTGGCGGTGTCCGAGGAGGAGGCCGGCCATTACCGCGCCCACGGCCTGCCCCAGGTGCATGTGCTCGGCCATGAGCTGCGCCCGGAGCCGACGACGCGCCCGTTCGCCGACCGCGACGGCTTGCTGTTCGTGGGCCGCCTGGACGAGGACGACACGCCCAATGTCGACAGCCTGGTCTGGTTCGTGGAGGAGATCCTGCCGGTGCTGGAGCAGCGGCTGGGCACCGCCCCGCGCCTGACCGTGGCCGGCTCGGCGGCCGCGCCGCGCCTGGCGCAGCTGCGCCATCCCGCGCTGCAGCTGCTGGGCCGCGTCGACGACCTGCGGCCGCTGTACGACCGGGCCCGCGTCTTCATCGCGCCGACCCGCTATGCCGCCGGCATCCCGCACAAGGTCCACGAGGCGGCGGCGGCGGGGTTGCCGGTGGTGGCAACGCCGCTCCTGGCCCAGCAGCTCGGCTGGGCGGACGGCGCCGAGCTGCTGGTCGGCGGCGACCCGGACGCCTTCGCCGCAGCCTGCGCGCGGCTCCATGAGGGCGAGGGGCTGTGGCAGACGATCCGCGAGCGCGCCCTGTCCCGGATCGAGAGCGACTGCGCCCCGGCGCAGTTCCGGGCCACCCTGGATGCGGCGCTCGCACCGTCGGCTTGACTGGGCATACAGCCGAACGGATCGGGCGACGCGCGACGTCACGATCAATCTGCGAAGCGGCCTTGCCGGTGCGCATAGATGGTCTGGGCAAGGGCATGACGGGCTTCGCCCTTGTTCAGGCCGGCCTGGCAACGCCGGCGCAAGTCCTTGTTCTCCAGCCAATCGAGCGAGAACAGCGTCCGTTCGATCCGGCCAACCTCGGCAAGGGCCAAGTCGAGCTGGTTCTGCCGCTTATAGGCCGACAGCTTCTTCGGCATGGTCGACGGCGCCACGCTTCCGGCCTTGATCGACGCGGCGAGCCGGATGATATCCTGCCAGCTGTCGACGATCGCGTCGGTCCGGATCGGCCGGCCGATGATCGGCTCCAAGCCGCTGTAGACGCCGGCCGGTGAGATCGATCAGCCCACCTGATCAGGGAGAGCCGCCGGGATTTTCCGCGCTCGAGCTAAGGACAATGGGCCGTTTTGTCGGCTCGGGGTGGCCTTGCGGGACAATCGATGGTCGGGAATGGAGAATCGAAAATGAACCAGGCCGTCGTGGGTCGACAGCGGCGAGCACCGCGCAAACCGAAGCCGCAGACTGATCTGCCTGGCCTCACCAGGGAAGCGATCGTCGCTGCCGCGATCAAGCTCATCGATACCACCGAGCTCGAAAACTTCAGCATGCGCAATCTGGCGAAGGAACTGGGGGTTTATCCCACCGCGATTTATTGGCATATTCCAGGCCGCAACGCGGTCATCGGCGCAGTCATTTCGGAAGTGCTGCGCGGCATCGCACCCGCTCTTCCGCTCGATTGGAAGATATGGCTGAAGTCCCTGTTTCGAAACTATCGCGAGGCCATCCGCCGGCATCCGAACGTTGCGCCACTCATCGGCGTCCAACTCGTCTCCAATGCGAGTGTCGACTTGGATATGATCGAGAGCATTCTGACGGTTCTGAGTCAGGCAGGGTGTCCGCCCGGGCAATTGCGAGCCGCTTACAACGCCGTCATCGCGACCATGGTGGGCTTCACGACCCAGGAATTTGCGATGGTGCCGAAGGAGGAAGCGGCCGAGTGGGCGATGGGGATGCGCAGGGTCGTCGCTTCGGTGGACGCTGAAAGCCATCCCATCCTCGCGAATAATATCGAGGGGATGGCCAACAGGAGCTTTATCTTGCGGTGGCAGAATGGTGCCGAGGCGCCGATGGACGACAGCTTCGAGCTGTTTGTCGATGCCTTCATCACCGGTCTGGAGGCCATCATCGGCAGGCAACCTCGGCGATCATCCTGAGGCGCCGAAAGCGCCGGCATCGATCATCCCAAGGGACAACTGCCGCGGCTTCCGGTGAACGGGGACTACGGACGCCATCATGGTCTACCCGCTTTTTCGGCCTTGAACGCAGCAAATGTCTCCTCGAGCAAGCCGACGATCTCGTGCACTTGTTCTCTTGTGACAATGAGAGGCGGGGCGATCATCAACCACTCTCCGTAGCGACCATATGCCGTACGGCGCGTGTAGAGCAGAAGGCCTCGTTCGATGCCCAGTCGAACCAGGCGGCCGACCGATGGTTCTTCGGATGCAAAAACCGATTTCCGTTCCTTATCCGACACAACCTCGATGGCCGTCAGCAGACCCTTGCCGCGCACATCGCCAATGAAATCGCAGCGATCCATCAGGGCAATCAGCTCCGTTTTCAGAAGCTCGCCCATATCGGCTGCATTGCTCATCAGATCCCGCTCGACCAGTTCGGTGAGCGCTGCATGGGCGATGGCGCAGGACAGCGGATTGGCGGAATAGGTGTGGCCGTGGACGAAGCCCCCCGCGTTGCGCAGGATGTCCGTCATCTGGGCGCTGACCATGACAACGCCAAGAGGCGTGTAGCCCGCCGAAACGCCCTTGGCGAGGGTACAGATGTCGGGCTTGGCGAGCGGCCAATGCTCCGCGGACAGGAACTTGCCCGTACGCCCGGCGCCGCTCATCACCTCGTCGAAAATGAGCAGGACGCCATGGCGCGTGCAGATGTCGCGAACGAGGCTGTAATAGACGTCGTGTGCGACCAGTGCGCCTGTCGCGAGCCCCCCGACCGGCTCCATGATAAAGGCGAGTACGGTCTCGGGTCCCTCCGCAAGAATGGCCTCTTCCAGCGCTCTGGCTGCCGTCTCGGCCGCACCCTTTGCATCTTGACCGTCGGCGAGCCGATAGGTGAAGGGCGCCGGCACCTTCGGCATGACGCGAGTGACCTCGCCATAGAGGTATTCGCTTTCGGGATCTCCCGTCACCGACACGGCCCCCAATGACGCGCCGTGGTAGCTCGGCATTCTGGCAAGCACTTTCCATTTCGTACCCTGGCCGGTGACGACAGCGTATTGCCGAGCGAACTTGAGCGCCGCTTCCGTGGCTTCGGAACCGCCGGAGACGATAAACGCTCGTTCGAAACCCGGACCGGAAAGCGTCGCCAGCAATTCAGCCAGTTGAATGTTCGGCTCGTTTTCGAAAAGATTCCTGCTTGCAAAGGACACCTTCGACATCTGCGTGATGCCGGCCTCTATCACACGGCGGTTGCCGTGCCCTAGATTGCAGCAGATCGGCCCGGATGACGCGTCAACGTAACGCTTCCCGGCAGTATCCCACATGTAGAGGCCTTCGGCGTGAGAGATGGTTGGAAGCCGCTTAGCGCCGATGGGCGTGTAGAAGAGCTGAATTGGTCCGCCGATAGGCGAAAAACTGTCCATCATTTTGAATGTTCCGTCATTCGTTGCTTAGCTGAATAGCGGCAGAGGCCGCTCGATGAAGCGGGTGAGCGCAGGCGCGTCTGTTGCACCGGCCACCGCCAGCGCAAGCGGATCGCCGGTTGTTGAAGCGCTCTGCCCCATGATTTTTCTCGCTCGCACCATCCTGATGCGCTTGAACATCGTACAGGGCTAATTGTACGATGTCCAGGAACTGCCAGCTGGGACTGGCCTCTGTGGTGTGACAGCTCGACTGGGAGGATCGTGGCATGACGGCCCCATCGCCGACCCGCCGGAACAACCTGACCCTGACCCGCCGCGCCCTGCTGGCTGGTGCCGGCGGAGTGGCGCCGAGCGGCCTGCTGCCGCGCCGGGCGTGGGCAGCCGACGCCGTGACCTTCGGCAGCATCACGCCGAACACCGGCAGCTACGGATTCGCGGGCAAGCTGGTCAGCCAGGGGTCGCAGCTCGCGATCGAGATGGCCGGCGGCGACATCCTGGGCCGCCCGCTGAAATACATTTCCCGGGACGACGAGGGGCGCTCGGCGAGCGGCGTGCGTCGGCTCAGCGATGCGATTTCCAGCGACGGGCTGTCGGTCTTCAATGGCAATTTCGCCAGCGATATCGGCCTGGCGGAGTCGGCCGTGGCCCGGCGCGAGAAGGTCCTGCAATATGCGGCCGGCGGTTCCGAGGACTTCACCGGCGCGCGTTGCAGCCGCTACACCTTCCAGTGGTCGGCCAATCCCTATACGGCCCTGAAGGCGGTGTTCGACCACCTGGCCGAGGCGCATCCGCAGGCCAAGCGCATCTATACCGTCACGGCGGACTATGTGTTCGGCGAAGCGCTGCATCGCTATGCCGAGGTCGTGGCCAAGGCCAAGGGGCTGGAGCTGGTCGGCAACGCCGCCCATCCCCTGGGCGAGCGGCAATATACGCAGTATCTGACGCAGGCGATCGCGGCCAAGCCGGACGTGCTGTGCCTTCTGAATGCGGGCGCCGACGCGGTGAGCTGCCTGCGCCAGTTCGCCGGGTTCGGCGCCAAGAACATCGCCGTCGTCGTTCCCTGGGGAATCGAAGTCGACCAGATGCCCGAGCTGTCGCCCGACATCCGCGATGGGCTTATCCTGGGCGAGAACTACTACCACCTGGTCGATGTGCCGGCGAACAAGGAATTCGTCGACGCCTATCGCAAGAAATACGGTTCGCTTCCCGGCTATGCCGCCGCCTATGGCTATGACAGCTTCCGCACGGTGCTGCTGGCGATGCGCAAGGCGGGCAGCGTGGAGATTCCCAAGGTGATCACGGCGCTGGAAGGCCTGGAGTATGAGGGGATCCTGGGCCGGAGCCGGATCGATCCCGATACCCACCAGACCGTGCGGCCCTATTTCGTGATCCGTGGCAAGGCGGCGTCGGCGATGACGAGCGGCGACGACTATGCCGAGCTGGTGCATGTCGGCAGCGATAACCAGCCGCACGAGCTGAACGCCTGCAAGGGCCTGGGGCCGCTGTAGGGCGGGCGGCGGCGCCGTGACCCCGACGCTCCTCGGCGTCCAGATCGTGAACGGGCTCGCCGTCGGCGCGCTCTATGGGCTGATGGCGTTCGGCCTTGCGATCATCAAAGGGCTCCTCAATGTGCCGAACTTCGCGCATGGCGCCCTGTATCTGGTCGGCGGGTATGTCGCCTATGCGGCGGCGGTGGCGAGCGGGTCGTTCTGGCTCGGGCTGCTTGCCGCCGCGGCTGCGACCGGGCTGGCGGGACTCGCGATCGAACGGCTGCTGATCCGCCGGCTGCGCGGCCAGGCCTATCTGTTCCAGCTCCTGCTGCTGTTCGGCACGGCCCTGGTGATCGAGCAGACGGTGATCGTGATCTGGGGCGGCCTCGGCCGGTCGATGGCGCCGCCCGGCTGGCTGGCCGGCGCCCTCGACATCGGCATTGCCCTGTTCCCGCGCTACCTGCTGTTCATTACCGGGTCCAGCCTGGGCCTCATCCTGGTCGTCTGGATGCTGATCGAGCGGACCCGGTTCGGCGCCCGCATCCGGGCCGGCATCGAGCGGCCGGAGATGGCGGCGAGCCTGGGCATCGACGTCGAGTCGCTGTTCACCGCGGCGTTCGCGCTCGGCGCCGTGCTGGCGGGCCTGGCCGGCGGGCTCGCGGCACCGCTCCACGGGCTGTCGGTCACCATGGGCACCGACATGATGGCCACTGCGCTGGTCGTGGTGGTGCTGGGCGGCCTCGGCAGCATCTATGGCGGCATTCTCGCCGGCCTGCTGGTCGGCGTCGTCCAGTCGCTCGCCGCGTTGTGGGTGCCGCAGGCCAGCACGGTCATCATCTACGCGCTGATGATCCTGGTGCTGGCGATCCGGCCCCAAGGCCTGCTGGGGGAGCGCTGATGCGCGCCGACCGGCTGGCCGGGCTGCTCTGCCTGGTGGTGGCGATGGTGGGGGCGCCGCTCCTGCTGTCCCTCAGCACCGCGACCGAACTGATGATCTTCGCCCTGGCGGCCACGGCCGCGTACCTGGTGATCGGCGTTGGCGGGCTGTTCTCGTTCGGCCAGGCCGCCATGTTCGGCATCGGCGGCTATGTCGGCGGCTGGCTGATGGCGCACACCGCGCTGCCGCTGATCGTCCCGCTGGCGGCCGGCGCGGCCGCCGCCGGTCTGTTCGCCGCCGCGATGGGCGCCATGTGCGTGCGGCGCAGCAGCATCTACTTCATCATGCTCACCTTCGCCTTCAACCAGCTGGTCTATTACGCGATCTACAGCTGGCGCAGCGTCACCGGAGGGCAGGACGGGCTGGGGGACATCGCGCGTCCGGCCACGCTGCTGCCCGGCATCGCGCTCGACCTCGACCGGCCGCTCAATTTCTACGTGGTGGTCGCGGTGCTCACCTTCGCGGGCGTGCTCGCGCTGCTGCGCATCATCGACAGCCCGCTCGGCCGGGTGCTGAGCGCCGCGCACCAGAACCCGCGCCGCACCTTCTCGGTTGGCTACGACGTGCACCAGGCGCAGACGCTGGCCTTCGCCCTGTCGGGCATGCTGACCGGCCTGGCCGGGGTGCTTTACGGCATGCTGTACTGGATCATGCCGATCGACGCGGTGGCCTGGGTCAATTCGGGCAACCTGGTGTTCATGGTGCTGATCGGCGGGTTGGGCTCGCTGTTCGGGTCGCTGATCGGGGCCGCCATCTTCATCCTGCTGCAGGATGGGCTGTCGCTGGTCTGGGACCGCTGGCCGCTGCTGTTCGGCCTGGTCGTCATCCTGGTGGTGATGTTCCTGCGCGGCGGCGTGCTCGAGCTGGGCGGGCGGCTCAGCACCCTGACGGCCCGGACGCGCGCGCCATGACCCCCCTGCTGTCGGTCTCGGGGCTCAGCAAGCAGTTCGGCGGCCATCGCGCCGTGGACGGCGTGTCGATGGACGTCGCGGCGGGCGAGCTCGTGTGCATCCTGGGTCCCAACGGCGCCGGCAAGACGACGCTGTTCAACCTGCTGACCAAGGATTTGCGGCCCAGCGCGGGCACGATCCGCTTCGAGGGCCGCGACGTCACCGGCTTGCCGCCCCATCGCCTGGCGCGCCGGGGCATCGGGCGCTCGTACCAGATCACGTCCGTGTTTCCCGAGCTGACGGTCGAGGACAATGTCTGGATCGCGGCCTATCGCCAGGACCATGGCGGACGGCTGGTATTCTGGCGCCGCGCCGACCGGTTCCGCCGCGACGAGGCGCGCGTCGCCGAGTTGCTGGAGCGCGTCGGCATCGCCGCCTTGCGCCATCTGCGCGCCGATGCGCTGTCCTATGGCGACCAGCGGCTGCTCGAGATCGCCATCACGCTGGCGGGCGCGCCGCGCCTGCTGCTGCTGGACGAGCCGACGGCCGGCCTGTCGCAGGAGGAAACCGGCCGGGTCGGGCGGTTGATCCGGTCGCTGGTCGAGGCCCACACGGTCGTCATGATCGAGCACAAGATGGACGTCGTGATGCGGATCTCGGACCGGCTGCTCGTGATGGACCGGGGCCGGGTGATCGCCGACGGCCCGCCCGACGCGGTGTCGCGCGATCCCGCGGTCAAGACCGCCTATTTCGGGGCCTGACCCATGCCGGAATCCGCGCCGGAGATCCCGCTTTTGGATGTCGACGACATCCACACCTATTACGGCAACAGCCACGTGCTGCACGGTGTCTCGCTGCAGGTCCGCGCGGGCGAGCTGGTGGCGCTGCTCGGCCGCAACGGCGCGGGCAAGACCACTACCCTGCGCTCGATCATGCGCCTGACGCCGCCGCGTGCCGGCCGCGTGCGGTTCCGCGGCCAGGACCTGGACGGCACCCCGACGCACCGGATCGCGCGAAGCGGGATCGCCTATGTGCCCGAGCAGCGCGACCCGTTCTCGCTGCTGTCGGTCGAGGAAAACCTGATGCTGACCGCGAACGCCGCCTCGCGTTGGACCATGGCCGACGTGCTGGCCTGGTTCCCCGCCCTGGCCGAGCTGATGGGCCGCAAGGGCGGGCAGCTTTCGGGCGGACAGCAGCAGATGATGGTGATCGGCCGCGGGCTGATGACCGGGCCGGAGCTGCTGCTGCTGGACGAGCCGTCCCAGGGCCTGGCCCCGGTTATCGTCACGGCGGTCATCGACATGCTGCGCGAGCTGAAGCGGCAGCGCCTGTCGGTTCTGCTGGTCGAGCAATCCATCCGCATCGCGCTGGACCTCGCCGACCGCGTCTATGTGCTGAACAATGGCCGCGTGGCGCTGGCGGGCGAGGCGGCCGAGCTCAGGCGCGATCCCGGGCGGGTCGAGGCGCTGGTCGGCGTGAGCGGGGGGTAGGCAACATGGCTCATCCAGAGGGCGAACCGCCCGCGGAGCTTCCGGTCACCGGTTATCTCGACCGCTTGTCGGCGCGGCCCGGCGGGCGCCTGTCCGTGCATGTCAGCCTGCGCGACGGCGGCCAGTACCGGGCGCGGCTGCAGCGGGTGATCTCCGGCGATCCCAACCCCGAGGGGCCGGGGTTGCGCGTCGAGGATCTGTCGCATCGCTTCGACCGCACCCTGGCCGGCCGGCGCCAGGCCGTGCGCGCCGGGTCCTTCGGCCGGGTGCCCCGGGGCCCGGCGCGCGATCCGCGGGCCGCCGGCACCTGGACCGTGCTGCTGTGGATGCCGCGCCCCGGCGCGCCGCAGGCCGTGCTGGCCGAGGAATCGGCGGCCGAGGGGGCGCCCGATTGCCGCATCGTGCTGTCGGCCGGTGCGGCCGGCGCGGTGGCCCGGCTGGCCTGGCCCGGCGGCAGCGCGACCGTGGCGACGGCCGCGCCGCTCGGCGCGCAGCGCTGGTACCGTCTCTGGCTGTCCGCCGATCCGGCGACCGGGACGCTGAGCTTGGGTCAGGTGCCGCTCGCCGAGCCCGCCCTGCCACCCGCGCCGCAGCCGCCGGCCACCATCGTTCGCGGCCAGGCCGCCGGGTTGATCCTGCCGACCGCCGCCACGGTGCTGTTCGCCGCGGAGAACGCCCAGGCGCCGACGCGCCACTTCGACGGCAAGCTGGAGGCGCCGGCGCTGCTGGCCGGCGCCTGCGCCGACTGGCCGGACCCGGCCGCCTTGCCGCCGGCCGCGCCGGTGCTGGCGGCCTGGGATTTCAGCCGCGACATCGGCGGCATCGGCCTCTGGGACACCGGGGCCGACGCCTGCCACGGCCAGGTGGTCAACCTGCCTACCCGCGGCGTTGTCGGTGCCAGCTGGACCGGTCGCGAGCATTGCTGGCGCCACGCGCCCGAGGACTATGCGGCAATTCACTTCCACGCCGACGACCTCGACGATTGCCGCTGGGACAAGGACTTCGATCTCGACATTCCGGACGACCTGCCATCCGGCAGCTACGCGCTCCATCTGAGCTGCGAGGGCGGCGAGGACCGGCTGCCGTTTTTCGTGCTGCCGCCCAAGGCCGGGCCGCACCGGGCGATCGCCTTCCTGGCCCCGACCTTTACCTATCAGGCTTATGCCAACCACGCCCGGGGCAATCTCGATGCCGCATTCCGACGCCGCATCGCCGCCTGGGGCGCGTCGCCCTACAATCCCGACGACTATCCGATCTATGGGGCGTCCACCTACAACCGGCATCCGGACGGCAGCGGCGTTGCGGTTTCGTCGCGCCTGCGGCCGATGCTGACGATGCGGCCCGGCTTCCTGACCTTCGATGATCCCAGGGGGTCGGGGCTGCGGCATTACCCCGCCGATACGCATCTGCTGGCCTGGCTGGAGGCGATGGGCCTGCCCTTCGACGTGCTGACCGACGAGGACCTGGACGAGGAGGGCGCCGCGCTGCTGGCCCCCTACAAGGTGGTGCTGACCGGCTCGCATCCCGAATACCACACCTTGGGCACGCTGGACGCCCTGCAGAGTTATGTCGATCATGGCGGACGGCTGGTCTATCTGGGCGGCAACGGCTTCTATTGGCGGATCGCGCGCCATCCCGGGATGCCCGGTGTCATCGAGGTCCGCCGCGCCGAGGGCGGCATCCGGGCCTGGGCGGCCGAGCCGGGCGAATACCACCACGCGTTGGACGGCCAGCTCGGCGGGCTGTGGCGGCGCAACCGCCGGCCGCCGCAGCGCCTGGCCGGGGTCGGCTTTTCGGGCCAGGGGTTGTTCGAGGGGACCCATTACCGGCGGCTCCCCGCGTCCTACCAGCCGGAGCAGGGGTGGATCTTCGAGGGCGTCCCGGGCGAGACGATCGGCGGCTACGGCCTGTCCGGCGGGGGTGCCGCCGGCTTCGAGCTCGACCGCGCCGACCGCGACCTGGGCACGCCCGAGAGCGCGGTGATCCTCGCCCGGTCCGAGGACCCGCCGCCATCCTTCGTCACCGTGTCCGAGGAGCTGCTGTCCCACGTCGCGACCCTGTCGGGCGAACCGCCCGACGCGTTGAAGCGTGGGGAGGTCGTCTATTTCGAGACCCCCGGGCGGCGGCGCGGTGTTCTCGGTCGGCTCGATCACCTTCTGCGGGAGCCTGTGGCAGGATGGCGGGTTCCAGGGGCCGGTCTCCCGGCTGCTGGAGAATGTCGTGCGGCGGTTCTCGGCCTGATGCGCATCGCCATCGCCATGATGTGGCATGAAGGGGGACGACACGCATGAGGTCCACGCGCAGGCTGCTTTGAGCCTAAGCCACACCCTGCCGTCCCGGGCGTGCAGCTGCACCCGGGTCTCGCCGTCCTCGGTGGTGTAGAGGGTGATCTCGCCGTCAGACATAGATGTGGCTCGCCCAGGCGCTGGTACTGGACAGCCAGCAGCCGCTGGAGGCACGCGCGTCCGCATCAGGTCGGCGGACGCTCGACGGGTGACCCGGCCGGCGCCGCCCGACGCTATTTCGCCGCCGCCGGCATCCGCACCCGGTCGGCCGCGATCGCCTTGATCCGCTCCGCGAACCGGAGCCCGGCGGCGCGGCTGGCGAACTGGGTGCGCATGACCCGCGCCGCGCGCCGCCCGAGCTCGGTCGCGAAGGCGCGGTCCTCGTAGACCTTGCACATCCAGCGGGTCGCCGAGTCGACGTCGGGGTCGGCCCAGACCTGGTCCTGCCAGTGCGGGTAGGCGTCCTCGGGCACCGGCACCAGGCTGTAGTCGACCAGGCAGGCGGTCTCCGGCGTCATGAAGTCCATGTTGCCGGAATAGCCTGTCGCGATCACCGGGCGGCCATAGAACATGGCCTCGGCCGGGCCGCGGCCGAAGCCTTCCGCCCGGTGCAGCGAGACGAAGCAGTCGGCGGCGCGGATCAGGTTCTTCATCTCCGGATCCGACAGCGTGCGGTCGATGATCACCACGCGGTCGCGGAAGCGCTCGAAGGCGGCGCGGAAGCGCTTGTGGTCGTCGGGCCGGGTGTGGCTGCCGTTGGTCTTGATCACCAGCCGGACGTCGGCCTGGGGATGGCGGGCCAGGAAGCCCTCGAAGGCCTTGAGCACGGCCCACGGGTTCTTGCGGTCGACATAGGAGGAGAAGTCGAACGCGAACAGGAACAGGAACGCCGAGTCAGGCAGCTTCAGCTGGCGCCGGCCCAAAAAGCGCGGGATCAGGGGCTCGCTGGGCTGCGTCATGTGCACGACAGTGGCGAGGCCGGCCTTGGTCAGCGAGTCCAGCACGAAACGCGACTGCGCCCAGGTCTCGGGGAAGCGCGCCAGCGCCTCGGCCCACTCGGCCGGGTAGCGCGGCAGCTCCCACGCCGGATAGACGATGTCATAGGCGCCCGGCGGCCGATGGTCCTTGAGGTGCGCCAGGATCGGCGCGACCTCGTCGCCATTGATGAAGAAGATGTTGATGTCCGGGCTCAGGCGCTCGGTCAGGTGCGGCTCGACCAGAACAGCCTGGTCGGGGTCGCGCGGGTTGAGCGCATAGACGTCGCGCACCGTGGGCTCGATGCCGACCGCCTTGAAGGCGCGCAGGGCGGCGCGGATGTCCTCGCCGCGCCCGATCGGCGCGAAGGGATGGCCGACCAGGCAGATCTCGGGCAGGCCCTGGGCCGGGGGCGGTGGGTCCTCGCCCGGCTTCGGCAGCGGCTGGAACACCCAGGGCTCGCGGGCGTTGCGGGTCGCTTCCAGGTAGCTGCGGCCGTAGCGCCGGTCGGGCTCCAGATAGGCGCCTTCGCCCCACTCGTTCCAGGCGTTGACGAACACCATGCGCTCGTCGCCGAAATTCTGCTCGCGGGTCTGCTGCAGCACGTCCTCCAGCCAGGCCTGATAGGCGCCGGGCGAGGCGTTGGTCAGCATGTAGCCGTCGTTCTGGCGGCGGGCGGTGTTGTCCCAGCCCGGCAGCACGCCGCGGAACCGGGTCCAGGCCGGCAGCGCCTGGGCGGCGGTCTTGAACACCAGCTCGCGGTAGTCGCGGACATGGCCGCGGAACTCCGGCCGCAGCACCGGGCCGGGCGGCGCGATCTCGGTCAGCGGCGTATGCGCCGGGAACTCGACGCTGGCGTCCATGTCGAGCGTGCGCGGATCGATGCGGCCGCCGTCGGCCTCGAACGATTCCACCAGGGTCAGGTAGATCTCGCCGATCCCCTCCTCGCGGCACAGGCGGCGCCAGGTCTGGACGGTGCGGCGCATGTCCGGGAACAGCGACGGCCGATAGACCGCCAGGAACGGCCGGCCGTCGACGCGGATGTAGTTCGGGTGCCGGAAATGGCGCATCAGGTCGCGGATGACGGCCGCATCGTCGGCGTCGTCATGGCGCTGGCCCATCAGGATCTCGCGGTCGTTGCCGTCCCAGCGCCGCGTCCAGTTCTCGTTGGCCCAGCACAGGCAGTACGGGATGTCGGGCACGCCCTTGGCGAGCAGGCGCTCGACCGGCATCTCCAGCAGCCGCTGGCCGGCGAACCAATAGTAGTAGAAGCAGAACCCGTGGATGCCGTAAGTCTTGGCCAGCTCGGCCTGGCGCGCCATGACCTCTTCCACGCGCAGGTCGTAGAAGCCCAGCTCCCCGGGCAGGCGCGGCTGGTAGTGGCCGACGAAGTTCGGCCGCGCCTTGGACACGTTCGTCCATTCGGTGAAGCCCTGGCCCCACCAGCGGTCGTTCTCGGGAATCGGGTGATACTGCGGCAGGTAGAAGGCGATCAGCTTGACGTCATTGAAGCCGTCGACCGTCGGCTGCCACTTTTCGGCCACCTTCTGCCGGTTGGCCAGGATCCGGCTCATCTTCCAGCCCTTGGACACCTTGTCCGAGGACACCGAGAGGTGGTGATAGACCACCGAACGCGGATTGTAGACGATCCGGCCGCCCCTCGCGCGCAGCGCCAGGCACAGGTCCATGTCCTCGTAATAGGCCGGCGCCAGGCGCTCATCGAACAGGCCGACGGCGCGCAGCCGGTCGGCGTCGACCGCCAGGCAGGCGCCCGAGCAGTAATCGACCTCGCGCGGCAGGTCGTAGCGCGGCAGGGCCGGGTCGTCGAACAGCCCGACCATGGTCACCGACAGGTCGCTGTTGATCGCGCAGCCGGCCTCCTGCAGCCGGCCGTTGGGGAACAGCACCTTCGGCCCCGCGGCCGCGACCGCGGGATCGGCGGCGAAGGCATCGATCAGCGGCTTCAGCCAGTTGGCGGTGACCTGCGCGTCGTTGTTGAGATAGACCACGACGCGGCCGCGGGCCTTGGCGGCGGCGCGGTTGCAGCTGCGCAGGAAGCCCAGGTTCTGCTCGTTGCGCAGATAGACCAGGCCCGGAATCCGCGCCACCGCCTCGGCCGTGCCGTCGCTGGAGGCGTCGTCGATCACGATCACCTCGAAGCTGGCGCCGGCCGGCTCCTGCGCCAGCGAGGCCAGGCACTCCAGCGTGTATTTCAGGCCGTCATAGACCGGAACGATGACCGAGGCCGCGGGCTCGGCGACATCCGGGAAGCTCAGCCGGCGGGCCTGGCGGTCCAGCTCGCCGGCGGTGAAGTCGAGGAGCTTGGGGGCCTCCGGCGTCAGCCGCTCGATGCGCTGGCGGGCGCGCTTGGCGAGTTCGATCGCCAGCACGTCGCGGTCGGTCCAATCGAAGCTGTCGTCATGGACCGCCTCGGGCGCGGCGGTCGCCGTCGGCGGCGGCGCCGCGCCTGTGTCGTCGACCGGCGGCGGGGCGCCCGCCTCGTTGGCCGGCGGTGGCGGCGGCGGCTCGGGCGGCAGCGCCTGGGCCGGGCGCCGGCGGATCTGCTGCTTGGCGTCGCGGAGGCCGTGGACCACCGCGCGCAGCGGCTGGGTCACCTTCCATGAGGTCGAGGCCCGCAGCGCGTCCAAGTCGGTGGCGAGCTGGTGGACCTGCACCTCGGCGTTGGCGCGCGCGACTTCCGACTGCGCCAGCCGGGCCGAGATATGGTTGAGCCGGGAGGTCGTGTGGCCCAGCTGCCGCGTCTCCTCGGCCAGATGGTGCCGGGTGGTGCCGAGCTGCTCGTCGAGATTGGCGATGTGCTCTTCCAGATGCGCGATATGCGCGCCGGTCGTAGTCTGGAGCTGGGCGTAGGCGTCCTTGTGCCTGATCTCGGTGTCGGCCAGGACCTGTTTCAGGTGCTCGATCGTGCGGCCGCGGTCGCCGAAGCCGAAGGACAGCTCCCAGGCGGCATCGGCGCCGCGCAGGCAGCGCAGGGTGAAGCGGATGCGGCCGCCGCCATCGGCGATGGCCGCGCGCGCCGGTCCCGGCAGCGCGAAGCGCAGCCGCTCGTAGGACTGGCGCCCGGTCAGCAGACGCCGGCCGTCGCGCTCGACCAGCAGCAGCGACGATCCCGGCAGCGTGCCCTCGCTCTCGTCCAGGCGCCAGGCCACCAGCCCGCGCCTGCTTTCCAGATGCACGGCCGTGACTTCGATCCAGCAGCCGAGGATGAAGCCCAGATCCAGCTGGCCGCCGGCCGGCACCGCCGGCAGGTCAAGCGCATAGTCCACGGGCTCGCGGCTGAAGGCGCAGGTCAGGCGCGCGATGACGCGGTCGTCGGCGGGATCGCTGAGCCGCGCTTCCAGGGGCAGGTCGCGCACGGCGACGCGGCGCGGCGGCAGCGCGGCGCGCGCCGGGCCGGGCACGCCGTGCGGGTCGTCGAGCAGGGCCTCGATCATCCGGCGCCCGTCGTCGATGCCGGCGGGCAGCAGCCAGCCGCCCGGGCCGGTCGGCACCGTGTTGGCCGGCCAGTCGGGCACGTCGGCGAGGCGCGGATGCTTCAGCCCCTCGGCGATGGCCAGCGGCAGCGAGGGCACGCCGATGAACAGCCGGCAGCCGGCGACGATCCGGGCCAGATGCAGGGCGTCGGTAGCCGCGACGAACTCGCCGGGCACGCCGGCGAAGGCCTCGCGCTCGGCCGCGCTGCCGACCAGCAGCACGCGCCCGATCCCGCGCAGCAGCCGGGCAAAATGCTCGGCCGGCAGGTGGCGGTAGCGCGGGGTGAGCGACAGCACGATATCGGCGTCGGGCGCGACCGGCTCGGGCAGGACCAGGAACGGCCGGCGCTCGTCGATGCGCGCGCCCAGCGCCCGGGCGTGGGCCTGGACGATGCTGATCCGGTCGACCGGCTGCAGGCGGAAGCGGTCGAGCACGTAGTCGACGCCTGCCAGCTCCGCCGGCACTTCGTCCAGTGGCAGGCCGCGCGCGATCTCGGGCCCGCGGCCATCCTTCAGGATGCCCACGGCTAGGCGCAGGCGGGCCCGGGCGACGGCGACCTCGGCCAGCCCGGGCTGCGCGGTCAGCAGCGGCAGCAGGAACTCGGCCGCGCCGCGGGTCAGCTGCCGGCCACCGATGCCAGGATCGGCGACCAGGTTCAGGACCAGCCGGTCGATGCCCAGGGCCTGCAGCGTCGGCAGGGCATAGACGATGTCGCCCATGTTGCCGCTGTGGGCGGCCGAGCGCGTGGCCGGGCGCCCGGCGGCACCCGGCACCGATGCCAGGATTTCCAGCAGGCTCATCGGACCGCCGCGGCCAGCCAGGCCTCGATCGCGGCGCGCGCGGCGGCCTCGGCGCTGCGCTTCCAGTTGAACAGCAGCGGGCCGCCCTGCTCGGCGTCGTAGCCGGCGATGCGGTCGACCAGGCGCTCGGGATCGGTCGGCCACAGGAACGGCCAATCGTCGCTCGGCGCCGATGCATCCAGCAGCACGGCCGACCGCAGCATGGCGTTGGCCAGCACCGCGTCGGCGCGGGCCGGCGCGATCACGAGCTGGCCGCGCAGCACGGCATCGGCCCAGGCCCGGCCGCGTGGCAGCACCTTCAGCGGCAGCCCGGCCGGGGCCTCGGCGGCATGCTCGGGCCGGTCCGCCAAGAGCTCGACCGTCCAGCGCTCGGCCGCCGCCGCCAGGGCCGCGCGCGGCAGCGTGGCAAAGCCGGATTCGGGATGGCTCAGCACCACGATCCGCTCGACCGTACGCACCGGGCCCTCATGGGCCGGCTGGAACAGCGCGAGGTCGATCACGGCCCGGCCGATCTCCAGGCTCGGCACATCGCGGACGTCGATCCGCTCGGCATCGAAGCCGTCGGTCAGCGCGACCGCGTCGACCGGCGGCAGCCGGCGTGGCGGATCGGAGAACCACAGGACGTCGACGTCGTCATTGGGGCGGGCGGCGACCGCCATCTCCACGAGGCCTGCGACCGTAGCCGCCCGGTCCCGCGGCGCCAGGGCGGCAATGGTGACCTTCTGCACGGAATTCCTGACCTTTCGCGCGACGTCGATGAACCCCGGTCGGCGGGGCGGCCGGAGATTACACAAAGTCGCAAAGCCAATGCTACTCGCGTCCGATCGGCGAAACCGGTGGCGTCGATCCAGGCGGGATGCCAGTCTCCGCGTCCATGAAGGGGACCGACCGCAGCACGCTGCGCGCCCCGGCGGCCGCGGCGCCGGGGCGCATGTCCGCAACGCTGGGCGACCGGCTGGCGGCCGGCGGGCCGAACCTGTTCGACCTGCTGCGCCTGATCGCCGCCGCCCTGGTCACCGTCGGCCATTGCCTGGTGCTGGCGCGGCGCCCCGACCCGCTGCAGCAGCTGGGTCTGTGGACCACGCTGCACGGTCTGGGGCTGCACGTCTTCTTTGCGATCAGCGGGTTCCTGGTGGCGGCCTCGTTCGCGCGCCGGGCCGGGCCGGTCGACTACGGGCTGGCGCGCGCCCTGCGGATCTTCCCGGGCCTGGCCATGGCGGTCGTCGTCACCGCCTTCGCCATCGGCGCCATCGCCACCACCGAGCCGCTGGGCGCCTACCTGGCCGATGCCGGCACCTGGGATTACCTGAAGGCGGCGACCGGCCTGTCCGACTATCGCCCCGATTCGCTGCCGGGCGTGTTCCTGACCAGCCCGGCCGGTCCGGCGGTCAACAGCTCGCTGTGGACGATCCGGGTCGAGCTCCTGATGTATGCCGCGACCCCGATCCTGTTCCTGATCGGACGGGTCAGCCCGTGGGCGCTGCTGGCGCTGGCGGCGGCGATGGCCGGCCCGGTGCGGCGGTTGGTCGAGACCCACGGCTTCGACGGCTATTGGCTGCCGCACTTGGCGGAGACCCATGCGTCGCTGGAGGTCGCCAGCTATTTCGTCACCGGCGCCTTCCTGTTCGCCGCCCGCCGCCGCGTGCGCATCGGCCCCGGCTGGGGCCTGGCCGCGCTCGGGCTGCTGGCTGCGGCCGCCGTGCTGGGCCAGGGCCGGCAGCTGGCGCCGCTGGCCCTGCCCTATCTGATCGTCGCCGGCGGCCTGGCCGGCGGCCGGCTAGCCGAACGGCTGTCGCCCAGGCTCGACATCTCCTATGGCGTTTATCTGTACAGCTTCCCGGTCCAGCAGCTGCTGGTGGTGCCGATCGCGCTGCGCTGGGGCGTCGCCGCCTATGTCCTGGCGACCTTCGCGCTGGTGGCGCCCCTGGCGGCGGCGTCGCGGGTCTGGGTCGAGACGCCGATGCTGGCGCTGCGCCGCCGGTGGGCCCGGCGTGCCCCCCAGCGGCCGCCGGAGCCGGCGGCGCGCCGGTCGGCCTGGCC
>CAZEFK010000119.1:0-23124 GCA_964511405.1 uncultured Comamonadaceae bacterium | reverse complement strand
CGCCGTCGACGAAGACGTCGCCGGCCGTCAGCGTTTCCAGCCCGGCGATGATGCGCAGCAGCGTAGTCTTGCCCGACCCCGAGGGCCCGACCAGCACCACGAACTCGCGGTCGGCAATCTCCAGGCTGCAGTCGGCCAGCACCGGCAGCGCGCCGTAGCGCTTCTCGACCTGCCGGAGCGAGACCGCCGCCATCAGGCGCCGGCGACCGCGCCGGCCGCCAGGCCGCGCATCATCGACCGCTGCACCGCGAAGAAGGCGAGGGCGAGCGGGATGGTGGTCACGGTCGACGCCGCCATCATGCCGCCCCAGTCGGTCTTGAACTGCCCGGTGAAGGTCAGCACGAGCGCGGCCGGCAGGGTCTGCCGCTCCAGGGTGGTCACGAAGGCCAGCGGATAGATCAGGTTGTTCCAGGACTCCATGAACACGAAGGCGCCGGTGGTCAGCAGTCCGGGCACGACCAGCGGCAGCACCACCCGGACCAGGATCGCGCCGCGGCGGCAGCCGTCGACCCGAGCGGCCTCCTCGACCTCGATCGGCACGGCATCGATGAAGCCCTTCATCATCCACACCGCGAACGGCAGGCCGAAGGTGGTGAAGCCGACCACCAGGCCGGCCAGGCTATCCAGCAAGTGGGCAGCCAGCAGCAGCAGGTAGAGCGGTGCCAGCATCACCACCAGCGGCAGCATGCGCACGACCAGGATGCCGGTGTGGATCGGCCCCTTGAGCCGAAAGCGGCCGCGCGACAGCGCATAGGCGGCCGGAGTCGCGATCACGAGTGCCAGCACCGCCGTCGCCAGGCAGCTCACGGCGCTGTTCACGAAGAAGTCGACGAAGGGCAGGGTGTCGCCGCCAAGCCCGGCATAGTTGGCGAGGGTGGGCGCCGTCGGCCACAGCTTGGGGTCGAGCCGCGCCGCTTCCAGCTCGGTCTTGAACGAGGTCGCGAGCATCCAATAGACCGGGCCCAGGCTCCAGATCACGGCCAGGACCAGGGCGGCAGCGCGGGCCATGGTTAGCGGACCCGCAGGGCGCGCAGATAGGCGGTGGCGAAGGCCAGCAGCGCCAGCAGCCACAGCACGCCGATCGCCGAGGCGTAGCCGACCTTGAAGTCCTCGAAGGCCAGCCGGTAGACATAGACCACCAGGGTCGTGGTGCCGTAGCCGGGGCCGCCCTGCGTCAGGGCCCAGATCTTCGCGAAGTCGTTGACGTTCGCGATGACCATCAGCAGGCACCCGACCAGCAGCGCGCCGCGCAGGAACGGCAGCTGGATGTGGACCACCAGGCTCCAGCCGCGGGCGCGGTCGATCCGCGCCGACTCCAGCACCTCGACCGGGATCGCGGCCAGGGCCGCGCTCAGCAGCAGGAAGAAGAACGGGATCAGCGTCCAGATGTTGGCGAGCATCACCGCCGGCATCGCCAGCGACGGCGCGTTCAGCCACGGCACCGGCCGCGCGATCAGGCCGAGCTGCAGCAGCACAGCGTTCAGCAGCCCGCCATGCTCCAGGTACATGTAGCGGAACAGGAAGGCGACCACGACGAAGGGCACCGCCCAGGGCGTCAGCAGCAGGGCGCGCAGCGCGCGATGCCGCCAGCCCACCAGGCCGTCGGTCAGCAGCGCCAGCGCCAAGCCGGCCAGCGCCGCCGCCGCCACGCTGCCCAGGCTGTAGACGGCAGTGTTGCCGAGCGCCTGCCAGACGATCGGATCGGTCCACAGGCCGCGATAATTCGCCAGGCCGACGAACCGGCCGGGCCCGTCGTCGAGCAGGCTGATTGCCCGGGTCGACAGCAGCAGTGCGTCGGCGATCGGATAGCCGACCACCACCGCCAGGACGGCGACGGTCGGCAGCACCATCGGATCGAGCCAGGGCGTGCGCCGGCCTTGGTTCATTCCCGGGCGATGGCCTGGCCCATGGCGGCGGCGATGCCGTCGACGGGGGTGTCGCCGGTCACCGCTTGCTGGACGCCGGCCATGACCGCCGTCGAGGCGCCGGCGAAGCTCGGGCCGTAAGGCAGGGCCGAGACGGTCGGCATGATCGCATCAGAGAAGGCCCGGAACACCGGCGTGTCGAGCTGCTTGGCCAGGGCCTCGGTCGGGGCCGATGCCAGCGGCATCAACGACGACTCGGCGCCGACCGTGTAGCTCTGGATGGCGCTTGGCGCCGTCGCCAGGTACTTGATGAAGGTCCAGGCCGCCTGCTTGTGGGCCGAGCCGGCGAACATCACCAGCTGGTGCCCGCCTTCGAAGGAATAGGGCTTGCCGGCCGGCCCCGCCGGCAGCACGGCCACGCCCCAATGCTGGTAGAAATCGGCGTCCGGCATGTGGTTGGCGTTCTGGATCACGCCCTGTACCAGCACCTGGTCCCACAGGAACGCGACCTTGTCCTGGGCGGCCAGCGGCCGGTACTCGCCGATCTTGCGGCCTGATTCGATATAGCCCTTCTGGGCCAGATCGCGCATCCAGGCGAGATAGGCCTTCATGGCCGGCGCTTCGGCGCCGCGGCCGCCGTCGGCCAGGGGATCGGCGCCGAAGGTGCGCATCCACGGCCAGTTCGAGATCAGCGCGAAGGGGCGATTGGTGGTATCGAGGCCCAGCGGGATGACGTCGGGCTGGGTCCGCTTGATCGCGGCCAGGGCGGCCATCAGCGCGTCGATCGTCTGCGGCGGGTGCGCGGGATCGAGCCCGGCCTTGGCCATCACGGCCTTGTCGTACCACAGGGCGGCCGGCGCCGAGGTCCAGGGGAAGGCGATCAGCTTGCCGTCCCGGCGCAGCCCTGCGGTGGCCGTCGGTTTGAGCGCGGCGGCCAGCGCCGGGTCGACATAGGAGTCGAGCGGCGCGAGCTTGCCGGTCAGCGCCAGCAGGATCGTGTCGTTGCCCGCGAGCTCGGCGACGTCGGGCGGATTGCCCGAGCGCGCCCGCAGCACCAGCTGGTGGGCGATCTCGGTGAACGAGACGGCTTCGCTCTTGATCCGGATGTCGGGGTGCTCGGCCTCGAAGGCCCGGATCACCTGCTCGATCCCCGGGCGCGTGGCGCTTTCGGCGGCGGCCCAGTTTGCGAAGGTCAGCGTGACGGGCGCGTCGGCCGCGGCGGCAGGGCCCATGGCGCCGAGCGCCAGTGCGGCCACGCCGAAAAGGACGGATCGCATGCGAGTCCTCCCCCTTTGTTGTTGGGAACGAGTCGTATCTGATATTCCAGATACCGTCCAGACCGGGAGGCAGGACATGGCCCTGGCGAAGCTGAGCCGGCCGGAGTCTTTGGCCGAGATGGCGCAGCGCGAGCTGCGCGACGCGATCATCGACGGTCGGCTGAAGCTGGGCGACGTGCTGTCCGAAGTGCGGCTGTCGCGCATGCTGGGCATCAGCAAGACGCCGGTCCGCGAGGCGCTGATGCAGCTCCGCCGCGAAGGCCTGGTCCATGTCGATCCGCAGCGGGGCACGTCGATCTTCCGCATCGAGGAGGTCGAGATCGACCAGATCGCAGCGTTCCGGCGGCTCCTGGAGCTGGACGCGGCCCGGACGGTGTTCCGGTCGGACCGCCGGGCGG
Organism: uncultured Comamonadaceae bacterium; assembly: GCA_964511405.1. Taxonomy (GTDB): domain Bacteria; phylum Pseudomonadota; class Alphaproteobacteria; order Elsterales; family Elsteraceae; genus CAZEFK01. Next base: position 19,584 of record CAZEFK010000119.1, on the reverse strand, counting down.
TGTCGGCCGCGCTGGATACCGTGGTGGCGGCGATGACGGCGGCGCTGGCCCGCGACGACCGCCAAGCCTATCGCCGCCTCGACGCCGACCTGCACCGGGTGATCGTCGAGGGCGCGCAGAACCCCTACCTTGTGGCCGCCTACGGCCTGGTCGCGGCGAAGATCGGGGCGCTGCGGACGCGCGCCCATGACGACGAGCGGGTGGTCGAGCGCTCGCTCGGGACCCACCGCCGCTTGGCCGAGCTGATGGCCGCCGGCGACGAGGCCGGGTTCTGCGCCCTGCTCGATCGACACATCGAGAACACCGGCCGCGACTATCGAGCCTGGTTGGCGCGGCAGGCCGTCACGCCGGACGGGGTGCCGCCCGGCCCGGACCCGTGATCGCTACGCCTCGGCCTCGGCATTCAGGCGGTCGCGCAGTCGGATCAGGTCGGCCTTGAGCGCCTGCAGGTCGGCGGCCGGCCGGCCGGAGGCGCACAGCATGCGCTCGGGCGCCGCGGTTGCGCGGGTGCGCAGCGCCACGCCCTTAGGCGTCAGGGTGATCCGCACCTGGCGTTCGTCGGCCGGATCGCGCTGGCGGGCGACCAGCCCGGCCTGTTCCAGGCGCTTGAGCAGCGGCGTCAAGGTCCCGGAATCGAGCTGCAGCCGCTGCCCGATGTCCTTGACCGACAGGCCGTCACGCTCCCACAGGATCAGCATCACCAGATACTGCGGATAGGTCAGGCCCAACGCGTCCAGCACCGGCTTGTACACGCGGCCGATCGCATGCGCCGTCGAGTACACAGCGAAGCACAGCTGGTTGGCCAGCAGGAGCGGGTCGTCGGCGGGATCTGCGCTCATGGATCGACGATATTGGCGCATCACAAGGAATTGTGCGCAATCGAATTGCGCATGGCTGGTCTGCGCGACAGGTGGAGATAGGTAAATTGTGCACAATGGAATTGGAAGCTATCTATCTGCCTACCGACGTTCGACGAGGACCTACCTCATGATCCGCCTCCCTTCGCTCCTGGCCGCAACGGCCCTGTCCACGGCGATCGCCGCGGCGCCGGCCCTGGCCGGGCCATCGCTCGAGCCTGCGACCCAGCGCTTCCTGGGCCAGGTCGCCGCGGCGGGCGGCCCGCCGATCTACACCCTGTCCCCGGCCGATGCCCGCGCGGTGCTGGACAAGGCCCAGGCCGGTCCCATCGCCACGCTGCCGGCCGACATCGAGCAGCGGACGATTGCCGCCGGCCCGACCGGCCATATCCGACTGCGCATCGTCCGCCCGCACGGCGCCGGCGGCACCTTGCCCGTGGTCCTGTATTTCCATGGCGGCGGCTGGGTGCTGGGCGACGCCGGGACCCATGATCGGCTGGTCCGCGACCTCGCCGCCGGCGCCCGGGCTGCGGTCGTGTTCGTCGACTATGACCGCTCGCCCGAAGCCCAGTTCCCGGTTCCGGTCGAACAGGCCTATGCCGCGACCCGGTACGTTGCCGACCATGCCGCCCAGTTCCGGGTCGATCCCAGGCGGCTGGCCATCGCCGGCGACAGCGTCGGCGGCAACATGGCAGCGGTAGTGGCGCAGCTGGCCAAGCAGCGCGGCGGGCCGGCGATCCGCTTCCAGCTGCTGTTCTATCCGGTGACCGACGCCCGCTTCGATACCGGCTCCTATACCCAGTTCGCCGGCGGCCCGTGGCTGACCAAGGCGGCCATGGAGTGGTTCTGGGCCGCCTATCTGCCCGACACCGCCAAGCGCGCCGATCCCGAGGCCTCGCCGCTGCGGGCCTCGCTCGACCAGCTCAAGGGCCTGCCGCCGGCGCTGGTCATCACCGACGAGAACGACGTGCTGCGCGACGAGGGCGAGGCCTATGCTGCGAAGCTGGCCGAGGCCGGCGTAACCGTCACTCAGGTGCGCTATCTTGGCACCATCCACGACTTCGTGATGCTCAACGGCGTCGCCGAGACGCCCGCGGCCCGCGGAGCCATCGCCCAGGCCACCGGCGCTCTGCGCCGCGCCTTGGCCAACTGACCGGCGATCGACCGGTTCCACATCCAAGCCAGGAGACCATCCGATGTCCGTGAACGTGCTCTACAAGACCACCGCCACCGCGACCGGCGGCCGCGACGGCCATGCCGCGACCAAGGACGGCAGCTTCGACGTCAAGCTGGCGACCCCCAAGGAGCTGGGCGGCGCCGGCGGCCCCGGCAACAATCCCGAGCAGCTGTTCGCTGCCGGCTACTCGGCCTGCTTCCTGGGCGCGATGAAGTTCGTGGCCTTGCAGGGCGGCCCCAAGGTCCCGGCCGACACCACCGTGACCGCCACCATCGGCATCGGCCCGCGCGCCGAGGGCGGGTTCGGGATCACGGCGGCGCTGGAGATCGCGCTGCCGGGCCTGTCGAAGGCGGAGGCTCAGCAACTGGTCGAGAAGGCCCATCAGGTGTGCCCGTACTCGAACGCCACGCGCAACAATGTGGACGTGCAGCTGACGGTGGTCTGAAGTGTCGGGAGCGGCGCCCCGGCGCCGCTCCCTCATCCCGGAGGACGGCCATGCGCCTCGCGATCGTCACCGTGACGCTGCTGGCGGCCGGCCCTGCGGCTGCCGAGAGCGTCGCCGCCCTTGCGGTCGACCTGCCGGCGGCCAAGGCCTGCCTGCTCCGACCCGCCGACCTCGACCACGACCTGCCGGCGACCGTCCAGCTGGCGAGCGCCGGCAAGACTCTGCCGCTGACCGTGATCACGCGCGACGTCGGCCGCGTGAAGCTGGGCGGCCCAGTGGCTCCAGCGGCCGGCGCCAAGCCGGATCCTCGCGACTATCGCAGCTGGCCGGTGGCGGTCACCAGCGACACCGCCGTACCGTGGGGGCTGGCGCCGCTGCACGGCAAACCGGCGCGGCCGACCAAGGTCGAGGACCTGCCGGTCACGACGCCCGAGGCGGTCGAGGCCGTGGCCGTCTGGCTGAAGGCGCATGAGCCCGATGCCAAGCCGGCGCTGCGCCGGGTCGCGCGCTGGGACCAGCCGGGCCTCGGCACCGTGACGCTGGCCTGGAGCTGGTCGATGCCCACAGCCGGGGCCCCCTTCGACCCGGCCGTGCGTCACAGCTTGCTGCTGGCCCTGGTGCAGCAGAATGGCCGCAGCAGCGCCGTCGAGCTTGCTCATGGCGCCACCATTGCCGATATGCGGGTGGAGGCGGGGCTGGCTGCGATCGGCGACAGCGACGGCTCGGGGACGCCCGCGGTGCTGATCTGGCAGGCCGGCGAGCGGACCGTCTATTCCGCCATGCGGCTGGACGCCGGACCGGCGGCAACCCTGTTGGGGTTCTGCGCCATCGCCGGCAAGTCGGAGGGACGATGATCGGGCGCGCCGCGTCGATCGCAGGGCTCTGTCTGCTGGTGGCCGGCTGCTCGACGGCCGCGGACACCCTGGCCCGCGACCGCCAGACCTGCGCGGCGATCGGCTTCCCGGCCGACAGCGCTGATTTCCGCAATTGCGTGCTGCAGCTCCAGGCCGCCCGCCTGGGCGCGCCGCGGGTAGTGAATGAGTATCCGCCGCTGCCGGTGCCGGGCCCGATCGTCGTGGCGCCGGCCAAGCCGAAGTGACGGCTTGCGTCTGTCCCGGTCAGATCCGCTCGCGCAGCAGCAGCAGCGGCGTGACCGGCCCGTCGACGACGCGATAGGCCGCGGCCAGCGCCCCGATCGCCGCCTCGGCCGTGGCCGGGTCGCGGGCATGGACCAGCGCCAGTGGCCGGTCGGGCCCGACCGTCTCGCCGATGGCGGCGACCTCGGTCAGGCCGACCGCCGGGTCGATGGCCTGGTCGGCGCGGGTGCGGCCGCCGCCCAGCGCGACCACGGCGAAGCCGACCGCGCGCACGTCGATCGCTGCGACCGTGCCGGCGCGGCCGGGAAAGGCCGGCCGGACCACCGGCGCAGGGGCCAGGTGGGCATCGATCCGCTCGAACAGGTCGGCCGGGCCGCCCAGTGCGGCGACCATGCGGGCGAACCGCTCGGCTGCGGCACCGCTGTCCAGGGCCGCGGCGACCTGAACCGCGGCGGCGTCGCGGTCGGGCGCCAGCTTGGCCAGGATCAGCATCTCGACCGCGAGCGCGCGGGTCACCTGGTCCAGCCGAGGTTCGCGGCGGCCGCCCAGATATTCGACGGCCTCGCGCACTTCCAGGGCGTTGCCGGCGGTGCGGCCCAGCACCTGGTCCATGTCGGTCAGCCAGGCGGTGGTCGGCAGGCCGGCGCCTGTCGCGACCGCGACCAGCGCCTGGGCGAGGTCGCGGGTCGCCGCCCAATCGGTCAGGAACGCGCCCGAGCCCGCCTTGACGTCCAGCACCAGCCCGCTGAGGCCGGCCGCCAGCTTCTTCGACAGGATCGAGGCCACGATCAGCGGGGTCGATTCGACCGTCGCCGTGACGTCGCGGATGGCGTAGAGCCGCCGGTCGGCCGGCGCCAGGTCGGCGGTCTGGCCGATCACCGCGCAGCCGATCGTGCGGACCACCTCCGCGAAGCGCTCGGGCGCCGGGAACGGATCATAGCCCGGGATCGCCGCCAGCTTGTCCAGCGTGCCGCCGGTGTGGCCCAGGCCGCGGCCCGAGATCATCGGCACCGCCGCGCCGCAGGCGGCGACCAGCGGCGCCAGCATCAGGCTGACCTTGTCGCCGACCCCACCGGTCGAATGCTTGTCGACGGTCGGACGGTCCAGGTCCCAGGTGAGATGCCGTCCCGACGCCGCCATGGCGCGGGTCAGGGCGACCCGCTCGGCCAAATCCATGCCGCGGAAGAACACCGCCATGGCGAAGGCGGCGGCCTGGCCCTCGGACAGGCTGCCATCGGTCAGGCCCTGGGCCAGGAACCCGATCTCGTCGGCATCCAAGGCCTGGCCGTCGCGCTTCTTGGCGATCAGCCGCTGCGGCAGGTAGGCCATCAGTAAGGGGTCGTGCCGGCACTGGCCGGCCCGTGGCCGAGCTCGGCCAGCAGAGCGTCCAGCAGGGCGCTGGCGCCCAGGCGGAAGGTGCGCGGCGACACCCAGTGCGGCCCCATTTCATGGTCGGCCAGGGCCAGGAACGCCGCCGCGTCGCCCAGGGTCCGGATGCCGCCGGCCGGCTTGACCCCGACCGGACGCGGCGCCGCCTGGGCGGCGCGCAGCAGTTGCGTGGTCGCCTCCAGGGTCGCGGGCGGCTGGACCTTGCCGGTCGAGGTCTTCAGGAAGTCGGCGCCGGCCGTGATCGCCAGATGCGCCGCCTGGTCGATCTGGGCCGGGGTCAGGCGGCCGGTCTCCAGAATCACCTTGAGGCGCACCAGCGGCTCGGCCCGCCGCACCGCCGCGACCAGCGCCGGCGGGCCGTCCGGGTCGCCGGCGGCGAAAGCGGCATAGGGGAAGACCAGGTCGAGCTCGGTGGCGCCGTCCAGCACCGCTTGGCGCGCCTCGTGCAGCACCTGGGCCTGGGGCGCGGCCCCGGCGGGGAAGTTGATCACGGTGGCGAGCTCGATGCCCGGCGGCAGGCGGCTGCGGGCCACCGCCACCCAGCGCGGCCAGAGGCAGACGGCGGCCACGGGCCCGACCGGGGTCTGGGCGCGGGCGCACAGCTCGGCGGTGGTGGCCTCGGTCTCGGCGTCGCCGAGGGCGGTCAGGTCCAGGACAGCAATGGCGCGGCGGGCCACGGCGGCGGCGTCAGGCACGGGTCAACTCCGGCACGGCGTGGCGGATCAGGCGGTCGAGGTCCCGCGCGGCGGCGGCGGCGACATCCAGCACATGGTCGTGGGCGAGGTCTCCGTCGTCCAGGCCCTCGCCCATGTTGGTCACGACCGAAATGGCGGCGCAGGCGAGTCCGCAATGACGCGCGGCGATGATTTCCGGTACCGTCGACATGCCCACGACATCAGCGCCCAGGCTCCGGAACGCCCGGACCTCGGCGGGAGTTTCGTAGGTCGGGCCGGTCACCGCCAGATACACGCCTTCGGCCAGCGCGATGCCCAGCGCGGCGGCGCTCGCCTGCAGCGCCAGGCGCAGGCGCGGGGCATAGGCGTCGCGCAGCGACGGGAAGCGCGGGCCGACCTGCGGGTCGTTGGGACCGATCAGCGGACTGGGCTGCAGGTTGATGTGGTCGGCGATCGCCATCAGACGGCCGGGACGCAGGTCCCGACGCAGCGAACCGGCGGCATTGGTCGCGAGCAGCGTCGCGATGTCCAAGCGCTTGAGGGTGCGGACGAAGGGCAAGACGGCACCGGGCGGATGCCCCTCATAGACATGGACGCGGCCCTGCAGGCACAGCACGTCGTGGCCCTCCAGCCGCCCCGCGACGAAGCGCCCGGCATGGCCGGCCACAGTCGAGCGCGCGAAGCCGTCCAGCTCGGCATAGTCCAGGGCGACCGGGTCCTCCAGCCGCTCGGCGAGGCCGCCGAGCCCGGTCCCCAGGATGATCGCCAGGCGCGGCGCCCGCGACCCTAGGCACTGGCGCAGGCGCCGGGCGGCGGCGTCAGGATCGGCGGTCATGGCAGGTTGACCGGGCCGAAGGCCAGCGGCAGCAGCTCGCCCAGGGTGACGGTGCGGACGATGCCGGCGTCGGCGGTCGCCAGATGCACCGGCGTGTCGCGGTCGGCGAACTCGGCCAGGCGCTGCCGGCAGCCGCCGCAGGGCGGGCACGGCTCGGGTCCCCCGGCGACCACCAGGACCGCCCGGATCCGCCGATCGCCGGCGGCCACCATGGCGCCGATGGCCGAGGCTTCGGCGCACTGGCCCTGGGGATAGGCGGCGTTCTCGACATTGGCGCCGGCATAGGTCCGGCCGCCGTCGCTGAGCAGGCTGGCGCCGACCGGAAACCGCGAATAGGGCGCGTAGGCGTTGTCCCGCGCCGCGCGGGCCTGCGCCAGCAGCGTCCCGCTCACGGCGTCCACGGCCGCACCCACACTGCGGTGTCGTGGAACACCGCACCGCCATTGGGATAGCCGGCATCGGCGCTGGTCAGCAGGTTGATCCCGACGCCGCCGACGAAGGCGTCGTGCGGCCAGATGCTCTCGACCACCACGACGCCCAGCTGCTGGCCGTCGGCCGCCTTGGCGTGCAGCGCTACCTCGCCCTGGTCGTTGCCCAGCACCACCAGCTCGCCCTCGGCGACGCCCAGGCGGGCGAGATCGGCGGCGTTGAGCAGGGCGGTCGGCCGGCCCTCGCGCCGCCGCGAGCTCGGGGTCTCGGTGAAGGTGGAATTGAGGAACTGGCGCGCGGGGGCGGTGACCATCCGGAACGGCCGGCGCGCATCGGCCGCGTCGATCGCCGCGAAATGGTCGGGCCAGGCCGGCATGTCGGCGCCCGACGGCCCGAGCGCCGCCCAGTCCGGCCGGAACCGGAAGCGGCCGTCGGGGTGGCCGAAGCCGCCGAGGAAGTGGCTGGACGCGAAATCGCCCTGGCGGTCGAGCCAGCCGGCCTCGGCCAGCGCCGCGCTATCGGGCCAGCCCGAGCGCGCCAGGGTCGCGTCGACCAGGTCGCGCGCGGTCAGGCCGAAGCCGGGGCCGGTGGCGCCCAGCCGCTGGGCCAGCGCCTCGATCACCTCATGGTTGGAGCGGCACTCGCCCGGCGGTTCGACCAGCTTGAGGCCGACTTGGCCATGGGAATGGCCGCCGGCGGTGTAGAGGTCGTCATGCTCCAGGAACATGGTCGCCGGCAGCACGATGTCGGCGCGTTTGGCGGTGTCGGTCAGGAACTGGTCGTGCACGGCAACGAACAGGTCGTCGCGCGCGAATCCGGCCAGCACCCGGCCGCTGTCCGGCGCCACCAGCGCCGGGTTGCAGCTCTGCACCAGCATGGCGTGGACGGGCGGGCCGTCGCCCAGGTCGCGCCGGTCGCCGGTCAGCACCGGCCCGATCCGGCTCATGTCCAGAACCCGCACCGACGGATCCGGCGTGCCCTGGATCAGGCTGCGGTCGAGGCCGTAGATGGCGCGGTTGGCCCAGAAAGCGCCGCCGCCTTCGTGGAGCCACTTGCCGGTGACCGTCGGCAGACAGCTGACGGCATGGACGTTGTGGGCGCCGTTGCGCGAGCGTGAAAAGCCATAGCCGACGCGGATGAAGGCGCGGTCGGTGCGGCAGTAGTCACGGGCGAAGGCTTCGATGGTGTCGGCGTCGAGGCCGGTGATCGCCTCGGCCCAGGCCGGGCCGCGGCTGGCGAGGTGGGCCTCCAGCCCAGCCGGGTCGTCGGCGTAGCGGGCCATGTAGACGCGGTCGGCATAGCCGTCGCGGAAGGCGATGTGCATGATCGCGCAGGCCAGCGCGCCGTCGGTGCCGGGGCGCAGGGCCAGATGTTGGTCGGCCGCCGCCGCGGTGCCGGTGCGGTAGGGGTCGACCACCACCAGCCGGGCGCCGCGCTCCTTCCGCGCCCGCTGGATGTGGGTCATGACGTTGACCTGGGTCCCGACCGGGTTGCCGCCCCACATCACGATCAGGTCCGACTTGGCCATCTCGCGCGGGTCGGGCCCGGCATGGCGGCCGGTGCCGGCCAGCCAGCCCGGCTCGACCAGGCCGGTGCAGATGGTGGTCTTCTGGCCGCTGTAGCGCAGCGCATGGCGCAGCCGGTTGATGCCGTCGCGCTGCACCAGGCCCATGGTGCCGGCATAGTAGTAGGGCCACACCGCTTCGCTGCCATGCCGGGCGGCCACGGTTCGGAACTGGTCGGCGATGCGGTCCAGCGCCTCGTCCCAGCCGATCTCGCGGAACTGCCCGGAGCCCTTCGGCCCGGTGCGCAGCAGCGGTCTGGTCACGCGATCGGGATGGTGGATCCGCTCGGCATAGCGCGCGACCTTCGCGCAGACCACGCCGGCGGTGTAGCTGTTGGCCGCGGCGCCATGCACGCGGCCGATGCGGTTCGAGCCCAGGATCTCGACCTCGAGCGCGCAGGTCGACGGGCAGTCGTGGGGGCAGGCGGATCGGCCGATCCGCACCCCGGGCAGGTCTTCGGCCATGGCTCTGGTGTATCGGAGCGGTCCCGCTACCACCAGTCCCTTTGAAGGCGGGCGGCCCCGCGTCTATGGTCCGGCGCCATGACCCTGGATGCGGATACCCAGGCGCTGGTGGCGCGCGGCGATGCGCTGTGGGCCCATGGCCGCCATGACGACGCCATCGCCTGCTACGGGGCTGCGGCCGGGCAGGCCCCGGACCACGGGCTGCTGGCCTTCGGTCTGGGGACGGCGATGCTGAGCCGCGACCGCGTCGGCGAGGCGGTCGCGGCGCTCGCCCGCGCCGCCGCGCTGGTCCCCGACCACGCCGATATTCACGTGGCCCATGGACGGGCGCTGCATCGCGCGCAACGGCTGCCCGAGGCGCTGGCCGCCTACGACCGTGCCGTCGACCGCGACCCCAGCCACGCCCGGGCCCAATTCGAGCGCGCGCTGGTGCTGCTGGCCCTGGGCGATTTTGCGCGCGGCTGGCCGGCCTACGAGTGGCGGCTCAAGCTGCATGCACCGGCCGGCGCCGAGGTTGCGTTCACCTGGCCCGGGCGGATCGGACCGCCGATGATGCCGTGGCGCGGCGAGCCGATCGCGGGGCGGACGCTCCTGGTGCACGGCGAACAGGGCCATGGCGACATCCTGCAGTTCGTCCGCTACCTGCCGATGCTGGCGGCGGCGGGGGCGCGGGCGGTGGTGAAGGTGTGGCCGGCCCTGGCGCGGCTGCTCGCAACCCAGCCCGGGCTCGGGATTGTGGTCGGCGGATTCGAGGACCTCCCGCCGATTGACGCCTATGTGCCGATGATGAGCCTGCCGGGGCTGTTTGGCACCACCCTGGATCGGATTCCCGCCGTCACGCCCTATATCCGGGCCGATCCGGCGGCAGTGGCGCGTTGGGCGCAGCGCCTGGACACCGCGGCGCCCGGGTGGCGCGCCGGCATCGCCTGGGCCGGCGACCCGCGGCCGGACGATCCCGACCGCGCCGCTGTCGACCGGCGCCGGTCCATCGCGCTGGCCGAGCTGGCGCCGCTGCTGCGGCGTCCGGGGCCGAGCTGGGTGTCGTTGCAGGTCGGCGCCGCTGCGGCCGAGGCGGCGGGCCACCCAATTCTGGACCTGAGCCTCGACCTTGCCGATTTCGCCGAGACCGCCGCCGTCATCGCCAACCTGGACCTGGTGATCGCCGTCGACACCGCGGTCGTGCACCTGGCCGGCGCCATGGGCAAGCCGGTGTGGATGCTGTCGCGCTTCGACGGCTGCTGGCGCTGGCTGCAGGGCCGGGACGACAGCCCCTGGTATCCGTCCCTCAGGATCTACCGCCAGGACCGGCCCGGCGACTGGGCGGCGGTCGTGGCGCGGGTCGCCGCCGATCTCGGAGCGCTGCCGGCAGCGGCCGGTCGAGTGTGAACGACGGTCTACACAGCTTGTCTGAGAAAAATTGACATTTGGCAGATAAGATGATGTCGTCCGACGTCTCTTCCACACGGAATGCAGCCATGCCTGATCAGCCCCCCAAGCTCCGCAAGACCCTGAGCGACGCGGATATCGTCACCGATCGTGCGGTCAGCCGCCGGTCGCTGCTGAGCGCGACCGGTCTCGGGCTCGGTGCTGCCGCGCTTGCCATCGGCGTCGTTGCTGCGGCCAAACCCGCCCATGCCGCGAGCGACAAGGCCAACACCTACGACAACGACTCCAACGATCGCCGCCCCAGCACCGACAACGACTGACCGGGCAAGCCGAGCGGCGGTCTGCCGCCGCTCGGGACCCCTGGCGATGACCGATCATGTCGCGTTCGAGGATCTGATCGCGCCGGTCCCGGCGGAGCATTTCTTCGCCGAGCACTATGAGCAGCGGCCGCTGCGCATTGCCCGCGGCCAGCCGGACTTCTATGGCGGCCTGCTGACCCTCGACCGGCTGGACCGCTATCTCATGTCCGGGGTTGCCAGATATCCCGACGTGGTCATGGTGCAGCACGAGACCGATGTGCCCAGCGCCGACTATGTCGGTCCCGACGACCGCATCGATGCCGCCCGCCTCTATCGGCGGCTGGCCGAGGGCGCGACCGTGGTGGTCAACCATCTGGAGCGCCAGCTGCCGTCGCTGGCGGCGCTGTGCCGGGCCGCCGAGCACCGCTTCGGCATGCCGTTCCAGACCAATGTCTATCTGACCCCGCCGGGCGCCCAGTGCTTCCGCACCCATTATGACACCCACGACGTGTTCGTGCTGCAGGTGGACGGCACCAAGGAGTGGTCGGTCTACGACACCTGCCTCGCGCTGCCGCTGCCGGGCCAGGGTTTCGACCGCGACCGCGACCGGCCAGGCGCGCTCACCGACCGCTTCACCCTGGCCGCCGGCGACCTGTTCTACTGCCCGCGCGGGGTCATGCACGATGCCCGCTCGACCGACCGCCTGTCGCTGCACATCACCTTCGGCCTCCTGGGCAAGACCTGGGCCGAGCTGATGCTTGATGCGGTCGCCGCGGCCTGCTTGGACCGGCCCGCATTGCGGCGCAACCTGCCGGCCGGGTTCGCGGCGCCCGACTATGACCGGACGGCGCTGCGCACCGCCTTCACCGGCCTGCTGGCCGAGCTGCAGCGAGAGCCGGAGCGGGTCGACGCCGCCCTCGATCGCATGATCGACTGCTTCATCGCCCAGCGCAGCCCGGCCCTGGCGGGCCATTTGGCCGAGCGCCTGGGCGCCGCGGCGCTGGCGCTCGACACCCCGCTGCAGCCGCGGCCGGACCTGATCTGGCGGCTGTCGGTGTCCGGCGAGTCGCTGACGCTGTTGGCCAATGGCTGCGAGATCCGGATGCCGGCCTTTACGGCGGCGGCGGTCGCCGCACTCCTGGCCGGGCCGCCGGTCGCCCCGCGCAGCCTGCCCGGCGACCTGGACGACGCCGAGCGCCTGGTGCTGGCCCGCCGGCTGCTGCGCGACGGCCTTCTGGTCCGCGCCGCATGAGGCCGATCCCGGACCTGTCGTTCGAGCAAATGCTGGCGCCGCTGACGCCTGATGCGTTCTTCGCCGAGCATTTCGAGCAGCGGGTCGCGATCGTGAACCGCGGGGACCCCGGCTACTATGACGGCCTGCTCGACCTGGACGGCATCGACCGGTTCCTGGCCGGCGCCGAGCATCACTATCCCGACGTCTATCTGGTCGACGCCGCCGATCCCGAGCTCAAGCCCCAGGACTATTGCGGCGCCAACCAGCGCATCGATCTGCGCCGGCTATATGACCGGTTCGCCGGCGGCGCGACGATCGTCCTGTTCGGCGTGCGGGACCGGATCCCGGCTTTGCGCCAGCTGTGCCGGGCGCTGGAGCGGCGCTTCAGCCACGCCTTCGACACCAACATCTATCTGACCCCGCCGAACGCCCACGGTCTCAAGCCGCATTACGACAACCACGACGTTTTCGTGCTGCAGTTCGCCGGATCGAAGCGGTGGACGACCTACGACCGCAAGGTCGAGATGCCGCTGCCCGGGCAGAGTTTCGCCCAGACCAAGCCGGCGCCGGGCCCGGTCAGCGGCCGCTGGCGGCTGGAGGCCGGCGACCTGCTCTACTGCCCGCGCGGCCTGATGCACGACGCCGAGGCCGAGGACGCGATCTCGCTGCATGTCACGATCGGCCTCAAGGGTCAGACCTGGGCCGAGCTGATGATCGAGGCGGTCTCGGCGATGGCGCTGGCGGAGCCCGAGTTCCGCCGGCTGCTGCCGCCCGGCTTCGCGGCCGCCTTTGACGGCGATGCGGTCGCTGCCGCCTTCCGGAGGCTGGCGGACCGTTTGGCCGCTCACGCCGATCCGGTGGCGCTGCTGGGGCAAATGGCCGATCGCTTCGTCGCCGGCCGGCCGCCGGCGGCAAGCGGGCAGCTGGGCCAGCTGCTGGCGCCGGCCGACGTGGCGTTGGACGCCCGTGTCGGCGCCTGGCCCCATCAGCTGTACCGCTTGACCATCGAGGGCGAGACGGTGCGGGTCGTGGCATCAGGCGCGACCCTGACCCTGCCGGCCTTCGCCGCCGACAGCCTGGCCTTCGCCCTGGCGACCCCGGCGTTCCGGGTGGGCGACTTGCCCGGCGAACTCGACGATGCCGGCCGCCTGGTGCTGGTGCGCCGGCTGCTGCGCGAGGGCCTGCTGCGCCGGCTGCCTTGATGCGCCGGCGGCTGTTCCGCGTCCATGGCTGGCTGGGGGCGGCGGTGCTGCCGCTGCTCGCGGTCGTGGTCGCGACCGGCAGCCTGGCCGCGGTCAGCCCGGAAATCGACTGGCTGATCACGCCGGCGCTGCGCGCCAAACCGGCGTCGGGGCCGCTGCCCTGGAGCGCCGCGTTGGCGGCCGCCGTCGCCGTCCACCCCGGCGCCACGGTCGAGCGGCTGGCCGCACCGGCCAACCCGTGGTCGGCCTTGGCGGTCACCCTGGTCACGGCTGCCGGCAGCGTCCGCATCGTCTACGCCGATCCCCGCGACGGCCATGGGCAGGGCGAGACCGGGCCGGCGACCGCCGCCTGGCTGCTGCGCAATCTCCATCGCCGGCTGTTTCTGGCGGAAAGCCCGGGCCAGTATGTCGTGTGCGCCGTGGCGTTCGCGGTGCTCGGGCTCGTCGCCACCGGCCTGGCCGTCCATCCCGGGATCGGGCGCAGCCTGCGCCTCGGGCGCAACCTGCGCCTCGGGCGCAACCTGCGCCGGCCGCGGCTGCGCTTGAGCCAGGGCACCCGCGTGCTGCTGGGCGACCTGCACCGGATGGCCGGCGCCTGGTCGCTATGGATCGCGCTGCTGGCCGGGTTCACCGGTGCCTGGTACGTCGTCGAGCGCAGGCTGACCGACGCCGGCCGGCGCTTCGACGACGATCATGTTCGGCTGACGGCCGAGCGGGTCGCGGCCTTGGGCGACGCCCCGCGGTGGCTGCCGCTCGATCGGCTGGTCCGGATCGCCGAGGCGGCGTTGCCCGGCTTTCAGGTCCGCGCTCTGGAGCTGCCGGCCGGCGTCGATCAGCCGCTGACGGCGATCGGCCAGGGCGATGCCTGGCTGGTCCGCGATCGGGCGACCCGGGTGCTGCTCGATCCCTTCGACGGCCACGTCCTGTCGGTGCGCCGGCCGAGCGACGGCACCTTGTTCCAGCGCTGGACAGCGACCGTGGAGCCCGTGCATTTCGGCAGCTTCGGGGGGATCGCGAGCCGGGCGGCGTGGTGCGTGGGCGGGCTGGGCCTGCTCGCGTTGGCGGCCAGCGGCGGCTATCTCGCGCTACGACGCCAGCCCGGGCACGCCCCGATCATGGCGGGGGCGGGCTGCGTGCTGGCCCTGGCAGCGTGGCAAACGGCAGTGGAGGTGCGGGCCGCCGACCGTCCCGACTTGGGCCCGCTGGTGCCGGCCGGGATCATGGGACCTTGGCGGGCGGCGATCGGGGCCGTGCCGGCCGCCTCACCCGATCCCGCAGTCCGGCGGGTGGTGGTGGCCGCTGCCCTCGATTGCGGCGCCGGTTGCGGCGCCAATCCGCGGCGGCTGGAGCTGACCGTGACCGATGCCGCCGGCACCGTCCTCGCCCATGGGCAGGGCACCGGGCGCGCGACGCTGCGCAGCTCGGTGCGGGTGCCGGCGGCCCAGGCGCCGCCATGGCCGGCGATCGCGACACTCGTCGTCGAGTCCTGGATCGGTGCCCGCTACCAGCTTTCGCGGCCGGTCGACCTCCGATAGCTACTTGGTCTTGGCGACATACACGCCGTCCCAGTCCGGGCCGGGCGGATCGGCCTGCATCTCGGCCATGCGCTCCTGATAGGTGTCGTACAAGGCCTTGATTCCGAACGGCCCGGCTGCGTCGCGGCAGGCCGGGAACAGCGCTTCCACGGTCGCCCAGTCCTGGTGACGGTAGGCGGCGAGCATGCGGTCGTGGATGGCCTTCAGCTCGGCGAAACCAGGCGTGGCCGCCACCGCCTCGTCGCCCACCAGGGTGAACACGCGCACCGGCTCGGTCTTGCCCTTGACCTGCAGCAGGTCGATCTCCAGCGCCGCGAACTCCGGCGCCAGCGCCATGGTGGCCTCGCCGATGATGTTGTCCAAATGGTAGGGCTTCGACTGGCCCTCCAGGCGCGAGGCCAAGTTCACGGTGTCGCCCAGCACCGAATAGTTGGTTTTCTGGTGCGAGCCCATGTTGCCGACCACGCATTCGCCGGTGTTGACGCCCATGCCGATCGCCAGCTTCGGGACCGGCACCGGCCGGCCGAGCGCGCGGGCGCGGGCGTCGGCGGCCTCCTTCAGGATCGGGTTCAGCTCCTCCTGCAGGCTCGCCATCCGCTCGCGCATGCGCAGCACCGTCAGGCAGGCCATGCGGGCATGCTGGGGATCGTCCAGCGGCGCGTTCCAAAACGCCATGATCGCGTCACCGATATATTTGTCGATATAGGCCCGGTGCTTCTGCGCGATCTCGGTCATCGGCGTCAGGTAGCGGTTCATGAACATGGTCAGGCCTTGCGCGTCGAACATCTCCGAGAAGGTGCTGAAGCCGCGCACGTCCGAGAAAAAGATGGTCATGTCGCGCATCTCGCCGCCCAGCTTCAGCTGCTCGGGATTCTCGGCAAGCTTGGCCACCAGCTCGGGCGACAGATACTGGCCGAAGGCCGACTGGATCTCCTTCTTCTGCGATTCCTCGCGGACATAGTTCAGGAACGTCACGGCCACGTAGACCAGAAAGGCGGCCAAAGCCGGATAGGCGGCGTCGAACAGCAGGTTTTCGCGACTGAAATAGTACCAGGACGCGCCGAGCAGGCCGGCGGCAACGAATGCGCCCAGAACCAGCGTCCCGCGGGCACCGCCGACGCCGATGATCATTAACAGGCAGGCGAGAAAGGTCAGGACCACTTCCAGGCCCGGGGCCCAGTCGGGCTGGCTCAGCAGGCTGTCCGACAGGATGCTTTCGATCAGTTGGGCGTTGATTTCGACCCCGGGCTCGGCAGCATCGACCGGCGTCGCGCGGATATCGCGCAAGCCCGAAGCCGAGGTGCCGACAAACACCAGCTTGCCTTCGACTTTTGCCTTCAGCTTCTCGGGGTCGTAGCCCGAGCCCGCGACGTCCACCATCGAGATGTATCGTCCAGGGCTGTACTTGGCGAAGTGCGGCAGCAACCGGCCTTGCGCATCGGTCGGGATCACGATTTTCGGTTTGTCGGGGAACTGCATGCCGATGAACCGCACACCCGGCGTGTCGGCGACCTCGGGGTCGCTCTTCACGATCAGCGTGGTCGAGCCGAACGCGACCCGGAGCATCTCGATGGCCAGGGTCGGATAGACGCCATCGCCCACCGCGACCACTGCCGGGATGCGGCGGATCACGCCGTCCGGATCGGGGCTGGTGGCCGTCATGCCGCGCCCGACCGCAGCATTTTCCAGCACCGGCGTGTTGCCCACGATCGTCGCGAACCGGATCAGATACGGCCTTGGGTCGGCGTTGATCCAGGCAAGCGCCGGTTTGCCCGGGGGAGCGCCGTGATCATCGCCGATCTGGCCGCCCGACTGGCCCAGCACCGCATGGTACTCGTGGATGACCTGGGCGAATTCCTGATCAGTGTCGGGAGCGGCCTCCAGGGCCTTGCGTACCGCGGGATCCAAGTTCGGATTGGCGGCGGCGAACCGAGGGGGCGAGAGGCGGTCCGGCTCAGAGAAAAACACATCGAAGCCGACCACGACGGCGCCGGCCTGCATCAGGCGATCGACCACGGTGCCGAGGAGCGGACGCGGCCATGGCCATTGCCCGATCTGGCGCAGGCTCGCCTCGTCGATGTCGGCGACCATCACCTGGTAGTCGCCCTGCTCGCGCGGCGCGATCTGCTGGAACGTGTCGACCAGTTTCAGGCGCAAGAGTTGGACCGGTATCGGATCCAGCATCCGCAGCACCACCAGCCCGATCATCAGCAGCCAGGCGATCCACTTGGCGTTGCCGAACAGCCGTAGCGCCAGGCGCCGCAACAGGAGCGCCGGCGAGAACCGTGGCCGGCGCCGCACTGGGGCGTCGATCAAAATGCTGGTGGTCATGCGCGCAGGCCTCCGCCGGGCTGCAGATCCCGGTAGGCAGATTGCCAGATCCGGGGCGCCGGGACCAAATCAATCAGATCTACGCGACAATCGCGCCCGCGCTTGGCCGGACCCGCCGCCCATGGCAGGGTCCGGCCGGTGACCACGCTTCTGTTCTTCCTGGGCCAGCGGCTGCTCTACCGCGACCGTCTGTTCGCCACCGACGAGCTGTTCTGCGGCCCCGACGTCGAGACGGCCGAGCACGATGGCCGGCTGCTGTCGCTCAAGCCCGACCGTGTCGATCCGGACATTGCGGCCCTGCTGCCGCGGCTGCCGGCGCCGCCGCGGCTGGTGGTGGTCAAGGCCGACGCCGGCGGCCGCAACTTTCCGCGCAACCTGGCCGCCGTCGCGTGCCCCAAGGTGCTGATCCTGGGCGACACCCACCACATGCCGCGGCCGATCCGGACGCTCATCGACTATGCGTCGGTCGAGCGCTTCGACCTGCTGATCAGCGACCACGACCGCCACCATCTGCATTTCTTCGCGGCCGCGGGCTTCCCGCGCGTGCGCTGGCTGCCGGCGCTCAACCTGTCGACCCACGCCGCGCCACCGGCCGCGCAGCCCAAACAGCGCGCGGTGTTCGTGGGCCATGTCAGCCCGGCCCACGCCCGCCGCGCCCGGATCCTGCGCCGGATCGCCGAGGCCGGGCTGCCGCTCGACGTCGAGCAGCGGCTGCCGGCCGACGCCGCCCGGGCCTATGCCGAGGCCGCGGTCAGCCTGAACTGCAGCCTGAACGGCGACCTCAACCTGCGCGTCTTCGAGGTGCTGGCGGCGGGCGGGCTGCTGCTGACCGACCGGCTGAGCCGGCAGTCGGGCCTGGACCTGCTGCTGGAGGCGGAGCGGGAGTACGCGGCCTATGACGATGCCGACGGTGCGGCGGCGGCGGTCGCGCAATGGCTGTCGGATCCCGGTGCCGCCGCCCGGCGCGCATCAGGCGCCCGCGCCTATGCCGAGCGCCACGCGCCGGCGCACCGGGTCAGGCAGTTCTACGACCTGGTCGAGCGCGACCGGGTCGAGCCGGCGTTCGACCTCGCCCGCGAGCCGCGCTGCGGCTTGGCCGCGCCGGCGGCCGCGACCCTGTTCCACCGGATCGCCGTCTACGAGGCGCTGCAGGCCCTGCATGCCGACCACGAGCGGCTGCGCATCGCGGCGTTGCCGGCGGTGCCGCTGGCGATCGCCAGCGACGCCGCCGACCTGGTGCGGTTCACGGTCGACCTGCTGCGCCCGCCGGAGGCCGCCGCCGCGGCTGCGGCCGAGGTTGGGAGGCTTGGCATCGACGATGCGGTCACGGTCCGCGCCGGGCCCGAAGCGGGCGAGGCGCTGGCCGGGGCCGACCTGCTGCTGGCCACCGTGCCGGACCTGCTGGGGCCGCTCTGGCCGATGATCGCGGCCCGCGGGGCGCCTGTCCTGGTCGTCGAGGGCGAGCCCGGCCATCGCCACAGTGCATTCCTGGCCGCCGCCGATCGGTTGGCTGCTGCCGGTTTCCGCCGGACGGCGCTGGAGCCGCCGATGTTTGCGCGCTGATTTGGTTAGCGCCAGCGCAGCAGCCACGCCTCCAGCCGGCCCAGCACGCCGGCGATGGCCAGGCCCAGTGCCGACAGCATGACCACGCCGGCCAGCAGGCGGTCGGTTTGCATCAGGTTGCCGGCTTGCAGCATGAAGGCGCCGATGCCGTAGCGGGCGCCGATCATCTCGGCCGAGACCACCAGCATCAGCGCGATCGAGGCCGAGATCCGGAAGCCGGCCAGGATGCCTGGCAGGGCGCCGGGCAGGATCACCTTCCACAGGATCGCCGGCGCCGGCAGGTTGAAGCTCTGGGCCATGGCGATCAGGCTCTTCGGCACGGCGTCGACGCTGGAGAAGGTGCTGACGACCGTGGGGAAGAACACGCCGGCGGCGATCGTCGCCAGCTTCGACGGCTCGCCGATGCCGAACCACAGGATCAACAGCGGCAACAGCGCGATCTTGGGGATCGGGAACAGCGCCGAGACCAGCGGCAGCCCGGCCGCGCGCACGGCGCTCAGCACGCCCATGGCCAGCCCCACCGCCAGCCCGGCGGCGGTGCCGATGGCCCAGCCGCCGGCGATCCGGCCCAGCGAAGCCGAAACATGGGTCCAGGCGGTGCCGCTCTGCCACAGCTCGGCCAGGGCGCGCGCCACGGCCAGCGGCGTCGGCAGGAACACGGGGCTGATCAGCCCGGCCGTCCCGGCCAGCTGCCACAGCGCGATCAGCCCGGCGATCCCGGCCACCGCCAGCCGCTTCCGCGGCCGCGGCGCGAATCCGCCGCCGCGGAAGCGGACCGGGTGGGCGATGCCGTTCGGGTGGTCGGGGCCGTCAGGCATGGACGATCTCGCGCTCGGCGACCAGGGCCTCGTCGCGGATCAGCGCCCACAACCGGTCGTGCAGGTCCGCCAGCGCCACGGTATGCTCGGGCCGGCCGCGGTCGGGGCGGGGGATCGCGACCGGTACGATGGCGCGGATGCGGCCGGGCCGGCGCGACAGCACCACGACGCGGTCGGCGAGCCGCACGGACTCGTCCATGAGGTGGGTGACCTACACGGCGGAGATGTCGTCGACCGCCCCCATGCCGACGAAATCCTCCATCAGCAGCGTCCGGGTCTGGGCG
>CAZEFK010000118.1:0-23458 GCA_964511405.1 uncultured Comamonadaceae bacterium | reverse complement strand
CCGCGCCGCCGCCACGATCGGCCGATAGCCGGTGCAGCGGCACAGGTTGCCGGCCAGCGCCTCGTCGATGGCGGCGCGGTCGGGCGTGCCGCCGGCCTGGAACAGGGCGAACAGCGACATCACGAAGCCGGGCGTGCAGAAGCCGCACTGCGAGCCGTGGGCGTCGACCAGGGCCTGCTGCACCGGGTGCAGGCGCTCGCCCTCGGCCAGGTCCTCGACGGTCAGCAGCAGCTTGCCGTCGAGCGCCGGGATGAACTGGATGCAGGCATTGACCGCGCGCCAGCGCAGCCGATCGCCCTCGGCCTCGCCCAGGACCACGGTGCAGGCGCCGCAATCGCCTTCGTTGCAGCCTTCCTTGGTGCCGCAGCGGCGCCGATGGTCGCGCAAATAGTCGAGCACGGTGGTCATCGGGTCCAGCCCGGCGATTTCGTGCACGCCGTCCGGCGTCAGGTAGCGGATGACGTCGCCCACCCCGTCGCTCTCCGTCGTCCTGGTCAGCGGAAAACGCTAGGTCGGCGGCGCAGGATTGTCCACTCGGTCAGGATTTGCCCGCTCACTCGGTCTCGACATAATCGAGCGGCAGGGCCGTGGTGTACTTGATCTCCTCCATGGCGAAGCTGGAGCTGACGTCGAACAGCTCGGCCGCCTGGATCAGCCGCTTGTAGACGGCGTCGTAGGCGGCGATGTCCGGCACCACCACGCGCAGCAGGTAGTCGATGTCGCCGCTCATCCGATAGAACTCGACCACTTCGTGGATGTCGGTCACGGCGGCTGCGAATTTTGCGAGCCAGGCACTGTTGTGCTGGTTGGTCTTGACAGCGACGAACACGGTCACGCCCAGATTGAGGGCCTTGCGATCGAGCAGCGCCACCCGATGCCGGATCACCCCGGCCTTCTCCAGCAGCTGGATCCGGCGCCAGCAGGGGGTCGGCGACAACCCGACGCGCTGGGCGATCTCGGCCACGGGCAGGGTGGCGTCCTGCTGCAGGATGGTAAGGATCTTGCGATCGATGCTGTCCAACGGGGCTGCCTTTTAGAAGGAAATTCGACGTTCGAGGTGATTCGTAGATGCCTTTGGTAACTCTTTCCAGTCCCTCCCGGCTAGACTGCCATCACTGCAGCATCCAGCGGGAGCGCCCGGCCATGAAGAGCCTGTTCACCGAGCATCCGGAGTCGGTCGGCGAGACCTATGGCGAGCATATGGCCACGGCCGGCTGGTTCGCGCGCGAGTTGCTGATCGCGGGCTTCGCCTGCGCGGTCCATGCCCTGCTGCCCTTCCTGTTCGTGCGCACGGCCAGCGTCCGGGTCGAGCGCCTGCACGACCGCATGGTGCGCAACCGCCGCCGCGCCACCGCAGGGACTTCCGGCCTCGAGGCGCGGGCCGGCTAGCGTGGCGGCCGTCACAATCACAATTATCGACGATAACTGATCTAGACAGCCTTCCTGAGTCCGGCCCGACCCGGCCCATCCTATCCTGCCTGTCCAACAGGGATGGGAGCCGGCACTGCGTCGGGGGGTGTCCGGGATGGCTACGGTCCTGATCGTCGACGACGACGAAGTGGTGTGCAGCGTCGTCGAGGCGCTGCTTCGGCGGCAGGGCCACACCGCGGTGGTTCACCGCGATGGCTCGCGGGTTCTGGAAACCGTCGCCACGACGCCGGTCGACCTGGTGATCACCGACATCATCATGCCCAACACCGAGGGCATCGAGATGATCATCCAGCTGCGGCGGATCCGTCCCGGCCTGCCGATCATCGCGATGTCGTCGTCCGACCGTTATCTCAAGTTCTCGACGAGCTTCGGCGCCGACCGCGCCTTCAGCAAGCCGGTCGACCTCGGCGCGTTGGCAGATGCGGTCCAGGCCCTGTTGCCGCCCCAGGCCGCGAAGATCGCCTCGTGACCGACATCCGCGGCGACCGTCAGGCGGCCGGGTCTCGCCCACGGCGCATCGCCATCGTCGAGGACGAGTTCCTGGTCGCCCAGGACATCGGCCAGATCCTGAGCCGCATGGGCCATCAGGTGGTCGGCGTCGCCGCCACCGCCGAGGACGGCTATCGGCTGATTTGCGACGGCGATCCCGACCTGGTGTTCGTCGACATAAACCTGCGGTCCACGGCCAACGGCCTCGACCTGGCGCAGCGCATCCACGGCGTCAGCCGCGCCCAGGTGGTGTTCCTGACCGGCCAGGACGACATGGCGACCCGCTCCCGCGCGTCGGAGCTCGACCCGCTGGCGTTCCTGATCAAGCCCTGGTCGCAAGCGCGCCTCGGCGCCGTGCTTCGCTTGGCCGAGCGCGGCCGCGAGGGTGCCGGGGGCAATTTCGTCGAGGTGCCGCGCCCGGTGCTGCCCTTCCTGGACCGCATCCGGCCCGCGGACAGGGCGGCGCTGCCCGGCACGCGGGCCTTCCTGGCCTATTGCGCCGAATGCAGCGCATCGGGCGGGTTGCCGACCCGGGCCGCGATCGATCCCGCCCGGATCGGGCCGCTCCTGGCGAACCTGTTCATCCTGGAGCCCGCCGAGGGGCATGACTGGATCGTGCGGGTCATGGGCACCGGGCTCACCGTTCATGCCGAGGTCGACCTGACCGGCCGGCGCCTGTTGGGCCGCCTGGACCGGAGCGCGCGCGTCGTGGTCGCGCGCTGGTGCCGGGCCGCGCTCGCGACCACCGGCCCGCGCGTGTTCCGGGCCGACTATAGCGGCCACCAGCCGTCCTACGAGCGGCCGACGCCCGAACTGGTGGTGACGCCGATGGTCGGCCGCGACGACCGCAGCCGCTGGCTGTTCGGGGGGATTTTCCTGAACTAGGGATGCAGCGCCAGGCCCTTGGTGACCTTGTCGGCAACCTTGCGGCTGTCGCGGAAGGCCAGGCCCACCAGGTCGAGGTCGGCGGCGGCGACGGCGTGCACGGCGGCGCGGTTGTCGCGGTCATTGCCGGTGCGGAACAGGTCGGCCGTGAAGATCGACAGGCGGACATCCAGCGCCATCGCCCGGTCATAGGCCTGGCGCAAGCGGTCGCCGGCGGCGGCGAACACCAGCACCGGCTGGCGGAACATCGGCAGATAGCGGTTGCCGGAGCCGTCCTGGTAGGGCTCGCCGATGACTTCGGGGTCGTTGGCGACGCCGCTGACGGTGAAGGCGGCGACATTGAGCTTCTGCCAAATGGGAAGATCGTCGCGCAGGATGACGACGATCTTGGTGTCGAAGCGGATCTCGGTCATGCCGCCATGGTAGGATCGGCCCGGCGGGGCGGATTGTACCGCCGTGCGGTCGAGGGACGATGGCACGCACCGGACGCGACGAGTGGAGCGAGTACGCTGCCCGGCCCGAGGGCGTCGAGCTGCTGCACGCCCATTACCGACGCCATCGCTATGAGCGGCATGCCCATGAGCAGTACGCCATCGGCGTGACCGAGCGCGGCGTCCAGAGCTTCCATTACCGCGGCGCGCTGTGCGCCAGCACCGCCGGGACGGTGATGGCGCTGCATGACGGCGAGGCCCATGACGGCCATGCCGGGGCACCCGACGGCTTCACCTACCGCATGCTCTACCTGGCGCCCGGCCTGGTCGCCCGGGCCCTGGAGGACATGTTCGGCCGACCGACGCCGGCGCCGTTCCTGCCGGACCCGTTGGTCCCCGATCCGGCCCTGGCCGCCGCCGTGATCCGACTGCACCAGGCGTGGATCGGCGGCGCCCCGGCGCTGGTGCGCGAGCCGCTGCTGGCGACGGTCCTGCTGGGGCTGCACCGCCGCCAGCCCGGCGCGGCGGCGCCGTCACCGGTGGCAACTGCCGGCCCGGCATGCCTGACGCGAGCGCAAGCGCTCCTCGACTCCGAGCTCGAGCGCGACATCTCCGGGGCGGAGCTGGCCGCTGCCATGGGCCTCAGCCGGTTCCACGCCAGCCGGCAGTTCCAGCGCGCCTTCGGCCTGCCGCCTCATGCCTACCGGCTGCAGCGCCGGCTGGCCGACGCGCGGCGGCGCCTGGCCCGGGGCGAGCCGCCGGCCGACGTCGCGGCCGCCGTCGGCTTTGCCGACCAGAGCAGAGTCACCTGACCAAGCGCTTCAAGGGCGCATTCGGGATCACCCCGGGCCGCTTCGCGGCCGCGGCGCGGGGCTGACGGCTATCCCCTCAGCACCGCCTGCACGGATTGCGCCGCCCGCAGCCCGGACATATGGGCGCCGGCCAACTGGGTCGCCCAGGTCCGGTCCAACGCCTCGCCGGCGAAGAACAGGCGGAATTCGACCGGCTCGTTGAGCACGGCGCGGGCATCGGCATGACCGGGCAGCGCCGCCGAGTAGCTGCCCCGGGCATAGGGGTCCGAACCCCACCGCGTCACCCGGCTGCGACGGAGCTGGTCGCGGACGTCGCCGCCATAGACCTCGACCAGCGCGTCGACCACGTACCGAACCGCGGCATCGTCGCCGCGGGCCTCGAGGTCGCGGGCCAGGCGGCCGCCGAGGAACGCCATGGCGACATTGCTCCCGAACAGCCGCTGCTTGACGTAGAACAGCCCGCCGTCGCGCCGGATCCCGTAAAGGTCGTCCATGGGATCGGCGTCGAACGGGTCGTCGGCGAACTGCAGGATGACCTTGTTCAGGAGGCCCATGGGCAGGCCGGCGATCGCCGCCTGCTGACGGGCCGGCAGCGGCGGGTCGAAGCGCAGGCCGCCGGCGGCCAGCACGCCCATGGGCACGGTCACGACCGCGACCTGCGCCGTCACCCGTCCGAAGGACGAGCCCTCCGCCGAGACGCCCGCGCCCTGCCAGCGCAGCAGGGAAACCGGGCTCGACAGCCGCACCGGCAGGCCTTGGCCGAAGCGGGCCACGGCGCTGCCCAGGCTTTCCGGCAGCAGGACCTGATGCTCGCTCTCGGGCTGGCGGCTTTGATCGGCCGCCGACATCTGGTCGAGCTCGACGCCGGCCTCGAATGGGCCGGCCATGCCGAAGGCCAACCGCTCGATCGGCGTCGCCGGCTTCAGCACCGATGCCGCCGGCACGTCGCCATGCTTGGCGGCCTTGTCCAAGAGGCGCGTTGCGCGGTCGAAGGCGCTCTCGAAGGCCTTGCTGTCGGCGCCGCGGCCGACACGGCCGTCGACGGCGACGACGTCATTCTGCGGATCGGCGGCGAGCTCGTAACCCAGGCCTTTGATCACCGGGACCAGCGGGTTCTCGTCGCTGTCGTGCAGCCAGCTGCAGCCGAGGTCGATCGGCCGGCCGAAATTGCTGGTATCGGCCCAAGCGCGGCCGCCGACGCGGTCGCGGGCCTCGAGCACGGTCACCTTGAGGCCCTGGGCAACCAGCGCCTTGGCGGCGGTCAGACCGGCTATGCCGGCGCCGACGATCACGACGTCGACGTCGGTGACGAGGGTGGCGGCGCGGACCGGGATCGCGACGGTCGCGGCCAGGCCGGCCAGGACTTCGCGGCGGCGGATCATGCCGAGAGCATGCCGCAGCCGCCATCCGAATCCTAGGCCATGGGGTCGTAGATGATGTCGGAGCCGTCGCGCGCCCGGAAGCGCAGGCGGCGCAGCAGCCCAGCGTCGTCGTACCAGAGCTCGCGCGCGATCCCGCCGTCCAGGGTCAGCCGCACGCCTTCCAGCCAGCCCAGGCCGGGGACGTTGACCCCGACATGCCGCTCGGTCGCCACCGGCAGCAGCCGGCCGTCGCGGGTGCTGAGCAGCTGCGGCTGGCGGACGCCGCGGACGGTCCACAGGCTGGCGGGCAGGGTCCCGAGCGGCGCGTCGCGGCGCCGGCCATCGGCGGCGATGATCAGGCGGCGGCCGGCGCGCGCGATCGACAGGTGATGGCGGACGCTGTTGTCCTCGGTACGAGCCTGCAGTCCTTCGAGCCGCCCGTCGCGCCAGGTTTCGGTCGCGATGTGCCGAAACCGATAGACCGTGACGGGGCCCAGGCGCACCACGGCGTCGGTCTGCGATCGCACCAGCTCCAGGTCGCCCGCGCGCTCGATGTCGACGCGCTCCTGCCCGATCTCGACGCCATCGCGCCGAATCGTGAAGGCCAGCCGGACCCAGCGCGGCGGCAGCGCCGCAACCGGGCCAACAGCAGGTCCGCGTTGGCGAAGGGCGGCGTCGATCATGCGATCTCTCCTCACAGGCCTCCAAGGCCCCGCCATCCTGCCCAAGGCGTCTATGGAGTTGTGTGGAGAAGGCTGGAGACTAACGGCCGAACAGGGCGTCCGTGACGTCGTCCAGCCAGCCGCGCAGGCCGCCATGGCGGGCCTGGAGGTCCGGGGCCGGCTGCGGGGCGGGCGGCGGGCTGCCGCTCTTGCGCACCGTGACATTGAACAGCGTGCTCGAATAGCTGTAGCGGATCGTCGCCGCGCCGTCGGGCGGCGACGCCCCCGGCTGCTGGGTGAAGCCCAGGGCCGGGGTGGCGGCGGCGCCGGCCAGCAGCAGCGCGGCGCCGGCGGCCTGGCCCAGGCGACAGGAGATTCGGGGCGACGCCCGGGTCATGCCGGCGCCGCCTGACCCAGCGGCAGGCCGATCTCGACCACCAGCCCGTGCGGCACGGCGTTGCGTGCCCGCACGAAGCCGTGATGCAGCCGCACGGCGCGCTGGCAGATGGCCAGGCCGATGCCGCTGCCGCCGGTCTGGCGCCCCCGCGCCTCGTCGACCCGGTAGAACGGCTCGAACAGCCGGGCGATCGCGGTCTCGGGCACGCCCGGGCCGCCGTCGCTGACCTCGATCAGCGCCCAGCCGTCGCCGCGCCGGGCCAGCTGCACGTCCACCGGCGTCCCGTCCGGGGTGTAGAAGATCGCGTTGCGCAGCACGTTCTCGACGGCGCGGCGCAAGAGGTCGGGGTCGCCCATGACCAGAACAGGCTCGGCTGGCCGATGCACGCGCAGGTCGCCGGCGCGGCTGGCCGATTCGAAGCGCGCGTCGGCGACGACGGCGTCGACCATGGCCGCCAGGTCGACGGGCTCGGGATCGGCACGCCGGGCATCGGCGTCCAGGCTCGCCAAGGTCAGGAGCTCGCGCGAGAGCTGCGCGATCGACTCGATCTCGCGCTGCATGCGCTCGAACTGGCGGGGCGCATGGGCGCCGGCGGCGCGCTCGGCCAGGCCCAGCGCAACGCTGAGGCGAGCCAGGGGCGACTTGATCTCATGGCTGATGTCGCCGATCAGCCGGCGCTGGGCCTCGACCAGGGCGGCGATGCGCTCGGCCATATGATCGAACTCGCGGACCAGGTCGGCGGCCTCGTCGCGGCGCCGGGAATAGCGCCGGCCGACCCGCGCGGTCAGGTCGCCGCGGGCCAGCCGGGCCGCCGCCTGGCGCAGCAGCGCGATCGGGCGCGACAGGTAGCGCGCCACCAGGTAGCTGCCGCCGGCGCAGCCCAACAGCTCGAACAGCAGGATGATCTGCAGCCGTTCGCGGTACGCGGCCGGCGATTCGGGCAGGGCGCCGGCCTTGGCGTGGACGGTCAGGCAGTAGTCCCCGTCCATGCCCTTGGCGGCGATGGTCGCCGTGGCGCCGCCGTCGCGCTCGACCGTGCCGGGTTCGCAGCGGCCGTCCGGCCGGTGGCTGGCGAAATGAAGCTGCAGCAGCGTGTCCTCGCCGGTGCGGGCGAGGAAGGCATCCAGCGCCGCGGGGCCGAACTTCTCATAGAGCGCCACCGCCGTGTCGGCATAGAGCGCATAGGCGTTGTCGATCGCCGCTTCCGGCTCCGGCAGGTACAGGGCGGTCAGCGCCAGGGCGCTGCCCAGCGTGACCAGCTGGGCGACGGTCGACCACAGGAAGATCCTACCGAACAGCGTGCGCAGCATCGGCATCTCCCGGTCGCGCCGGCGGGGTCACTGCGAACAGGTAGCCGGCATTGCGGATGGTCTTGATCCGGGTGTCGGCATCGCCGCCCAGCTTGCGCCGGAGCTTGCTTACCAGCGTGTCGACATTGCGGTCGACGCCGGCCGGCTGCGGGCGGCCGAAGGCCACCGCCGACAGCTCGTCGCGGCCGACCACCTGGCCGGCCCGGCGCAGCAGATGGTCCAGCAGATTGAACTCGGCCGTGGTCAGGTCCAGGAGCCGCTCGCCGCACCGGGCCACGCGCGCCGCCGGGTTGAGCCTGATGTCGCCGACCGCGACCTCGCCCGCGGCCGCCCCGGCGGCGCCGGTGCGGCGCAGCACGGCGCGGATGCGGGCGACCAGCTCGCGCGGGTTGAACGGTTTCGGCACATAGTCGTCGGCGCCGATCTCCAGGCCGACCACGCGGTCGGTGTCGCTGTCGCGCGCGGTCAGCAGGATCACCGGCACGGCCGAGCGCTGGCGCAGCTGCTTCAGCACCTCGAAGCCCGACAGCCCGGGCAGCATGACGTCCAGGACGATCAGGTCGGCGTCGCCGCCGCCCGCGGCCAGGCCTCGGCCGTCATGGGCGACCGTGACCGCGAAGCCCTCGGGCTCCAGGTACTCGCGGATCATGTCGGCGAGCTCGGCGTCGTCGTCGATCAGGAAGATGCGTTTGGCCGCAAGCATCGGCGTCGGGGCCTCCGGGATAGGCGCCCGCGAGCATAGCCAAGCCGGCGCGTCCAGGCCGCTGTCGGTTTTTGGAGTTGTTTGTACGGGCAAGGAGGGCGGCACTGGCGGACGGCACGATTCCCGGAGAAGTGGCAGCCGCGGGCTGCTATGGTGGGAGAAACTGAGATCGAGGCAAAAATGTCTCCAATTCGACGGTGTTGCAGCCTCGCGCTGGTCGTGGCGTTGGCCGCTTGCGCCGAACCCACCCCGGCCGGCATTCCCGCCCAAAATCGGATTCCGGATGCGGGCGTAAAGGTGATCGCGGACCAGTGCGTCGCAACCGACAACAAGGCATTCTCGCCGGCGCTGAAAGCGCGGCTCTGCGACTGCATGGCGCGTCGCTGGGCCGATACGATCTCGGCCAAAGACACGATGGATCTGGGCCTTGCGGCGGAGTCGATGAGCAAAGATCAAAAGATGTTATTCGTAATAAAGGACAAAAGATTTCTAAACATAATTACGACCTGTGCTGCAGAGCTTTCGGCGAAAAGCTAGAGCAGGACGAGATCAGGTTGACCCTCTGAAGAAAACTTCGGATCGAAGGGAGTCCCCCCTCTCCCAGCCTCCTCCCACAAGGGGAGGAGGAGTTCTGTCATTGCAGCTTCGCCCCTCCTCCCCTTGTGGGAGGAGGTCGGGTGGAGGGGGAATCACGACGATTCCAGCTCATGCACATCCCGCTCTCGCATCGAGAATTGCCAATGGCTCGACGGCCATTCCGGCTGTCTTTCGGCGGGTCTGGCTAACCGCCCAGCAGCTCCAGCAGCGTCGCCGCCACCACCTTGGTCGCGGCGGTCAGGTCGCTCAGCTTCACGTTCTCGTCGGCGTTGTGGCCGCCCGCCTCCTCCAGGGTGCGCGGGCCGGCGCCGTACAGCACGGTGGGCGCCACGGCGGCATAGTGGCGGGCATCGGTGTAGATCGGCACGCCGTGGGCGCGGATCGGCACGCCCAGCACCCGCTGGCCGTGGGTCTGCAGCAGCGCCGTCAGGCGCTCGGTGCCGGGGCGGGGCGCCAGGGGCGTCGCCAGCAGGACCCGCTCGATCTCGACGCGCACGCCGGGCCGGTCGGCCAGCGCCGCTTCGATCACCTGGCGCAGCTCGGCCTCGGCGCGGCCCGCGTCCTCCTCGGGGATCATCCGGCGATCGAGCCTGAGCGTCACCAGGTCGGGCACCACGTTGGTATTGATCCCGCCCTTGATCAGCCCGACCACCAGGGTCGGGGTGTCGATGCCCTCGATGGCCGACCGGGTCTGCGCCAAGGCCTGGCGGTAGGCGTACAGGCGCTGCAGCAGCGCCGTGGCGGCTTCGAGCGCGTCGACGCCGGTGTGCGGCAGGGCGGCATGGGCGATCTTGCCGTGGACCCGCACCTCCAGATGCAGGCAGCCATTGTGGGCGGTGACCACGCCGTAGCTGAAGCCGGCCGACAGCGCGTAGTCCGGCTTGGTCAGGCCCTGGGCGATCAGCCATTCGGGCCCGATGCCGCCGCCGACCTCCTCGTCATAGGTGAAATGCAGCTCGACCGTCCCGCCCAGCGGCCGGTCCAGGGCCCGCAGCGCCAGCAGCGCCCAGGCATAGGTCGCGAAGTCCGACTTCGACACGGCGACGCCGCGGCCGTACATGCGGCCGTCCTTGACCACGCCGCCATAAGGATCGGTGGTCCAGCCCTGGCCCGGCGGCACCACGTCGCCATGGGCGTTGAGGGCGATCACCGGCCCCGGCCCGAAGCGGTGGCGGACGATCAGGTTGGTCGCCGAGATCATACCATGCCGGCGCACCAACTCGGCCGGCACCGGATGGCGCTCCACGGTCAGCCCCAGGCCTTCCAGCAGCTCGGCCGCGACCTCGGCATGGGCGGCGCAGTCGCCCGGCGGATTGTCGGTCGGGGTCTGCACCAGCCGGCGCAGGAACGCCACTTGCGCGTCCTGCTGGGCGTCGATGAAGGCTTCAAGCGCCGTCGGGTCAGGCATCGCGGCTCCTCGGAAGGGCAGTCAGGAAGTCGAAGGTCACGCGCACCGCCGCCTCGGCGTCGGCGGTGCTCATGGTCTCGGCCGGGTTGTGGCTGATGCCTTGGCCGCAGCGCACGAACAGCATGGCGACATCGGTAAGGTCGGCGATCGCCATGGCGTCGTGGCCGGCGCCGCTGGGCAGCCGGCGGACGCTCAGGCCAGCCCGCCGGATTGCCTGGTCCAGCCGGTCCATCAGCCAGGGCGCGCACTGGCAGCCGTCGTGGCGGTGGACCTCGGTCAGGTCGAGCGCGATCCCCCGCGCCGCGGCGACGGCCTGGAACTCGGCCTCCAGGTCGGCGATGGCGCGGTCGCGCAGCGCGGGCGTGCCGGCGCGCAGGTCCAGACTCATCTCGACGGCGCCGGGAATGGTGTTGACGGCACCGGGGGTCACGGCCAGCCGGCCGACGGTGCCGACCAGCGTCTCGTCGCGGCGGCAGCGGCGCTCGACCGCCAGCACCAGCTCCGCGGCCGCGGCCAGGGCGTCGCGGCGCAGCGCCATGGGCACGGTGCCGGCATGGCCGGCGGTGCCGCCGATGCGGATCTGGAAGCGGCGCACGGCGGCGATGGACGTGACCACGCCCAGGGCCAGCCCCTCGGCCGCCAGCACCGGCCCCTGCTCGATATGGACCTCCAGATAGCCGAGGACGCGGTCGCGCGGGCGCGCCGCCTGGTCCAGGGCATCGGGGTCGGCGCCGAAGCGGCGCAGCGCCTCGCGGACGCTGACCCCGGCCTCGTCGACGGCGTCCAGGGCGTCGGGCGGCAGCGTGCCGGCGACGGCGCGGCTGCCGCGCAGGGTGCCCGGGAAGCGGATGCCTTCCTCGTCGCCGAACGCGATCACCTCCAGCGCCACCGGCAGGTGGCGGCCGGCGCGGTGCAGCGCGTCGACGCAAGCGATCGCCGCCACGACGCCGAGATTGCCGTCATAGGCCCCGGCCTCGCGCACGGTGTCGATGTGCGAGCCCATCAGGAACAGCGGCGCGTCGGGATGGTCGCCGGGATAGCGCCCGACGACATTGCCGACGGCATCGAGGCCGACCGCCATCCCGGCTTCGGCCATCCAGCCGGCGACCTGGTCGGCGGCGGCGCGGTGCTCGGACGTCAGGTACAGCCGGGTCAGCCGGTCCGGCGCCGCTGACCGATGGGCCAGGGCGGCGAGCCGCGCCATGACCGTGGCGCCGACATCGTCCGGCAGCGTCACGGATGCCCCGCCTGCGCTATAAGCGGGCGGTCCCGATCGGAGATCTGCCCATGGGCCGCCTGACCACCCACGTCCTCGACACCGCCCATGGCCGGCCGGCCGCCGGCCTCACCGTGGCGCTGGCCCGCGGCGACGGCACGCCGCTCGGCCGGTTCGTGACCAATGACGACGGCCGCCTGGACGGCGCGGCGCTGGCGGGCGACGCCCTGGTCGCCGGGGAGTATGAGCTCAGCTTCCATGTCGGCGAGTATTTCAGGCGAATGGGTGTGGAGGCGAGCTTTCTCGACGTGGTGCCGGTGCGCTTCCGCATCGCCGACGCCTCGGCCCATTACCATGTGCCGCTGCTGGTGTCGCCATTCGGCTACACGACCTATCGGGGCAGCTGACCGTTTGCGCTTCACCCGCAGGCGATCGAACAGGAGTGCTGGCTTGGTCACGCGTGACTCCGGCTTCTGCAGCCCGTTGGCGCCGGTATCGTATACGGTATCGATGCTGGAGTGAATACGCACAATCAGGAGATTGTACACAATCCTTGACAGGCCGGCCGTCTTGCGCCTTCCTTTCCGGACCGGATCGCGGCGCGCGATCCGGACATAAGCAATCGGGAGGAAGCGCATGCGAAAGCTGCTGGCGGGCGTCATCGGGATGACCTTGGCCCTCGGGGCCGCCTCGGCCTCGGCCTCGACCATCGACACGGTCAAGAAAAACGGGGTCCTGAGGTGCGGCACCAACCCGGCGACCGCCGGCTTCAGCATTCCGGACGACAACGGCCAATGGACCGGGTTCGTGGTCGATTATTGCCGCGCGGTCGCCGCCGCGGTGCTGGGCGATGCATCGAAGGTCAAATTCATTCCGCTGAACGCCAAGGACCGGTTCGTCGCCCTGCAGTCGGGCGAGATCGACGTGCTGGCGCACAACGCGACCTGGACGTCGTCGCGCGACACCGCGCTCGGCATCCTGTTTGCGGGCATCTATTTCTATGACGGCCAGGGCTTCATGGTCCGCAAGGCCGCGAACATCAAGGCGGCCAAGGAGCTCGACGGGGCGTCGATCTGCGTGTCCCAGGGCACGACGACCGAATTGAACATCGCCGATTACTTCCGCGCGCATGCCATGCAGTACAAGGCGGTCGGCTTCGCCGACGAGGACGCCGTCATCAAGGCCTATGAAGAAGGCCGCTGCGACGTCTACTCCGCGGACACGTCGAGCCTCAATGCCGCGCGGCTGCGCATGGCCAACCCGGACGACAACATCGTCCTTCCCGAGATCATTTCCAAAGAGCCGCTCGGCCCGGCGGTGCGCCAGGGCGACGACCAGTGGTTCAACATCGCGAAATGGACGCTCGACGTGATGCTGACGGCCGAGGAATTGGGCGTTACCTCCAAGAACCTCGACAAGATGAAGTCGTCGGAGAATCCCAACATCCGGCGCCTGCTCGGCCTCGAGGGCAGCATCGGCAAGGATCTTGGGCTCGGCAATAACTGGACCCAGCTGGTCATCGCGCAGGTGGGTAATTATGGGGAAGTCTTCGATCGTTCGATCGGCAAGGACTCGCCGCTCAAGATCGCGCGCGGCATCAATGCGCTCTGGAGCAATGGCGGCCTCGAATACGCTCCACCCATCCGCTAGAGTGGGATGAGGTTGAGAAAGCCTCGGACCGGCGGGAGTCCCCCATCTCCCAGCCTCCTCCCACAAGGGGAGGAGGAGCTTTGTCACTGCAGCTTCGCCCCTCCTCCGCCCATTTTTCTGGCCCTTGTGGGAGGAGGTCGGGAGGAGGGGGATTCACGACGATTCCATCTCTTGCACATCCCGGCTCATGCCAATCGGGGCTCGATCCATGGCAAACCCGCTGCCTGCCGCGCCGCCGCGCGGGAGTCTGTCCCTCCACGACGTCAAAGTCCGCGCCATCCTCTATCAGGTCCTGCTTGCCGGCGGCCTGGTTGCCGTCGTGGTGGCAATCGGCACCCAGACCATGTCGAACATGACGCGGCGCGGCATCCCGCTATCCCTGGATTTCTGGACCGAGACCGCCGGGTTCTCGATCGATCAGTCGCTGATCCCGTATGATTCCCTGTCCACCTACGGCCATGCGTTCTGGGTCGGCGTGATCAACACGCTGTTCGTGAGCGCGCTTGGCATCGCGCTGGCCACCGTGATCGGCTTCATGGTCGGCATTGCGCGGCTGTCGCAGAACTGGATCGTGGCCAAGTCCGCGAACGCCTATGTGGAGATCATCCGCAACGTGCCGCTGCTGCTGCAGCTGCTGTTCTGGTACAATACTGTCCTGAAGCCGTTGCCGGCGCCGAAGGCGTCGATTGCGATCCCCGGCGGCATCTACCTCAACAACCGCGGCATCGTCGTGCCGACCATGGCGTTTCATCCCGGCGCCGAGGCGGTGGGGTGGGCCATCCTGGCGGCCATCGTCCTGTGCGTGGGCATCCGCCTTTACGCACACGGCCTGCAACGGCGCACCGGCCAGCAGCTGCCCGTGCTCGGCCTGTGCCTCTGTGCCCTGGTCGGGCTGCCGTCGCTGGTCTTCCTGGCCGCTGGCTCGCCGATATCGTTCGTGGCGCCGGAGCTCAAAGGGTTCAATTTCCGGGGCGGGCACCAGATCTACCCGGAGTTCGCCGCCCTGCTGATCGGACTCTCGGTCTACACCGCCTCCTACATCGCCGAGATCGTCCGCGGCGGCATCCAGGCGGTGCCGCGCGGCCAGACCGAGGCCGCCCGGTCGCTCGGCCTCACGCCGGGCCGGACGCTTCGGCTGGTCGTGGTGCCGCAGGCGCTGCGCATCATCATTCCGCCGCTGACCAGCCAATACCTGAACCTCACGAAGAATTCCTCGCTCGCCGTCTTCGTCGGCTATCCCGACCTGGTGCAGGTGTTCGCGGGATCGGTGCTCAACCAGACCGGCGCGGCCGTGCAGGTCATGGCGATCACGCTGTCGGTCTACCTGGCCATCTCGCTGGTGACGTCGATGGCGATGAACACTTTCAATCGCCGCCTGGCGATCGTCCAAAGGTAACCGATGAGCGATCTGTCCCTCAGTCCGGGCGCCACTAACGGCTCGCTGCTGCCGCCGGCGCGCATCCGGTCGGGGCCGGTGGCCTGGATCCGGAAGAACCTCTTCTCCACGCCCGTCTCCGGCGCGCTGACGATCTGCTTCACCCTGGTCGCGGCGTGGCTGGTCCAGCAGATCGTGGGCTTCGCGATCGTCGACGCGGTCTGGACCGGCGGCCGGGAGGCCTGCCGCGCCAGCCGGAGCGGGGCCTGTTGGCCGTTCGTTGCGGCGAAACTCCATTACCTCCGGTACGGCGCCTATCCGATCGCCGAGCGCTGGCGCGTGGACCTGACCGAAGCGATGGGCGCCGTCCTGGTCGCCTGGCTGCTCTGGACGCGGGCGCCCCGGCGCAACCTGGCCGCCCTGCTGTTCTTCGGCGTCTTTCCGGTCGCCGCCTTCGTCCTGCTGCGTGGCATGGCGCCGCTCGGCCTGCCGGTCGTCGACACGACGCTCTGGGGCGGCATGCTGATCACGCTGCTCATGTCCGTCGTCGGCATCGTCGTGTCCTTGCCGATCGGCATCCTCTTGGCGCAGGGCCGCACTTCCGACCTGCCGGTCGTCAAGGCGGTGTGCGTCTTCTATATCGAGGTCGTGCGCGGCGTGCCGTTCATCACGGTGCTGTTCATGGCCAACTTCATGCTGCCCTTGTTCGTGCCCGAGGCGCTCGCGCCGGACCGGCTGCTGCGCCCGCTCCTCGGCATCGCGCTGTTCTCTGCGGCCTATATGGCGGAGGTGGTCCGCGCCGGCCTGCAGGCGATCCCGAGGGGGCAGTACGAAGGGGCGAAGGCGCTCGGGATCAAGTATGTCACCATGATGCGCCACGTCATCCTGCCGCAGGCGCTGGCCGCGGTCGTGCCCGGCATCGTCTCGACCTTCATCGGCCTGTTCAAGGACACCACCCTGGTGGCGATCGTCGGCATCGCCGATTTCCTGCGGGCCGTCGACGCGGCGCGCGTCGACCCCAACTGGGCCGGCCCGACGATCTCCACGACGGGGTATCTGTTTGCCGGACTCGTCTATTGGGTCTTCTGCTTCGGCATGTCGCGCTACTCGCAGACCGTGGAACGGCGCCTGGCGCGCGGACATAAGTCCTGACCATCTCGGGAGCCTTCTCATGGCGTTCGACTTCGACACGGTCCACGACCGCAGCCAGTTCGGCTCGGCCAAGTGGGCGAACCAGTGGGACGAGTTCTCGCCGCGCATCGACGGCGACAATCTGCTGTCGCTGTGGACCGCGGACATGGATTTCCGCGCGCCTGAGACCGTGATCGCCCGGCTGCGGGAGGCTGTCGATCACGGGATCTACGGCTATACGCGCCGCGATCCCCGCCACTATGAGATCGTCAAGGCGTGGTTCGAAAGCCGCCACGGCTGGTCGCCGGCCACCGAGACGCTGCTGCCGGCCCCCGCCATCATGCCCACCGTCGCCGCGATCCTGCGCACGTTCACCGCGCCGGGCGACGGGGTCATCGTGCAGTCGCCGGTCTATTCTCCCTATTTCGAAGTCATCCAGGGCAACGGCCGGCGCCTCCTGATCAACCCCCTGATCTTGAACGGCACCCGCTACGAGCTCGACCTGGAGGGGTTCGAAAGCCTCGCCGCCGATGGTGCGCGGGCGTTTCTGCTGTGCAATCCGCACAATCCCGCGGGCAAGGCGTGGACGCGGGACGAACTGACGGCGATCAACGAGGTCTGCGATCGCCACGGCATCCTGGTGATATCCGACGATATTCACTGCGACATCCGATTGACCGACCGGGGTCATGTCGTCTTCGCATCGATCGCCGAGAGCGCGGCCGACAAGTCCTTCATCTGCACGGCGCCGACCAAGACCTTCAACTTGGCGGGCGTGCCGTCGGCAACCGTTTCGGTCGCGAACAAGCGGCGGCGCGCGGCGCTGTTCGCCGCGATGCAGGCATCCTTCCTGCTCAATGCCAATTTCTTCGGGCGGCTGGCCCTTGAAGTTGCCTACAGCACCGGCGCGCCGTGGCTCGACCAGCTCACCGGCTACATCAAGGGCAATGTCGACCTGGTCGGCCACTTCGCACGGGATCGCCTGCCGGGCATCACGCCCGTACCCCCTGATGCGTCCTTCCTGGTATGGTTGGACGCCCGCGAGCTTGACGGCAGGGTCGGCGGGATTCAGCGGTTCTTGGTCGAGAAGGCGGCGGTCAATTTGTATGATGGGCGGGTCTACGGGCCGGGCGGCGAGGGGTTTGTCCGCCTCAATGTCGGCTGCCCGCGCGCCCTGTTGCAGGAGGCGCTGCAGCGCATGGCGAGGGCAGTGACGCTGATATGAGGCTGGTGGCGAGGGCGAAACGGCTGTGACGGCGGATCCGGAAAAGCCGGCGCAGCGGTGGACGGCGATTTACCTGGCCCTGCGCGACGCGATCGTCACGCACCGCCTGGCACCGGGGACGAAACTCCCCGAAGACGAGCTCGCCTCCATCTATGCGGTCAGCCGCACCATCATCCGGGCCGCCTTGCAGGCCCTCGCCCACGATCGGCTTCTGGTTCTGGAGCCCAATCGCGGCGCCTTCGTCGCCAGCCCGTCGCGAACGGAAGCGCGCGAGGTGTTCGAGGCGCGGGCGCTGATCGAGCCAAGATTGGCCGCCCTCGCGGCGGAACAGGCGACCGAGGCCGAGATCGACGACCTTCGCCATCATCTCGAGGAAGAGCATCGCTCGGCCGACAGCTGGCATGAGGGCGACGCCATCCGGCTGTCGGCGCAGTTCCATTCGAAGATCGCCGAGATCTCGAGACAAACCGTTCTGGCAAAGATCCTGACGGAGCTTCTTTCGCAATCGTCGCTCATTGTCGCGCTGTACTGGCGCCGCCGTGACGTCACGTGCGACTCTCTTGCGCACGACGCCCTCTTTAAAGCAATCGCTGAGCACGCGGAAGAGGAAGCGGCTGTGTTGATGAGGAATCACATCGTCGATTTGATGTCTGGCCTTGACCTTACGCTCGACGAGAAGAAGACCGCCAGCTTGACCGACATCCTGCGTGCCGAGGGCACGCCGGCGGGGAGCGGCGGCCGCTGATCAGTTGAGCTTCGCCCCCTGGGAGATCCAGCGGCCAAGAAGCTGGCGCTCTGCGGGGGTCATGCCGGTCTGGTTGCCCAGCGGCATGGTCTGGGTCGCCACCGCCTGGGCATAGATCTGCTGCGCCTGGGCGCTGATCTGCTGGGGATGCTCCAGCAAGATGCCCTTGGGCGGCTCGGAGATGCCGGCGAAGGTCGGGCGCCTGCTATGGCAGGCGACGCAGCGGGTGCGGATCACCTGGTCGACCTCGGCGAACGAGACCGGCTTGGCCGCCTCGCCGGCCGGCGCCGAGGGTGCGCGCGGTGCCGCCACCAGTGCCAGGGCGACCATGGCCGTGGCTGCCGTGGCCAGCATCCAGGGCTGCGGCCGGCCCTGGTTCTTCTTATTGAAATAGTGCCGGACCAGCATGCCGACGCCGGCCAGGCACGCCAGGATCAGCCAGCCGGCGCGGTTGCCGAAGGTGCTGGGATAGTGGTTGCTGATCATGATGAACAGCACCGGCAGCGTGAAATAGTTGTTGTGCAGCGACCGCTGCCGGCCCATGGCGCCGAGCTTGGCCAGCTTGGCGTCGGGCGCCTGGCCGCGCATCAGGGCGCCCACGATCTTGCGCTGGTTGGGGATGATGATCAGGAACACGTTGGCGGCCATGATCGTGCCCAGCATGGCGCCGACCAGGATGTAGGCGCCGCGGCCGGTGAAGACCTGGGACAGGCCCCAGGCGACCGCGGTCGACCACGCGAACACCAGGATGCCCAGCAGGTCGTCCTGGCCCTGCAGCGCCCGGCAGGCGCCGTCATAGATCAGCCAGCCGAGCGCCAGCACCGCCAGCGCGATGCCGATCGCGGCACCCGGCGACAGGTCGGCGTCGGGCCGGATCAGATAGGCCTTGGCGCCCAGGAAATAGATCAGCGACAGCAGCAACAGGCCGCTGAGCCACGTGGCATAGGCTTCCCATTTGAACCAGTGCAGGTCGCGCGGCAGCTCGGCCGGCGCTACCAGGAACTTCTGCAAGTGGTAGAAGCCGCCGCCATGGACCATCCACACTTCGCCATGCACGCCGTCGCGCGGGCGGGCCGGCGGCACCAGGTGGTTCTCTAGCCAGATGAAGAAGAACGAGGTGCCGATCCAGGCGATGCCCACGGTGATGTGGATCCAGCGCAGCGCCAGGTTCAGCCACTCGATCAAGGTTGCCGTCATGCCGTCCTCTGCCTCTGTCGCAGCGCAAAAGCCTAGGCATGCCGGTGGACAAAGGGAACTGCTTGCCGCGTACCGGACCCCGGCCTAGGGTCCGGATGGGAGCGCGTCGGCCCATGAGCAGAGCCTCGACCCGGCAGTGGAGCATGTGGCGGCGGCCGGCCCTGGCCGCGGCGCTGCTGGCGCTCGCCCTGCAATGGCTGGTGCCGATCGGCGTGGTCGCGGCCGCGGCCGCGGCACCCCTCGGCGTCGAGGGTCCGATCTGCACCGTCGGCCATGGTGCGGACCACGGCACCGGGCCCGCCGGCATCGATGCCCATCTCGGCTGCGCGGTCTGCTGCCAGGCGGCGCAGGCGGCCGTCGGGCTGGTGCCGCCGGCCACGGCCGTGCCGATGCCGCCGGCCGTGAGTCCGATGCCGGTCGGCGCCGCCGACCTGCCCGCGCCGACGGTCCGCCCCGTTGGGGCGGCCCAGGCCCGCGCCCCGCCCGTCCCGGTCTGACCTCACGCCTCGACCGCCACAGACCGGGACATCCATTCATGAAGACCGTCGTCGCTCTTGCGGCCGGCGTGGCGTTGGCCATGCCGGCGATCCGGCCCGCCGCGGCCCATGTCACCCTCGAGCAGCCGCAGGCAGTGGCCGGCAGCACCTACAAGGCCGTGTTCCGCGTGCCCCATGGCTGCGCCGGCCAGCCGACCGTGCGGCTGCGCGTCCAGATCCCGCCGGGGATCGCCGAGGCCAAGCCGATGCCCAAACCCGGCTGGCAGCTGACCCTGACCAAGGGCCCGCTCGAGCATCCGATCACGGCCGAGGGCCGCACGATCGCCGACGGCGTGAAGGAAGTCGCCTGGAGCGGCGGCAGCCTGCCGGATGACCAGTATGACGAATTCGTCATCCGCGTGCGGCTGCCCGACACGCCGGGCGGGACCGTGTGGTTCCCGACCGTGCAGGACTGCGCGCCGGGCGTCGTCCGCTGGATCGAGATCCCGGCGGCCGGCAAGCTGCCCGACGACTACAAGGCGCCGGCTCCCGGCGTCCGGCTGCTGCCTCGGCCCTGATGGCCCGGCTGCTCGCCGCGGCGGCGCTATGGCTGGCCCTGGTCGGGCCCGCTGCGGCGCATGCCGTGCTGCTCGCCGCCACCCCTGCCGACGGTGCGGCGCTCGATCGCCCGCCCGCCGAGGTGACGCTGACGTTCAACGAGCCGGTGGCGCCGATCGCAGTGTCGTTGCTCGATGGGGCGGGCCGGACGCTGGCCCACGACGTCACGGCGCGCGATGCCCGGATTGTCCTGCGGATACCGCCCGGTCTGCCGCCGGGCGGCTATGTCGCCACCTATCGCGTGACCTCGGTCGACGGCCACCCGGTGGCCGGGTCCGTCCTGTTCACGGTGGGCGCCGACGCGGCGCCGGCCGCCCGCCCCGAGCTGGACGACGGTGCGGCCGCCTGGACCGTGGTGGCCGTGGCGCTGCAGGCGCTGCAGATCGGCGGCGCGCTTGTTGCGATCGGCGGCATCCTGAGCCGCCGCCTGATCGGCCCAGCCCTGCCGCGCGGGCGGACGGTCCCGCGCGCCGCCGCCGTCTCCGCGCTCGCGGCCGTGGCCGGGCTGGCGGTGGCCGGTGCTCGCCTGACCGGCGGCGGCTGGGCAGCCCTCGCCGATGCCGGCGCCTGGCGGATCGGCGCGGCGAGCAGCCACGGCCTCGGCCTGGCCTTGCTGCTGCCGGCGCTTGCCCTGTCGGCATGGGGGCGGCTGCCGGTGGCGCCGATCGCCGCGTTGCTGGCCGCGGCGGGCTTCGCGGTCACCGGCCATGCCGGCACCGCGCCGCCGGCCTGGCTGGCCGGTCCGGCCCTGGGGCTGCATGTGCTCTGCGCCGCCTACTGGCTGGGCGCCCTGGCGCCCCTGGTCGTGCTGATCCGCCGCGATCCGGCCGGCGCCGTCCCGGTCCTCCGCCGGTTCAGCCGGCTGGCGGCACCGGCCTTGGCCCTGCTGCTGCTGACCGGCGGAACCCTGGCGGCGATCCAGGTCGCTGCACCCGCGGCCCTGATCGGCACCGCCTATGGCCGCATCCTATTGGCCAAGCTGGCCGTTGTGGCCGGGCTCCTGGGCCTGGCGCTGTGGAACAAGCGGCGCTTGACGCCGCGCCTGCCGGGTTCCGCCGGCGCGCTGATCGGCGCGATCCTGGTGGAATTCGTCCTGTTCGCCGCGGTAGTGGCGGCGACGGCGGCGCTGGGCGAAGTGACGCCGCCGCGGGCGCTGGCCGCGGCCGACGCGCACGCTCATCATCAACCGGCCGGCGCTGGGATCACCGCCGCTGCCGCGGCCGGGCGACTCCAGGCGCTGGTGACGCTGGAGCCGGCGCAGCGCGGGCGCAACCGCCTGACCGTGACCCTCGCCGACGGCGCCGGCGCGCCGCTGGACCCGCTGGCGGTCACGGTCTCGCTGGCCAATCCCGGCGCCGGGGTCGAGGCGATCGAGCGCCCTATGCGCCGCGTGGCGCCGGGTTCGTGGCAGCTCGACGACTGCCCGCTGCCGCTCGGCGGCCGCTGGCAGGTCGATCTGTCCGTGCTGGTGACCGACTTCGAGACGACGACCATCCCGACCACGTTCGATATCCCCTGACTGGAAAGGCCCGCGCCATGCGCCTGCTGATGCTGCTCGTGATTCTCCTGCTTCCGGCCACGGCCGGCGCCCAACAGCCGGGCATCACCGTCGACCACGCCTGGGCGCGCGCCACGCCTGGCGCCGCCCATACGGGCGCCCTTTACTTCACCGTGACCAATGGCGGGGCCGCGCCCGACCGGCTGCTCTCGGCCTCCACGCCGGTGGCAGAGACTGCGCAACTTCATGCCACCCAGTCGGTCGACGGCGTCCTGCAGATGCGCCCGGTCGCCAGCCTCGACCTGGCGCCCGGCGCCGCCACGGTGCTCCGGCCCGGCGGCCTGCACATGATGCTGACCGGTCTGAAGCAGCCGCTCAAAGCCGGCGACCAAGTGCCGCTGAGCCTACGCTTCGAGCATGCCGGCACGGTCGCTGTCACCGTGCCGGTCGAGGCCGTGGGCGCGATGGGGCCGATGCCGGGCATGGGCAACTAGCCCGATTGCCGGCATGCTGGCGCGCATGGAACTGCACGACATCCAAGCCGCCGCGGCGGCAATCCGGGGCCAGGTCGAACGGACCCCGCTCACCCACTCGCGCACCCTGTCCGAGCTTGCCGGCGCCGAGCTGTGGATCAAGGCCGAGACCATGCAGTTCACGGCCTCGTTCAAGGAGCGCGGCGCGCTCAACCGGCTGCTGCATCTCGATCCGGCGGCGGCCAAGGCCGGGGTCGTCGCCATGTCGGCGGGCAACCATGCCCAGGCGGTGGCCTATCACGCCCGGCGGCTGGGCATTGCGGCGACCATCGTGATGCCGCGGGCGACGCCGCTGATCAAGGTGGTGCAGACCGAGAGCCACGGCGCCCGCGTGGTGCTGGAGGGCGACACCCTGGCGGCCGCAGCGGCCCATGCCCACCGGCTGGAGGCCGAGCAGGGCCTGTTCTTCGTGCATCCCTACGACGATCCGCTGGTGATCGCCGGCCAGGGCACGCTGGCGCTGGAGGTGCTGGAGGACCGGCCGGACATCGATGTCCTGGTGGTGCCGATCGGCGGCGGCGGCCTGATCTCGGGCGTGGCGGTGGCGGCCAAGGCGCTGCGGCCGGACATCCAGGTCGTGGGCGTGCAGGCTGGGGAATATCCGTGGATGCTGCAGGCCCTGCGCGGCATCGAGCCGTCGGCGCCGACCGGCGGCGCGACGATCGCCGAGGGCATCGCGGTCAAGCAGGTCGGCGGCCTGACCGTGCCGCTGGTGCGCACCCTGGTCGACGACATCCTGCTGGTCAGCGAGGCCGAGCTCGAGCGGGCGGTCAGCCTGATGCTCATGATCGAGAAGCTGGTGGCCGAGGGCGCCGGCGCCGCGGCGCTGGCGGCCGTGCTGTCGGCGCCGGAGCGCTTCCGTGGCCGCCGGGTGTGCCTGGTGTTGAGCGGCGCCAATATCGATCAGCGGCTGCTGGCCTCGGTGCTGATGCGCGATCTGATGCGCTCGGGCCGTTTGACCCGGCTTCGGGTGCCGGTGCGCGATTCGCCGGGCGAGCTGGCCCGGGTCGCCGCCGCGGTCGCCGAGGCCGGCGCCAACATCGTCGAGGTCACCCACCAGCGCCTGCTGTTCGACCTGTCGGT
This sequence comes from uncultured Comamonadaceae bacterium, assembly GCA_964511405.1. GTDB lineage: Bacteria > Pseudomonadota > Alphaproteobacteria > Elsterales > Elsteraceae > CAZEFK01. The sequence goes on along the minus strand of CAZEFK010000118.1, from coordinate 225 downwards.
CAAGGAGACGGCCCTGGACCTGCTGATCGAAACCCGCAGCGACGAGCAGGCCCAGCGTGCGATCGAGCGCCTGCACCAGGCGGGCTACGCCGCGGCGCGGGGCGGGTAGAGCGGGATGTGCATGAGCTGGAATCGTCGTGATTCCCCCTCCACCCGGCCTCCTCCCACGGGGGGCTAGCGTTCGCACAGATCCGATTCGCGAGCGGGTGACGGGAGGCATGTCGG
>CAZEFK010000117.1:0-23473 GCA_964511405.1 uncultured Comamonadaceae bacterium | reverse complement strand
CCGGTCCCGCAGTCAACCCGATGATCAAGATCATCAACATCGTGTCGATCCTGCTGCTGGCCATCCTGGGCCGGCTGCTGACCTAGCCCGCCGCCGGCGGCGGCGGTCCTCGTCAGATCGGATGACCGCTGCCGCCGGTGTTCGTTGGCCGCTGGTTGGTGTTCTTCGGGCCGTTGAACCGGCCCATATTGCCGAACAACTGCTCCAGGAAGCCCAGCGAGTGGCCCGCGGTCGGCGTCACCCGCTCGGTGATCGGCACGTCCTTGGCGTCGGCCAGATTCTTGGTCTCGATGTCCGAGACCGTGCCCGACGCGTCGAAGCGGATGCGCACCACCTGCTGCTCGACGGTTTCGGGGTCGAGGAACGAATAGGTCTCGGTCTTCGTGCCGATATAGTACCAGGTGCGATCGTCGAAGGTGGCGACGCTGGACGGGGTGCCCAGCACCTGCGCCACCTGCGCCTTGGTGTCGACGCCGACCTTGATCGAGCCGATCGCGTCGGCGGCCGGGAACGTGCCCCGGGTGTCGGCGATGGGCGAGCAGGCCGTGGCCCAGATCGCCAGCGATCCGGCCAGGAGCCCCATGCGAAGTGTCATCGGTGACCGACCGCCATAGTCTGCTGCCGGCGGCGTCGCGAAGCATTGACGCGCGCGGGCAATGTCCGTACGTCGGCCAGAGAGTGGCCAAGCCACCCCATGCTGTCAACAAAGCCCGAGGACTGGCCCCGAGGATGACCGCCGTGCTGCCGACCCGCTGGTTCCGCGCCGATCCGACCGACCGCGCCGCGCGCGCGCTCTATGCCGCAGCCGTGGCCCAGGCGCGCACCGAATCCTTCTATACGGGCCTGGGCGTGCCCGACAGCCTGGACGGCCGGTTCGAGCTGGTGGTGCTGCACGTGTTCCTGCTGTTGCGCCGATTGCGTCGCGACGGCGAGGCGGCCCAGGCGCTCAGCCAGCGGATCTTCGACGTGCTGTTCCAGGACATGGACCGCTCGCTACGCGAGATCGGGGTCGCGGACCTCAGCGTCGGTCGCCATATCAAGCACATGGCCCAGGGATTCTATGGGCGCGTCCAGGCCTATGACGAGGCCCTCGACAGCGGTGTGCTCGAGGCCGTGCTCCGCCGCAATGTCTATGGCACGGCGGCGCCGGTGCCGGCGGCCGTGGACGCGCTGTCGGCCTATGTCCGGGCGTCCGAGGCGGCCCTGGCGGCCGGGCCATGCCCCAGCGCGGAGCGCGCGCCGGCCTGGGCGCCGGTGCCTGAGGCGCCGAATCCCGAGGCGGCCCATGGCTGACGCCGTTGCCCTGGAGCTGTCGCGCCCGGTCGCGATCGACCGTATCGGGAGCGCGCCGCATGTCGTCCGGATCGCCGCCGATGCCGCGGAGCGGGACGCCCTGGCCCGGCGCTACGGGATCCTGGGCGTCGGCCGCCTGGATGCGACCGCCACCCTGCGTCGGATCCGGGCCGGGCATTTGATCGAAGTGGTGGTGAGCCTGTCGGCGGACGTAACCCAGACCTGCGTTGCGACCCTTGAGCCGGTGGCGCAATCGGTGGCCGACGAGGCGATCTTGACCTTTGTGCCCGCGGGCGGAGCGGGGCGCCGCGGCCCGGCTCCGGACGAGGTCGACATCGCCGGCCTCGACGAGCCGGAGCCGCTGGAGGGCGCCGAGCTCGATGTCGGTGAACTGGTCGCCCAGCAATTGTCGCTGGCGCTCGACCCCTATCCGCGGCATCCTGATGCACAGGCAGCCGAATCGGCCGACGCCGGCGCTGGTGAGCGTGCGCCGCCACTGGCCGGGCTGGCGGCCTGGAAGCCGCGCCGGCCGTCGTGATCGGGGACGCTCTGGAGGCGTTCGGCCGAGGCGGGTGAGCGCGCTTGCTCGCTGAACGGTTTTTCGATAAGTAGTCCGTCTTTCCGGGGCCCCGGCTCCGGCCTTTGCCGCGCGGGCGTCGCCGCCCGCTTCCCAGGGGCCAAGCCCCTTCAGTCCCTTCGAGTATCGGTCATGGCGGTTCCCAAGAAGAAGACTTCGAAGTCACGGCGCAACATGCGCCGGTCCCACGACGCGCTCCCCGGTTCGGCTTATGTCGAGTGCCCGAATTGCGGCGAGTACAAGCGGCCCCACCATCTATGCGGGGCGTGCGGCCATTATGACGGCCGCGAGGTCGTGAAGCAGGCGGACGTCTAAGGCCGCAAGGCGCGCGCCCAGGCTTGAACCGGCGGTGGGTGCCGGCCATCGGGGCCGGCCGGGACTGAAGGAGGACTCGTCAGGGTGAACGCGCGCGTCACGATCGCGCTCGACGCGATGGGCGGCGACCGCGCCCCGGATGTGGTGGTCAAAGGCGCGGATATCGCGCTGGAGCGCTTCCCCAACATCGAGGTCCTGCTGTTCGGCGCCGAGCCGCGGATCAAGCCGCTGCTCGATCGGGCGCATCGCCTGCGCAAGGCTGTGACCATCCATCACACCGAGGCGGCGGTGGCCAACGACGACAAGCCGTCGATGGCGCTCCGGCGCGGTCGCGACACCAGCATGCGGCTGGCCATCGACGCCGTTGCCGATGGCCGCGCCGCGGCCGTGGTGTCGGCCGGCAACACCGGTGCGCTGATGGCCATGGCCAAGCTGGTCCTGCGCACCTTGCCCGGCATCGACCGCCCGGCGATCGCCTCGTTCTTCCCCACCGCCAAGGGCGAGAGCGTGGTGCTCGACCTCGGCGCCAATGTCAGCTGCGATGCCACCAACCTGGTCCAGTTCGCGATCATGGGCGAGGTGTTCGCGCGGACGGTCCTGGGACTGATTCGCCCGACCATCGGCCTCTTGAACATCGGCGAGGAGGATCTGAAGGGCCACGACGAGCTGCGGCAAGCTGCCGCCGCCCTGCGGCAGACGCCGCTGGCGCCCCAGGTCCATGGCTTCGTCGAAGGCGACGATATTGCCGCCGGCCGCGTCGACGTGATCGTAACCGACGGATTTACCGGCAACATCGTGCTCAAGACCACCGAGGGAACGGCGCGCCTGCTCAGCCATTTCCTGCGGGAGGCGTTCCGGCATTCGATGCTGGCGAAGATGGGCTACCTGTTCGCCCGGCCGGCGTTCATGAAGTTTCGCAGCCGCGTTGATCCGCGTCGCTATAACGGTGCTATTTTCCTGGGATTGAACGGCATTGCCGTGAAGAGCCACGGTGGCACCGATGCCCTGGGGTTCGCCAATGCCGTGGGTGTGGCGGTGGACATGGTTTTGCATGGGTTCCTGGACAAGATCCGCAACGAAATCAAAGTGTTCAAGCCGCTTCCTGGCCCAGATTCTGAGGTAGCGGTCGGATGATTCGGCGGTCGCGGATCGTCGGCTGCGGCAGCTACCTGCCGAGCCGTGTGCTGGGCAATGCCGAGCTGGCCGAGCGGGTCGAGACCTCCGACGAGTGGATCGTCCAGCGCACCGGCATCCGGCAGCGCCACATCGCCGCCGACGGCGAGACCACCTCGGACCTGGCGACCGCGGCAGGGTCGGCTGCGCTCAAGGCGGCCGGTCTCGATGTCGGCGAGCTTGACGTCATCGTGGTGGCGACGACCACGCCCGACCACACCTTTCCGGCGACCGCGACCCTGGTCCAGTCGCGCCTGGGCATGACCGGCGGCTTTGCGTTCGACGTCCAGGCCGTGTGCACCGGCTTCGTGTATGGTCTGGCGATCGCCGACAATTTCATTCGCGTTGGCCAGGCGCGCACGGCGCTGGTGATCGGGGCCGAGACCTTCAGCCGGCTGCTCGACTGGGGTGACCGCACCACCTGCGTGCTGTTCGGTGACGGCGCCGGCGCGGTGGTCCTGCGCGCCGAGCGCGGCGTGGGGGCGGTCGGCGACCGTGGCATCCTGTCGACCCGGCTCCATTCCGACGGCCGCTATTACGATCGCCTGCAGGTCGATGGCGGCCCCAGCAGCACCCAGACCACCGGCCATGTCCGCATGGACGGGCGCGAAGTGTTCCGCCATGCCGTGGTCAACATGGCCGAATGCGCGGGCGAGGTCCTGGCCGAATATGCGCTGACCCCGGACGACATCGACTGGCTGGTGCCGCACCAGGCCAATATCCGGATCATCGACTCGACGGCCAAGCGGCTCAACCTGTCGCCCGACAAGGTGGTGACCACGGTCGACCGGCATGCCAACACGTCGGCCGCGTCGATCCCGCTGGCCCTGGCCGAGGCGGTCGAGGACGGCCGCATCCGGGATCGCCAACTGGTGCTGATGGAGGCCATGGGTGGCGGCTTCACCTGGGGGTCGGTGCTGGCGCGCTGGTAGCGCGAAGCCAATCCGACGCTTCAAGGTCGGCCCTCTATCCCTTTGGAATTGACTAGTCTTCAGCCTCCGGGATAGGCTTGCCCCGATGCCGTGCCGAGCAGGCTCAGGCGCGGCCGGCGGTGACGCCGGCCGATGCCGCGGCGGCTGGGGATGGGGGCCGAGATGGCAGAGACGACCGTCACGCGGGCGCAGCTGAGCGAGGCCGTCTACCAGGAGGTCGGCCTGTCGCGCAACGAATCGGCCGATCTGGTCGAATCGGTGCTGGGCGAGATCGCCGATGCGCTCGCCCGCGGCGAGATGGTGAAGATCTCGTCCTTCGGCAGCTTCTCGGTGCGGGCCAAGGGCAAGCGCGTCGGACGCAACCCCAAGACCGGCGAGGAAGTGCCGATCCTGCCCCGCCAGGTGCTGGTGTTCCGGCCCAGCCATGTGCTGCGCAACCGGATCAATCACGGCCTGAGCCGGGAAGCGCCCGCCGCGCGCGCGGATGAGCCGGCATGAGCCTGCCGAGCGAGCCCGGATCGCTGCCCGGCCTGGGCGACGCGGCGCTCGAGGAGGGCGGTCGCGGCCTCGAGCTCGGTGAGCGTGAGGCGGCGGACGACGACGATCTCGGCGACGAGCCGGCGTCCCGCCGCGGCGGCAAGTCCGCCGCCGCGTTCCGGACGATCAGCGAGGTCGCCACCGACCTCGATGTGCCGCCGCACGTGCTGCGGTTCTGGGAAAGCAAGTTCCCGCAGATCAAGCCGCTCAAGCGCGGCGGCGGCCGCCGCTATTACCGACCCGAAGACGTCGAGCTGCTGCGCCGGATCCGGCTGCTGCTCTATCGCGACGGCTACACCATCAAGGGCGTGCAGAAACTGCTGCGGATGCCGGCCGGACGGGCCGAGCCCGAGGCCGCCCCAGTACCCCCGACCGCAACGCCACCAGACACACCGCTGCCGGCCCCAGCGCCCGCGGCGGCCGGCGTCGCGCCGGAGCCGGCACCGGCACCGGCACCGGCACCGGCGGGGAGCGAACCTTGGCGGGCCACCTTGGCGCAGCTGATCGGCGAGCTGGAAGCGATCCGGGACCAGCTCGCCCAGGGCTGAGAAGCCCCTGGCGGACGCGCCGTTCCGGCTTGCAAACTCACGGCTTTGCGCGTAGGACAACCGCCGTCGGAGCGTAGCGCAGCCTGGTAGCGCATCAGACTGGGGGTCTGGGGGTCGCAGGTTCGAATCCTGTCGCTCCGACCATTTCCTTCCTTTTCAGCTCACCATCGTCATCCGGGTGCCGATCTTGCGCCCCGGGGGCGCGGCGACGCGACCCGATGACCTGGCAGCGGCGGCGGCGCTTGTCCGTTCCGTATCGGACGGGGCGGAGAGGGGCGATGCGCAAGCTGCTGATCGGCATCGGTGCCGTGCTGATCCTGTTGGTGCTGGCCGTGGTCGCCGCGCCGTTCGTGATCCCGTCCGACCGCTATCGGCCGATGCTGGAGGCGCGCGGCAGTGCGGCGACCGGCCGGGCCCTGCACATCGCCGGCGACCTGCGGGTCAGCCTGGTCCCGGTCTTCGGCCTGGTCGCCAATGATGTGACCCTCGCCAACCCGCCCGGATCTGCCAAACCCGACATGGTGCAGGTCAAGCGGGTCGAGATTGCCGTCCGGCCGTGGCCGCTGCTCTCCGGCCGGGTGGTGGTCGACCGGCTGCTGCTGGATCAGCCGGCGATCGACCTGGAGATCGACCCGGCCGGGCATGGCAACTGGGTTCTCGCGCCGGCCTCGCCGCCGCCGCCGGGGCCCGCGCCCGCCGCCGGGCGGCCAACGCAGCCCTCGACGGCCGGCGTCAGTATCGCCGAGCTGCGCCTGGACGGCGGCCGCATCGACCTCTTGGACCGGCGCAGCGGTCGGCAGGAGCAGCTCGACGGGCTGGACCTGACCCTGCGCATGCCGGCCGCCGACGGCCCGCTGACCGTGGACGGGCATCTCAGCTATCGCCAGCAACCGATCGATCTCCGCCTGGCGGCGTCGCAGGCCGGCGCGCTGCTGAGCGGCCGGGCCAGCGACCTCTCGCTGACCCTGGCCAGCGCGCCTGTTTCGGCCGCCTTCAACGGCTCGGCAGGACTGGCGCCGGATCTGTCGGCCAGGGGCGGGCTGGACCTGTCGGGGCCGTCGCTGGGCGCGCTGCTCGCCTGGCTGGAGCGGCCGGCGGCGCGGACCGGTGGCCTGGGCCCGTTCCACCTGCACGGGCAAGTCGACCTCGGGCCTGGTCGCGCAGCCCTGTCGGGCGCCACCGCCGCGATCGACCGCTGGGAGGCGACGGGCGCGGCGACGCTGTCGACGACCGGCGCGCGGCCGGCGATCAAGATGGACGTGGCGGTGAATGCGCTCGACCTCGACGTGGCGGCGCCGGCCAGTCCGGCCGCCCCCGTGCCGGCGCCCGCCGCCCATCCGTCGCTGCCGCAGCCCACGCCGCCGGCCAACCCCGGGGTTGCCGCCCCCAATGTCCGGCCCGCGCCCGATCCAGCCCCGACGGATGATCGGTGGAGCGATGCGTCGATCGATCTCGGGCCGTTGCGGGGTATCGATGCCGACGCCACCATCGAGCTGGCCGGCCTCAAGACGGGCGGCCTGGCGCTCGGCCATGCGCGCATCCATGCCGTGGACCAGGGCGGGCGGGCAGTCCTCGATGTCGCCGATGCCGCCCTGGCGGACGGGACCGGCGATCTTCACACCGTGGTCGATGCCTCCGGCTCGGGCGCAGCACCGTGGGAGGCGCACGTCAAGCTGGCCAAGGTCCGCGCCGGGCCGCTGCTGCGCGGGGTCGCCGCCGGGGAACCGATCACCGGGACCGTGACCGGCGAGGCCGATCTGACCAGCCGGGGCGATACTCCCCGCGCCCTGATCGCCGGCCTGGCCGGCCGCGGCACGCTGGCCGTGGCCGAGGGCAGCCTGCCGGGCATCGACCTGCCGGCGATTCTGCGCACCCTGGAGGCGCGGACTGGCGGCAAGACCGACTTCCAGACGCTGACCGGCAGCTTCACGATCGCCCAGGGCATCGTGCACAACGACGATCTGGCGCTGAAATCGGCGCTGGTCGACGTCACAGGCAAGGGCACCATCGATCTGCCGGCCCGCCGCCTCAGCTACCGGCTGCAGCCGAAGCTCGAGGCGGGCGCCGCGACCGCGGTTGCGCCCGGCGTTGCCGGTGCGTCCCGGGTGCTCCGCGACATCAACCGCCTGTCCGTGCCGGTCCTGGTCAGCGGACCGTGGGCCGCCCCCGAGATTCAGGTCGACGCGGCCGATGCCGCGGCATCGGCGCTCCGGACCGGCAAGCCCGGCGCGCCGGCCGTCGACAACGCGCTGCGCCAGCTCAACGGCCTGTTCCGGCGCCGGTAAGGCTGAGCAGCCGCCGTGGACAGGATCGAGCAGCCGACCGTCATCGCCCGCCCGCCACCACCGGGTCGCGTGTCCGGCCGGCATCGCATCCTCATTGTCGGCGGCGGCGCCGGCGGCCTGGAACTGGCGACCCGCGTCGGCGACGGACTCGGCCGGCGCGGGCGGGCCGACGTCATCCTGGTCGACGCCAACCCCACCCATCTCTGGAAGCCGCTGCTGCACGAAGTGGCGGCCGGCACCCTCAATTCCTTCCAGGACGAGCTGGGCTATGCCGGCCATGCGCGCCGGCACGGCTTCCACTATCAGTTCGGCCGCATGGACGGCCTCGACCGGGCCCGCCATGAGCTGCTGCTGGCGCCGATCGCCGATGACGCCGGCCGCGAGATCGTGCCGCGCCGCAGGCTCGCCTACGACACCCTGGTGCTGGCGGTGGGCAGTGTCAGCAACGAGTTCGGGACGCCAGGTGCGCGTGACCATTGCCGGTTCCTCGACACCCGCATCCAGGCCGAGGCGCTGCACCGCGACCTGTTGGTCGCGGTTCTGGCGGCCGCGTCGGGCACCGACCCTTCCGGCTCCGTCGAGGTGGCGATCATCGGCGCGGGCGCCACCGGCGTCGAGCTGGCGGCGGAGCTCAAGGCCATGGCCGAGGAGCTGAGGGCCTACGACATCGCGATCGGGCCCGAGGCCCTGCGGATCACCCTGGTCGAGGCTGCGCCGCGGATCCTTCCGGCGCTGCCGGAGTGCCTGTCCGGCTCGGTCCATGGCGCCTTGGAGGCACTCGGGATCCGCGTGCTGACTGGGGCCGAGGTGGCGCGGATCGACGCCGCAGCCGTCCATCTGGCCGATGGCTCGACGGTCCCGGCCGCGCTGAAGATCTGGGCGGCCGGCATCAAGGCGCCCGCGTTCCTGGCCGGGATTCCGGGATTGGAGACCAGTCGGACCGGGCAGGTCCTGGTCCGGCCGACCCTGCAGGCCGTGCGCGACGACGACGTCTTTGCGATGGGCGACTGCGCCCACTGCCCGCAGCCGGGAACCGACCGGCCGGTGCCGGCGCGCGCCCAGGCCGCCCACCAGCAGGCCAGCCTGCTGGCCAAGTCCCTGCGCCGGCGCCTGCGGCACCGGCCGCTGCCGGCCTTCGTCTATCGCGACTTCGGATCACTGGTGTCGCTGAGCCGCCATACCGCGGCCGGCAGCCTGATGGGCGGCGTGTTCCGCAAGAGCCACCTGATCGAAGGCTGGCTGGCGCGCATGGCCTATGCGTCGCTGTACCGGATGCACCAGCTGGCCTTGCATGGCCCCATGCGCACTGCGGTTCTGGTCCTCGCCAGCCGGCTGCAGCGCGTGACCCAGCCGAGCCTCAAGCTGCACTGACGGTCCCCAAACCTGGGGGCCGACACATAGTCGTCACCGACCCGGCCTAAATTCGTCCGACTTTTTCTGCAGTGGTGGGGCGAGCGTGTCGGGGGTTGCGACAGCGAGTGCGGTGGCGGTCGGTCCGGGCGATCGGCGGCACCGGCGCGGGCTTGGGATTGCCGGGCGGCTGCTGCTCGCCTTCGCCGCCATCGCGGCGACGGCGGTGGCGTCGGCCGGCATCGGCTGGGTGTCGGATACCAGCGTCGCCCGGCGCTTCGGCGTGCTGACCGGCGAGAGCCTGCCGCTCCTGAACCTGGCACACCGGCTGGCGACGGAGAGCGCCGGGATCGTGGCGATCGCGCCGGCCCTCGACGGCGCCCATTCCGACGACGAGCGCGCGGGCGTGGCGCGCGAGCTGGCGGCGCTCGGCGACGATGCGACCCATACCCTGGCGGCGATGCAAGGGGTCGGTGCCGATCCCCAGCGGCTGGCGGCCATGCGCGAGCGCAGCGCGTCGATCCTGGACAACCTGCACGCGGTCGACCAATCGGTGGCGCGCCGGCTGGCGGTCGACGCCAAGCTGGAGGCGACGCTGCGGCGGCTGGAGCAGGCCCAGGCGACGACCGCCGAGACCATGCGGCCGGTGCTGGAGCAGTCGATCGCCTTCGTGAAGGCCACCGGCGACCAGCTGCACAGCGACACATCCGTCTTGGTGTCGGCCTTCACCAACGACCTCAATGCCTCGCTGATGCCGGTGTTCCAACTGCGCGGCAGCGTCGCCGAGCTGACCCGGGCGGCGCTCCTGTGCGGCATCGAGACCGACAAGCAGGTGATCCTCCGCTACTCGCAGACCTTCGACAGCGCCGTCGCCGACATCAAGGAGCAATTGCGCGCCCTGACCCAGGCGCGCGGCGAGGACGACGATAGCCTGAAGGCGCTGGCCGAACCGATCACGGCGATGATGGTCTATGGCAGCGGCGACAAGAACCTGTTCGTCGCCGCTGCCCACGCGCTGGATCCCGCAACGCCCGCGGCGGATCGCGCCCGCGACCGCGCCCAGGTCACCGCGGCGATCCAGGACATCGTCGACAAGGACGGCGAGCTCGAGGGCTCGCTGGTGCCGCTCACCCTCAACATCACCGGCCGCATGGGCGAGGCCGGCAGCGACCTGCAGGACCATGTCGACGCCAGCATCAAGGCGTTCGTCGAGACCGGCGTCGGCCGCCTGATCGCGGTGACGCGTGTGGGCACCGCGGCCGACCGCTGGGCCGGCCTGCTGCACCAGGCCGCGGCCGCCTCGACGCCGGCGGTGCTGGACAGGCTTGGCCTCCCGTTGACGCAGGCGCGCGCCGCGCTGGACGCGGCGCTGCAGGCGGTGCCCGACGAGCAGCGGGCGAAGCTGGCGCGGGACATCGAGACGCTCGCCGGCTTCGGCGCCGGCGCCGACAGCGTCATGACCCTGCGCGGCCAGTGGCTGGCGACGGTGGCCGACAACACCCGGCTGCTGACGGCCAACCGGTCGCTGGCCGCGGCGCTGGGCAATCAGGTCGACGAGCTGGTGCAGATCATCCAGCAGGCCAGCGAGCAGAGCCTGGGCGATGCGGCGGCGGCGCTCGACCGGGCGCGGACCCAGCTGCTCGGGCTGGCGGTCGCCAGCGTCGCCGCGGCGCTGCTGATCGTGCTGGTCTATGTCGGCCCGCGCATCGTCCGGCGCCTGCTGCGCCTGGCCGAGGCGATGCGGCTGATCGCCGACGGTCACGACGCGGACATCCCGGTCGGCGGCGGCGACGAGATCTCGCGCATGGCCGAAGCGCTGGCGATCTTCCGCGACAATGCCATGCGCATGCGCGCGCTCGACCGCGAGGCCGCTGCCGCCCGCCAGCGCGCCGAGGACGAGCGCCGGCAGCTCATGAAAGCCCTGGCCGACGAGTTCGAGGCCAGCGTGCTCGGGCATGTCGACCAGGTATCGACGGCGTCGTCCGGGGTCCACGCCATCGCCGACGACCTGACGTCGATGGCCGCCGGCACGGCCGACCAGGCCAGTGCCGCCCTGACGGCGACCGAGGCCGCGCGCGCCGCGGTCGAGACCTGCGTCGAGGCCGCGCGCCGGCTGTCGGACTCCATGGCCGAGATCGGCCGGCAGGCGACCCATTCGGCCCAGATCACCACCGATGCCGAGGCCGAAGCGCGCGAGACTGACCGCCGCGTGCGCCAGCTGTCGGCGGCGTCGGAGCGCATCGCCGACGTGATCCGGCTGATCGGCGACATCGCCAGCCGCACCAACCTGCTGGCCCTCAACGCCACGATCGAGGCGGCGCGGGCCGGCGACGCCGGCAAGGGCTTCGCCGTGGTGGCCGGCGAGGTCAAGTCGCTGGCGACCCAGACCGCCAAGGCGACCGAGGACATCGCCGAGCAGCTCAGCCAGATCCAGTCCTCGGCGGCGGACACCGCCGTCGCCATCGACACCATCGTCGGCAAGGTGCACCAGATCGCCGAGGCCGCCACCACCATCGCCGAGGCCGTGGACGAGCAGGGAACGGCCACCGCCGCGATCGTCGACAGCGTCCAGCGCGCGATGGACGGCGCCGGCGCCGTGTCGGCCAATGTCGACGCCGTCACCCGCACCGCCGCGGTGACCGGCGAGAAGGCCGGCGCCGCCCTGGGCGCCGCCGAGGACATGAGCCGCCAGGCCGTCGCCCTGCGCGAGGAGATCAATTCCTTCCTGCGCAGCGTCCTAGCTTAAAAAGCCAAGTATCGTTGGTCAAGGCATAAATGACCGAAGGACTTGGCGAACCGTCCGCCTAGAGCAGGATGAGATCATCAAGAAAACATTGGACCGGAGTGCTGGCACCCCTCCACCCGACCTCCTCCCACAGGGGGGGGAGGGGCGAAGCTGCTACCGCCGCGCTCCTCCTCCCCTTGTGGGAGGAGGTTGGGAGGAGGGGGAATCACGACGATTCCATTTCATGCACATCCCGCTCAAAGCTGCGGCGGAACCACGGCGAAGCCCTTGCCGTGCTCGCCGGCGCGCGCCGCCTCGATCGTGGCGTTGAGGGCCAGCAGGTTGGTCTGAGCGCCAGCAGCTGGTCGGCGTCCAGTGCGTCGGCTTGTGCGACCAGGGCGCGGCGCAGCGGGAATGGCTGAGACGCATGGTGGCCCATGGGGCGGGTTGGCGGACGGCGGCAAATATGCTTCCTGGCAGGGCCGCAACCAAGACCCATCCGAGGAAACACCATGGCGATCACCGGCACGACCCGCCTCTATGCGATCATGGGCGACCCGGTCGCGCAGGTGCGCGCGCCCATGGTGTTCAATCCGCTGCTGGCGGCCGCCGGCATCGACGCCTGCATGGTGGCGCTGCGTGTCGAGCCCGCCCACTTGGCCGAGGCGCTGGCGGGGCTGCGCCGGATCGCCAATCTCGGCGGGCTGATCGTGACGGTGCCGCACAAGATGGCGATCCTGCCGCTGCTGGCCGATCTCGGGCCCGAAGCGCGCCGCGCCGGCGCCGTCAACGTGGTCAAGCCGCGGCCGGACGGCGGCTGGATCGGCGAGATGGTCGACGGCGTGGGGTTCGCCGACGGAGTCAAGGCGGCCGGCCACGATGTCGCCGGCCGGCGCATCCTGCTGGTCGGCGCCGGCGGCGCCGGCTCGGCGATCGCCTTTCCCCTGGTCGACCGCGGCGCGCGCGAGCTCGCCATCTACGATGTCGACGCGGTCCGGGCGGCAGCCCTGGCCGAGCGGGTGCGCGCGGCCGGCGGCACCGCTCAAGCCGCGGCGCGGCCGGATCCGGCGGGCTTCGATATCGCGATCAACGCCTCGCCGATCGGCATGGCGGCCGATGACCCGCTGCCGTTCGATCCGGACCGCCTGGCCCCCGGCGCGGTCGTCGCCGAGGTGATCATGAAGCCGCGCGAGACCCGCCTGATCGCCGAGGCCCGGCGGCGCGGCCATCCGGTGGTGCTGGGCGAACGCATGCTCGACTACCAGGCGCCTGCGGTCGCGCGGTTCTTCGGCTGGTCCGGCTCGTTCGAGCCGTCCTAGCCATGGGGTGTCATCGGGAGTTTGCATCAATTCCAAGCTGTGCCAGCATGACCGCCGAAAGAGATTTCGGGCAGAAGGCCAGACATGGGCGTGCAGGGGTGGCGGGGCGCGGCGCGGGCGCTGGGAGCGGCCGTGGTGCTGATGTTGGGCGGTTGTGCGGACGCGATCCTGTATCCGAATGTCGCGCCCGAGGAGAACCTGGCCGCCGCGCCGCCGCCACAGGCGCTGCTCGACAAGGCGGCAGAGACGCGGGCGCGGCTGGCGGCACCGTTCTTTCTGGCCGACGCCCAGGGCGAGCGCGCGTTCGGTCGATCCTACCGGTTCTTCGCCCGCTCGCAGTTCCACCGGGCCCTGGCTGTCTCGAAAGCCGGCCTGGTCGCCGGGGGCGGCGGCAACTACCCGACCGCCGAGGCGGCGCAGACGGCGGCGCTGGACGGCTGCAACAAGCGACAGCGGGATCGGGGGCGGCTGGCCGACTGCGTGATCGTCGCCGTGGACGACGCCGTTCTGCGCTCGTGGCAGGACGATCTCGGCCGGGCGCTGGCCGAAGCGACCCAGTCCCGCGTGCGCTATGCGATCGGCCCGTTCGTATACGAGAACGACCGGAGCGGCGACCGGTCGCGCAACGGCACCGGCTTCTGGGGGCCGCAGCGGGCCAAGGGCGTGATCGTCTTCTCGCACGGCTTCGGCGGCAACTGCAGCAGCAACATCCTCGATGAGATCCACCCCTTCCTCTACAAGCTCAACGAGGCGGGCTGGGATGTGCTGCGCTTCGACCGCGACCCGTGCTGGGAGAGCAACCATCAGGCGATCTATCACCAGTACAACGCGCGGCTGCCGCTGCTGAAGGCGGCCGGCTACCGGCGCGTGGTTCTGACCGGCCAATCGACTGGCGGGTCGATCGCCCTGGGCTTGCTGACCTGGTCCAACGCGTCGGTCATCGATGGCGTGATTGACGTGGTCGGCAGTATTCCGCTGGCGCCCGACATGACCTATCTGCCCGATTTGGATACGGAAAAGGACGAGGGGCAGGATAACCGGCTGCGACAGTTCAAGATGGTAATCGATCGCATCGCTAAGCCGATCCCTGTGGTCCTTATCGAATTCCCGGGAGATGAGTACTTCAAGCGGGCGAAGGAAGGTTTCGACTATGCCGACGAACGGTTCCGCGCGGCCGGAATTCCGCATCTCATGATCTATCCACGGTCGAGGTACACCGGTCATTTTGCCGCCGGGACGGTGGCGTTCGCGGACGACTTCCAGGACTGCATCCAGGCGTTCATCGAAGCCGGGGTGCGCGGCACGGCCTGTCCAAGCCTGTAGGTATCGCGCGGCGGCGTTCTGCTCTAGGGTTGCCCGGGCCATTGATGCCCCAGGTACAGTCCTCGAGTCAGGTCCCATGCCGTCCGATCCGTTCGATCCCGCCGCGCTCAAGCCTGCAACGCTGCTGGTCCATCACGACCGCTTGACCGGGGAGCTGCCCTACGGGGCGCTGTTCGAGCAGCGCTTCGACTCGGTCGCCTACGAGTTTGCCGACACCGCGACCATGGAGGCGACCTATCAGGGCCGCCAGCCCGGCTTCGGCTATGGCCGGCAGGGCAGCCCGACCGCGGCGGCGCTGGAGCGCAAGATCACGGCGCTGGAGGGCGGGGTCGGGACCCTGGCGTTCTCGACCGGGATGGCCGCCTACGACGCGGTGCTCGCGACCCTGCTGCGGGCCGGCGACCACGTGATCGCCTCGCGCTTCCTGTTTGCCAACACGGTGTCGCTGCTGAACAGCTACCGCCGGCGCTTCGGCGTCGAGGTCGACTTCGTCGACGTCACCGATGCGGCGGCGGTCGCCGCCGCGGTGCGCGCGCGCACCGTGCTGATCATGGTGGAAACGATCGCCAATCCGCGCACGCAGGTGCCTGATCTGGCCGAGATCGGCCGCATTGCCGCCCGCGACGGCATCGCCTACCTGGTCGACAACACGATTACCTCGCCCCTGGCCTTCCAGCCCAAGGCGGTGGGCGCGTCGCTGGTCGTGCATTCCCTGACCAAGATCCTGGGCGGCCACGGCCGGGTCCTGGGCGGCACCGTCACCGACACCGGCGCCTTGGACTGGAGCCGGTCGCGTCCGGTCATCGAGGACGCCTATCGCAGCCTCGGCCCTCAAGCCTATCTGACCCAGCTGCGCAAGCTGGGACGGCGCGACAAGGGCGCGACCCTGGCCAGCGGCGACGCCGGGGCCATCGCGCTGGGACTGGAGACCCTGGCGCTGCGGGTGCGGCAATCGGCCGAGAATGCCCGGGCCATCGCGCAGATGCTGGCCGCCCATCCGGCGGTCGAGCGGGTTCACTATCCAGGCCTTGCCAGCCATCCGCAGCACCAGCGGGCCCAGACCCTGTTCCGCCATCCCGGTTACCTGATGTCGTTCGAGCTCAAGCCGAACCTCTCGGTCGCGGCGGTGCTGGACCGGCTGCGCGTGGTGGTGCGGGCGAGCAGCCTGGGCGACAGCCGGACGCTGGCGATCGCGCCAGCCACGACCATCTTCCACGAGCTGGGTCCGGCGCGGCGCGCCGAGATGGGCATCGCCGAGAGCCTGGTCCGCCTGTCGGTGGGCATCGAGGACGCGGGCGACCTGATCGCCGACCTGGAGGCGGCGCTCGGCGCCCGATGATCGTTGCGCTGGATATGCTGGTCGGCCGGATCCAGCCCGGCCACCGGATCGCGATCCCCCCGGACTATGCCGGCGTGGCGATGGCCGCGACCCGTGCGCTGCTCGGCACCGGGACCGCGGGCCTCAAATTGCTGGCCGTGCCGACCACCGGGATCCAGGCCGACCTGCTGATCGGCGCCGGCCGGGTCGCCGAGCTGGAGGCGGCGGCCGTGACCCTGGGCGAGGCGGGGGCGGCGCCGCGCTTCGCCGAGGCCGTGCGCCGGCGCAGCCTGGCGCTCCGCGACAGCACGTGCCCAGCGATCCATGCGGCGTTGCAGGCCAGCGAGAAGGGCGTCCCGTTCCTGCCGCTGCGCGGCCTCATCGGCAGCGACCTGGTCGTCCACCGGCCCGACTGGCGGATCGTCGACAACCCGTTCCAGGCCGGCGACCCGATCGTGCTGTTGCCGGCCATCCGCCCCGATGTCGCGCTGTTCCATGCGCCCAAGGCCGACCGGGACGGCAATGTCTGGATCGGCCGCCGGCGCGAGCTGGCGACCATGGCCCACGCCGCGGCCACCGCCCTGGTCACGGTCGAGACGATCGTCGAGGGCTCGTTGCTGGCAGACGAGGCGACGGCGGCCGGCGTGCTGCCGGCGCTCTATGTCGGTGCCGTCGCCCAGGCCGAGCGCGGGGCGTGGCCGCTGGGGCTGCCGGGCTGCTACGAGGCCGACGCTGCCGAGCTCCGGCGCTACGCCGCGGCCGCCCGCACCGAGGCCGGGTTCCAGGCCTATCTGGCGGGGCTGCCGGCGGCCGCGTGATGGATCCGGCGCGCACCGCCCTGCTGATCGCATGCCTGGCCCGGCTGCTGGAGCCGGCGCGCACCATCGCGGTCGGCGCCCAGTCGCCGATCCCCGGGGCGGCGGCGCTCCTGGCCCGGGCGCGCTCGGGCGGCGCCAAGCGGGTGCTGCTGCTCGGCAGCCAGCGCCACAACGCCTTCACCGACGGCGGCCGCGAGCTGTTCGACTGCGCCGCCCAGGGCCGCATCGACGCCTTCTTCCTGGGCGGCGGCCAGATCGACGGCAGCGCCAACGTCAACCTGGTCGGGATCGGCACCTATCCGGAAACCACGGTGCGCTTTCCCGGTTCCTTCGGGTCGGCCTATCTCTATTTCCAGATCCCGCGGGTGATCCTGTTCCGTGAGGAGCACAGCCCGCGGGTGCTGGTGCCTCGGGTCGACTTCGTCAGCGCACCCGGCACCAGCCCGCCCGGCATCTGGCGCCGCGGCGGACCGGTGGCCCTGGTCACCGGCCGCGCGCAGTTCGGCTTCGACCGCACCGCCGGGCGCTTCCGGCTGGACAGCGTGCATCCCGGCGAGACCGCGGAGTCGATCGCGGCGGCGACAGGGTTCGGCTACGACCGCGCCGATCCGGTCGCGACCACGCCCGAGCCCGATCCCCAGGACCGGGCCCTGCTGGGGGGACAGGTCGCCGATGAGCTGGCCGAAACCTATCCGGCCTTCGCTGCGGCGTTCGCCGGCGTCTAGATCACCACCCGCCAAGGCGGGAACCACAGCGAGATGGTGGTGCCGGCGCCGAGCTCGCTGTCGAGCACGATGCGGCCGCCATGCAGCTCCATCAGCGACTTTACGATCGACAGGCCGAGCCCGGTGCCGCTGCGCTGGTCGGTGGCGGTGTCGGCGACCTGTCCGAACGGCTCGAGCACGCGGGCGTGGTCCTTGGGCGCGATGCCGATCCCGGTGTCCTGCACCGCCAGCACCAGCCCCTCGCCGGTGCGCGCGGCGGTGATCCGGATGCGGCCGCCGTGGGGCGTGAACTTGACCGAATTCGACAGCAGGTTGAGCAGCATCTGGACGATGGCGCGGCGATCGGCGACCAGCGTCGCCGGCGGGTCGCCCAGCGACACCTCGAGCGCCAGGCCCGCAGCGTCGATCGCCGGGCCTTCGATGCGCAGCGTCTCGGCCACCGCGCCGGCGAGGTCGATCCGCTCGGCCGTCAGCTCGCGGCGCCCGGCCTCGATCTTGGAGAAGTCGAGGATGTCGTTGATCAGCGCCAGAAGATGCTGGCCGCTCTGGTGGATGTCGCGGCCATACTGCCGATAGCGGTCGTCGAGCGGCCCGAACATGGCCCGGCTGATCACGTCGCTGAAGCCCAGGATGGCGTTCATCGGCGTGCGCAGCTCATGGCTCATCCGCGCCAGGAACTGGGTCTTGGCGCGGTTCGACTGCTCGGCAGCCTCGCGCGCCTGGGTCAGCTCGGCCACGGTCTGATCGATGCGGCGGGCGGTCAACGCCCGCGCCCGCAGATCGCGCACGCCGAACCAACCAAACAACAGCGACGCCGCGGCGAGCACCAGCCCGGCGCCGCCGACCAGGGCCCGGGTCAGCCGCCAGTCCGCCAGGGCATCGGCGAGACCGATCCCGACGGCCACGACAAAGGGATAGCCGTCGACCCGGCGATAGGCGACCAGCCGCCTGACACCGTCGGGTGCGGCCGCCACCACGACGCCACCGGGGGCGTGCCGCAGCGATGGCGCCGCGATCGTCAAGCCGGCGGCGCCCGGCATGCCGACCATCAGCTGGCCGTCCTGGGACCATAGGGCCATGGCGCCGTCAGGCCCCAGATCGAGGGTGTCCCAGAGCTGCCGGAAAACCCCGGGGCGGATTGCCGCCACCACGACGCCGCCGGCACCGGCGATCCGCCGCGCCAACGCGATGGGTGCCTGGCCGTCGAGGCTCGGATCCCGGGTGCCGCCGACCAGCCACGGCTCGCCGTCGGTCCGCGCGCCGCCGGGCAAGCCGGGCAAGGATGCCGGAGCGCCGTCGGATGCAGCGACGGGCCGGCCCACGCCGTCATAGATCCGCAGCGCTGCGAGCTGCGGCGCGGCCCGGACCAGGTCGGCCAGTCGCTGGTCCAGGGCCGGGCCGACCAGGTGTTCGCGGATCGCCGCATCGGCGCTTAGCCTGATCGCCAGGTCGGCGGCGTCAAGCGAGCGGGCGGCGGAGCGGGCCAGCGTGATGGTCAGGTTGCGCGCGGCGATTTCGGCCCCGGTGAGCGCAGCGGTCCGCGACTGCTCGATGATCCAGCCGGCGAGGCCGATGCAGGCCAAGGCCACCAGGCCCGAGGCAAGGGCGATCAGCCGGGCCGAGGGCAGGCTGCGCGGCTTGAGCGCAGGCCTGACGTGCTCGCGCAGGGACTGCCAGCGGATCAAAGGCAGGACGGGCGGCTAGAGGGTGGGCCGACGGCGCTGGGCGCTGCGCCGGCCGTGCGGCCGCGCTGGACAGCTGGGCGTCGGGCGGGACGGAACCGAGGAATCGCGGGCAAGGCGCAGCATCGCAGTCGTCCATCGAGGGTCCCGGAGTGTTGCGCCGTTCCGGTCGCGAGGCAAGTTGTCGGACATCGCCGGGATTGGATCTGGACCACCCCGCCGGTCGCGCGAAGGAACAGCCGCCGCAGGGGCTATATGGGGATGGCGCGACGGCGGGCAAACCGCTAAAAAGCCCCTCTTGGGACACCATGCTGCAGGGGACAACGGGCGAATGTTCGAGCGATTTTTCGAGCTTCCCCTCGATCGCTGGAATCTGTTCGACAGCATCAATCTCCGGCGGGCGCGGATCGTGCTGGTCAGCGATCTGTCGCCGACCATCGATTTCTTCAACGCCGAAGAAGTGGGTATCGGTGGCCGCAATGCGGAACAGGCGGCCAGCGAGCTCAATCTGTCGGCGGACGACAAGGAGAAGCTGGCCGCGCTGCTGCGCCTGCGCAGCTTCGACGTCTATACCCTGCGCGCCGCGATGTCCGACCACATGTCGGAGCAGGAGTTCGAGAAACTGGCCCTGCCCGATGACGAGCGCGCCAAGCTCGAGGAGTACACCCGCGATTACACCCGCGCGCTGTTCAAGCTGATCTTCGAAGACGGCAAGCAGGAAGCCGGCGATCGCGCCAGCATGCGCGCGATGCTGGAGGGCAACAACAAGGAGATCGTGACGCGCAACGTGATGGCGCTGGCCAAGAAGTTCGAGATCCAGCCCGAGCATCTAGTGAACTACATCGCCGGCCTAGGCGAGATGATTCTGGCGATCGGGTTCTACCGGCGCTGCTTCGAGGACTTGCGCAAGCCGCTCGAGACCTTCCTGCTGGACATCAAGGCGCTGTATGACGATCCAACCGCGCACTTCCGCCATCCGCAGCTGAAGCAACGCTGTTACGACATCCTGATGGCGGGGACCGAGACGGTCAAAAGCCTGAACGCCTTCTTCGAAGGGTTCAAGAACATCGGCTCGGTCTGGGTCGACATCACGCCCGAGCGGTTCAAGGACATGCGCGACAGCATCGAGGACCAGTATCCGTCGGTGGGCGCGGTCCTGTGCATCTGGCAGGTCAAGATCGCAGCCTGGAACCATCGCTTCCGCACTCGCAGCGGCCGCCTCAAGGAAAGCACGACCGATCAGCGCGTCGCCTTCATGGTCGAGCGCGTGACGCCGAACCTGAAGCTGGTCGAAAGCCACCTGAAGAACCTGCACGGGCTGAAGCTGTCCTGAGCGCCCGCGCCGCCCCGCCTACGGCTCCTTGACGATTCGGCGGCCGGCCGTGGTAATGCTGGCCGCGTGGGTGTGGGCGAAGCGGTTCAACGTGATCCAGCCCGCCTTCTGGCACTCACGCAGGGTCCGCCACAGCACCGAATCGTCCGGTGCCGTCGTCACTGCAATGTCCCCGGCCATAACCAGCATTTCGAGCAGAAGGCGTTGTTGCGGAAGCGGATTGGCCATCAGGATGAGGACTGCAAAGCGGCGAGGAATGGAACCGGCGTGGCGGCACAATTCACCTTATCGGGTATCCGGCATCGGGGCCAAGCGCAATGAATGGGCGAGTCGGCTCTGACCGGCGCAGAGGAGCCTAGCGCCGTGGCGTTGGACCTGTTGCTGAACATCGTGGCCAAGGGCGTTCTCACCGGCCTGGTCTATGGTCTGATGGCCCTGGGGCTATCGGTGATTTTCGGCGTCGTGCGGGTCGTCAACTTTGCCCATGGCGAGATGATGGTGCTGGGCATGTACGGCGCCTACCTGCTGGCCTCGGCGCTCGGCGTCGATCCGATGGCGGCGATCCCGGCGATGGCAGCGCTCCTGTTCCTGTTCGGCTATGCCTTGCAGCGCGGACTGATCAATCGCTTCGTGACCCAGCCGGACCATGTCCAGTTCCTGCTGCTGGTGGCGGTGGCGCTGATTCTGTCGAACGCGCTGCTGATCGCCTTCGGCCCTGACGCGGTCACGGTCACGCTCGACTACGCCTTCGACAGCGTCAGCCTGGGCCCGCTGGTGGTCGACAAGGTCCGGGTCTATGGCGCGGTGGCCGCAGCGCTGCTGGCGTCGGCGCTGTTCCTGTTCTTCCGGCTCAGCCTGACCGGCAAGGCGATCCGGGCAGTGGCCGATAACCTGCTGGGCGCCCAGGTCATCGGGCTCGACCACCGGCGCCTGTACGCCCTGGCGTTCGGCATCGGGGCGGCCTGCGTCGGCGCGGCGGGCTGCATCATGCTGCTGCTGGTCGACGCCACCCCGGACCTGGCGCCCGACTTCACCCTTCTGGCCTTCACCATCGTGATCCTGGCCGGGCTTGGCAGCCTGGGCGGGGCGTTGGGCGGCGGCGTGGTGATCGGGGTGTCCGAGGCGCTGTCCGGCTATCTGGTGGAGCCTTCGATGAAATCGATGGTCTCGTTCGGCCTGCTGATCCTGGTCATGGTGCTGCGGCCGCAAGGCCTGTTCGGGGGGCGGGCGTGACCGCGGCGCTGTCGGCGATCCCGGGCCGGGCGCGCGTGGCCTTGGGGCTGCTGCTGGTGGCCCTGCTGGCGGCGCCGCTGGTGGTCGGCGACTATCTGCTGTCGGTCCTGATCCTGTGCCTGTTCATGGCCTATGTCGGTCAGGCCTGGAACGTCATGATGGGGTTCGCGGGCCAGCTGTCGCTGGGGCATTCGCTCTATGTCGGCCTCGGCGCCTATGCCAGCGCCGCGCTGTTCGTGCATGCCGGACTGGGCCCATGGGCCGGGGCCCCCCTGGCCGTCGTTGCGGCGACCGTGGCGGGCGGGGCCGTCGGCTGGCTGGGCTTCCGGTTCGGCGTGCGCGGCGTCTATTTTGCGCTGCTGACGATCGCCTTCGCGGAGTTCACGCGCATCCTGTTCGACCATATCGGCTGGCTCGGCGGCTCCGGCGGCTTTTTCCTGCCGGTGTCGAGCCGCCAGGGCATCGACCTTGCCAACCTGCGCGGCGGACCGCTGCTGTTCTATTACGTCATCCTGGCCCTGGTGGCCGCCGCCGCCGCGCTCAGCCACGGGCTGCTGCGCACCCGGCTGGGCTATTACTGGCAGGCGATCCGCGAAGACCAGGACGCGGCCGCGGCCTGCGGTGTCGATGTCTTCCGCTGCAAGATGCTGGCCACCCTGCTGTCGGCCGCTATGACGTCCCTGGCCGGCGTATTCTTCGCCTTCTACTTCAACAACTTGTTTCCAAGTGAGATCTTCAGCAAGGCACGGTCGATCGAGCTGATCCTGGCGCCGATCATCGGTGGCCTGGGCACGGTGTTCGGCCCGATCGTCGGCGCCTTCCTGCTGACGCCGCTGGGCGAGCTGACCAGCTGGGCGATCGGCATCGCCGGCATCCAGGCGAGCGGCCTGAAGCAGGTTGTCTATGGGCTGGTGCTGATCGGGATCCTGGTGGTGCGGCCTGCCGGCGTGTGGCCGTGGCTCGCCCGGCGCCTGGGCCTGGATCCGGTGGGCTGATGGCGCTGCTCGACCTCGACGGGGTGGCCAAGAGCTTCCGCGGCCTCAAGGCCGTGCAGGGCGTGAGCTTGGGCGTGGAGGAGGGCGCCATCCACGCGCTGATCGGCCCGAACGGCGCCGGCAAGACCACGCTGTTCAACCTGATCGCCGGTGTACTCCGGCCCGACGCCGGCGCCATCCGGTTCGCCGGCCGGCGCATCGACGGCTGCCGCCCGGATCAGGTGTGCCAGGCCGGGATCGCGCGCACCTTCCAGATCGTCCGGCCGTTCGCCGGACTGACGGTGCTGGACAATGTCATGGTCGGGGCGCTGCGCACCGCCGGCAGCGTCGCCGAGGCGCGGCGGATCGCCGACGAGGTGCTGGAGCGGCTGGAGCTGGCGCCCAAGCGTGATCTGCGTGCGGCCGGCCTGACCCTGCCCGACCGCAAGCGGCTGGAGGTCGCGCGGGCGCTGGCGACGCGCCCGCGCCTGCTGTTGCTGGACGAGGTGATGGCCGGCCTGCGCCCGACCGAGACCGACCGCATGGTCGGCTGGCTGGCCGAGATCAACCGCACCACCGGCGTCACCATCCTGCTGATCGAGCATGTGATGCGCGCGGTCATGGCGTTGAGCCGCACCGTCGCGGTGCTGCACCATGGCGAGCTGATCGCCGAAGGCACGCCGGCCGAAGTGACCCGCGATCCGCGGGTGCTCGAGTGCTATCTCGGCGACGAGGCGCTGGCGTGATGCTGGCGGTCGAGGGCATCGACCTGTTCCACGGCGACATGCAGGCGCTGGACGGGGTCAGCCTCGCCGTCGGCCGCGGCGAGGTGGTGGCCATCGTCGGCGCCAACGGCGCCGGCAAGACCTCGCTCATCCGCGCCATCGCCGGCATCCACCGGGTGGCGCGCGGGCAGATCCGGTTCTCGGGCCACGACATCACGCGCCTGCCCAGCCATCGCACCGTCGACCTCGGCATCGGCCAGGTCGCCGAGGGCCGCCAGATCTTTCCGA
>CAZEFK010000116.1:22976-23500 GCA_964511405.1 uncultured Comamonadaceae bacterium | reverse complement strand
TCCTGGCTTCGGGCGTGATCCCGCAGATCAGCCTGATCATGGGCCCGTGCGCCGGCGGCGCGGTCTACAGCCCGGCCATGACCGACTTCATTTTCATGGTCAAGGACAGCTCCTACATGTTCGTGACCGGCCCGGAGGTGGTGAAGACGGTCACCCACGAGGCCGTGACCCAGGAGGAGCTCGGGGGGGCGGTCACTCACACGACGCGTTCGGGTGTCGCTGATCTCGCCTTCGAGAACGACGTCGAGGCCCTGCTGCAGGTGCGCCGGTTCCTCGACTTCCTGCCGGCCAACAATCGCGAGAAGCCGCCGGTGCGGCCCTCGGTCGACCCGCTGGACCGCGTGGAGCCGGGGCTCGACACCCTGATTCCTGCCAACCCGACCAGGCCCTACGATATGAAGGAGCTGATCGAGAAGGTCGTCGACGACGGCGACTTCTTCGAGCTGCAGCCGGGCTATGCCCGCAACATCCTGATCGGATTCGGGCGCATCGGGGGCGCACCGGTCGGCTTCGTCGCCAACCAG
>CAZEFK010000116.1:0-22966 GCA_964511405.1 uncultured Comamonadaceae bacterium | reverse complement strand
CCGATGGTGCTGGCCGGCTGCCTGGACATCGCCAGCGCGATCAAGGGTGCCCGCTTCGTGCGCTTCTGCGATGCCTTCAACGTGCCCATCGTGACCTTCGTCGACGTTCCCGGCTTCCTGCCCGGCACGGCGCAGGAATATGGCGGCATCATCAAGCATGGCGCCAAGCTCCTGTTCGCCTATGCCGAGGCCACGGTGCCCAAGGTCACGGTCATTACCCGCAAGGCCTATGGCGGCGCCTACGACGTCATGGCGTCCAAGCACCTGCGCGGCGACGTCAACTTCGCCTGGCCGACCGCCGAGATCGCGGTGATGGGCTCGAAGGGCGCGGTCGAAATCATCTTCCGGGGCGCCCAGGACATCGAGGCCCGGACCGAAGAATACCGGGCCAAGTTCATCAATCCCTTTGTCGCCGCGAGCCGCGGCTACATCGACGACGTGATCATGCCGCACGCGACCCGGGCGCGCATCGCGCGCAGCCTGGCGATGCTGCGCAACAAGGATTTGGCGAATCCCTGGAAGAAGCACGACAACCTGCCGCTATGACCAGCTTCCGACAGAGCGCATTCCCGCCGCCACCCCAGGCCGCGCAGGTCCCGCACCGGACGTCCGACGGCCGCGACGATCCCTGGGCGTGGCTGCGCGACCCGGGCTATCCCGAGGTCGCGGACGCGCAGGTGCTGGCTCACCTCACCGCCGAGAACGCCTACGCCGAGGCCGTGCTGGGCAGCGCGCCCGACCTGCGCGAGACGCTGTTCCAGGAGCTGAAGGCGCGCGTGGTCGAGGACGACAGTTCGGTGCCGGTGCGCGACGGGCCGTTCGACTATTGGCGGCGCTTCCGGCCCGGCCAGCAGTACCGCGTCCATTGCCGCCGGGTTCCCGGTGGTCCGGACCAGGTGACGCTGGACCTCAACGAGCTCGCCGCCGGGCACAGCTATTTCTCGGCCGCCGCGGTGGTGCCCAGCCCCGACCACCGGCTGCTGGCCTACGCCACCGACACCGACGGCTCCGAGCGCTGGACGATCCGGGTCAAGCGGCTGGACGACGGCGCGCTGCTGGACGACTGCCTGGTCGAGGCCGGCGGCAGCGTCGTCTGGGATCCGGCCGGTGGCGCGTTCTTTTATCTCAAGCTCGACGAGCACCAGCGCCCGAAAACGGTGCTGCGCCATCGGCTGGGCACCGCGCCCGCCGAGGACGCCGTGGTCTATGACGAGGCCGATCCGCGCTTCTTCGTCTCGATCGACCGCAGCCTGGACCGCCGGGTGATCCTGATCCATGCCGGATCGAAGTCGGTCAGCGAGGTGTGGGCGCTGGGGCCGGACGGCCTGGTGCTGCTGGCGCCGCGCCGCGACGGCCACGAATACGACGCCGATCACTGGAATGGCGGGTTCGTGATCCGCACCAACGACCGCCACCCCAACTTTCGGCTGGTCACCACCGCCGATGCGGCAGCCGGCGAAGCCGGCTGGACCGAGCTGCTGGCCGGATCGGACGAGCGCTATATCGAGGGCCATCTCAGCTTCACCCGCGCGGTCGCAGTGCTGGAGCGCGCCGGCGGCCTGCGCCGGATCCGCATGATCGGGACCGACGGCGAGCAGCGCCTGGTCGAGTTCCCCGACGCCGCCTATAGCGTCGTTCCGCTGGACAATGTCGATGCCGCGGCACCGGCGCTGCGCCTGCAGTACGAGTCGCCGGTGACGCCGCCGACGGTGTTCGATTGCGACCTTGAGACCCTGGCACTGACCGCGCGCAAGGTGACCGAGGTGCCGGGCGGGTTCGATCCCAAGGCCTATCGGGTCGAGCGGCTGGCGGTGACGGCGCGCGACGGCCAGGCGCGCATCCCGGTGACCGTGGTCGCCCGCCGCGACCGGCTGCCGGGCGGGCCGCTCTATCTCTACGGCTATGGCGCCTACGGCGCGGGCATCGATCCCGGCTTCCGCAGCGATCGGCTGAGTCTGCTCGACCGCGGCTTCGCGATTGCGATCGCCCACGTTCGCGGCGGCGACGAGCTGGGCCGGGCCTGGTACGACGCCGGCAAGCTCGAGCACAAGATGAACAGCTTCACCGACTTCATCGATGTCGCCGACGGCCTGGCCACGGCCGGCTGGACGAGGGCCGGCGACATCGTGGCGTCGGGCGGCAGTGCCGGCGGCCTCCTGGTCGGTGCCGTCGCCAACCTGGCGCCGGACCGCTTCCGGGCGGTGGTCGCCAAGGTGCCGTTCGTCGACGCGCTATCGACCATGCTCGACACCACCCTGCCGCTGACCACGGTCGAGTTCGACGAATGGGGCGACCCGGCCGATCCGGCGGTCCACGCGCGGATCGCAGGCTATTCGCCCTATGACAATGTCCGGGCGCAAGCCTATCCGCATCTGTTCGTGACGGCCGGCCTGACCGACCCGCGGGTGACCTATTGGGAGCCCGCGAAATGGGCCGCCAAGCTGCGCGCCCTCAAGACCGACGATCATGTGCTGGTGCTCAAGACCGACATGACCGCCGGCCATGGCGGTCCGCAGGGCCGCTATGAGCGGCTGCGCGAGATCGCATGGGAATATGCCTTCCTGTGCCGCGCCTTCGGCGTGACGTGAGAAAAGGAGAGCGGGGCGGGTGTTCGACAAGATCCTGATCGCCAATCGCGGCGAGATCGCCTGCCGGGTCATCCGCACGGCCCGGCGCATGGGCATCCGGACCGTCGCGGTCTATTCCGAGGCCGACGCCGACGCCCTGCATGTGCGCGAGGCCGACGAGGCCTTTGCCATCGGCCCGGCGCCGTCGATCCAGAGCTACCTGGTCATCGAGCGGATCGTCGAGGTGGCCCGGCGGTCGGGCGCCCAGGCGGTCCATCCCGGCTACGGCTTCCTGTCCGAGCGCGCGACCTTCGCCGAGGCCCTGGCTGCATCGGGCATCCGCTTCATCGGGCCGCCGCCCAAAGCGATCGCCGCCATGGGCGACAAGATCGAATCGAAGCGCCTGGCAGTCGCCGCCGGTGTCTCTACGGTGCCGGGGCACCTGGAGCCGCTGACCGACCCGGACGCGGCGGTCGCGGTCGCCGAGCGCATCGGCTATCCGGTGATGCTGAAGGCCTCGGCGGGCGGCGGCGGCAAGGGGATGCGCATCGCGCGGGGACCCGACGAGGTGCGGGACGGGCTGCGCGCGACCATGAGCGAGGCGCGCTCGGCGTTCGGTGACGACCGCGTGTTCATCGAGAAATATGTCGAGCGGCCGCGCCACATCGAAATCCAGGTGCTGGGCGATGGCCACGGCACCGTCCTGTACCTGGGCGAGCGGGAATGCTCGATCCAGCGCCGGCATCAGAAGGTGATCGAGGAGGCGCCGTCGCCATTCCTGGACGAGGCCACCCGGCGCGCCATGGGCGAGCAGGCCGTGGCCCTGGCCAAGGCGGTCGGCTATCAGAGCGCCGGTACGGTCGAGTTCATCGTCGACCCGGCCCGAAACTTCTACTTCCTGGAGATGAACACCCGCCTCCAGGTCGAGCATCCGGTGACCGAGCTGGTCACCGGCCTTGATCTGGTCGAGTGGATGATCCGCGTCGCCGCCGGCGAGGCGCTGCCCTTCCGCCAGGCGGACATCCGCCTGACCGGCAGCGCCATCGAAGCGCGCCTCTATGCCGAGGACCCGACGCGGAACTTCCTGCCCTCGATCGGCCGCCTGGTCCGCTACCGGCCGCCCGCAGGCGAGGGTGTCCGCGTCGACACCGGCGTCTATGAGGGTGCGGAGATCTCGGTCCACTACGATCCGATGATCGCGAAGCTCATCACTTTTGGCGACAGCCGCGCCATCGCTACCGCGCGCATGGCGGCGGCGCTCGACGGCTTCGTGGTGCGCGGCCTCAACCACAACCTGGCGTTCCTCGGTGCGCTGGTGGCGCATCCTCGTTTTACGGCCGGTGACCTGTCGACAAACCTGATTGCCGAAGAATTCCCCGGCGGCTACCAGCCGCCGCTTCCGGAGCCGGAGCGGTTGCTCGACTTGGCGGCGGTTGCGGTGGCGCTGGTCCATGACCGGGCCGAGCGCGAGGCGGCGATCAGCGGCCAGGTGCCGGGCCGCGGGCATCGCGCTCCCGGCCGCTTCGCCGTCCGGATCGGCGCCCAGACGATGGCGGCGCGGGTCGCGGTCGGCGATGGCGAACGCCGGGTCGACCTCGACGGCGCCGTGCGCACGGTCCGCGGTGCGGCTGCCGCGGAGCTGTTCACCGGCACGGTCGACGGCCGGCCGGTGGCGGTGCAGATCGAGCGGCGCGGGCTGGGTTTGCGCCTGTCGCAGGGCGGCCGGGCGGTCGAGCTGCAGGTGCTGGCGCCGGTCGCCGCCGAGCTGATGGGCCTGATGCCGCTCAAGGCGCCGCCGGATTTGAGCCGGTTCCTGCTGTCGCCGATGCCGGGCCTGCTGGTGTCCGTCGCCGTCGGCGAGGGTGACGAGGTCAAGGCCGGCGAGACCCTGGCGGTCGTGGAGGCCATGAAGATGGAGAACGTGCTGCGGGCGCAGCGCGACGTCAGGGTCAAGAAGGTGATGTCGGTGCCGGGCAGCAGCCTGGCCGTGGACCAGGTGATCCTGGAGTTCGCTTGATGCCGGCGCGCCGGTTCACCATTACCGGGCGGGTCCAGAAGGTGGGCTACCGCTGGTGGGCGGTGGGCGAGGCCCGTCGGCTCGGGCTGTCGGGCTGGGTGCGCAATCGGACCGACGGCTCGGTCGAGATCGTGGCTGCTGGCGACCTTGGCCGGCTGCAGGCCTTCGCCGCCGCCTGCGGCCGCGGGCCTGCGGCGGCGCAGGTCGCCCATGTCGAAGAGAGCGTGATCGAGCCGTCGGACCGCGCGACCGCCGACCTGCCGCTGCCGTTCGAGCAACGACCGACCGCGTGAGCTAGGGCCGGCCGGCGGAACCTTTCCGCGCGGGATCCTGTTGCCTCATCGACCTCATCCATTTGGGAGTGGCTCGATGAAGACCTCCGTTCTTCATGCCGCCGTCGTTCTCCTGGCCACGAGCGGAGCGGCCCTCGCGCACGGCAGCCAAACCGGCGCGCTGTCCGGCAAGATGGATGCCGACATGGTCCGGCAGGCCCAGGAGCGGCTGGATCAGCTGGGCATGAACGCCGGCTCGGCCGATGGCGTCATCGGTCCGCAGACCCGCCAGGCGATCCGCCAGTTCCAGCAGTCGCACGGCCTGCAAGTGACGGGCAGCCTGGACAATAACACGCTCAATCAGCTTGGCGTGACCGAGACCAGCACCGGCAGCTCGGGCGTTCCGGCCAATCCCGCCGCTGGCGCGCAGACGACCACCATCCCGCAGAGTTCCGGCTCTGGGGAGACCATGCAGAAGTAGGGCAGGCGCATGTTTATCCGGCAGCTTTTGAACGGCGAACAAGACGTCCCGGTGGGGCTGCCGGTCGATGCCACGCTGCCCGAGGCCGCCGCCCTCCTGGCGAAGATGGGGCTTGTCGTGGTCTGGAACGATCGACAGCACCAGGAGCCGGTTGGAATCGTGACCGACCGGACGATCGTTGAGAGCATCGCTCGGCATGGCACGTCCGCCTGTGGCTTGGCGGTGGGCGCCATCATGAATCGCGACCTGGTGATGTGCCGGCCGGAGCATGAGCTGACGGAGGTGATCCAGCTCATGCTCGACCGGCGGCGGCGCCATCTTCCGGTGACCGAGGGCGGACGCCTGGTCGGGATCCTGAATATCCACGATGCCCTGCGCTCGGCGCTGGACGAGCATCAGCTGGAAGAAGCCATGCTCCGGGAATATTTCCTCGGCCTCGGCTATACATAGGCGGTGAGCCGCGAGCTATTGACGCCGCCGGCCCGCCGCGCTGGCCAGGGCGCGCCCGGCGGGTTATGGTGACCGGCGTTACGGCTCGCACTCGCATCCGGTGGACCGCCATGGTCAACATGAAGAACCTGCCCGAGATCGAAGTCTCGCCCGACGAGGACATGGACGACGGGCCGAACAACTTCGATATGCGGGCCCTGGAGACCATCTCCGAGGTGCCGGTGCAGATCTCGGCCGTGCTCGGGCGCTGCACGATGGACGTCAACCAGCTGCTGAAGCTTGGCAAGGGCGCTGTCATCGAGCTGGACCGCAAGCTCGGCCAAGCGATCGATGTCTATGTGAACAATCGGCTGGTCGCCCGCGGCGAGGTCGTGATCAACGATGAGCGTCTGGGCATCACCATGACCGAGATCGTGAAGGGCGGCGACCGGACGTAGCGCCGACCCTTCGGCTCACATGAACCGTGGGCCGTGGATCCAGGCAACCAGGGACCAGCGCGTGCCGGCTGTCACCGGCGCGACCCGGTGCAGCGCGAAGGACGGGAAGATCGTGATGCTACCGCGCCCACGCGGCATCCGCAGGGCCGGCATTTCGTACATGATCTCGAGGTCGCCGCCGTCATAGGCCGACTCATCGCTGAGCTGGATGGTGGCGCTCAGCTTGCGGTGCACCGAACGGGTGCGGAAATCGCAATGCCAGCCATAGCCGCCGGCATCGGCCTGGTCATAGCGGGCGAGCTGGATGTCCTCCAGAAAGCCCGAGAGGTGGAAGCCGAAGAAGCGGTTGTTGGCCTCGTTCACCACGGGGCCGATGCGGCCATAGACCCAGCCATGCTGGGGCTCTTGCGGCAGCCACCAGAGGTGGGAGCGCCGGACCCCCGAGTCGACCACGCGCTCGGCGGTGCCCACGTCCTGGCCGCCGACGCTACCGGCAACCGGCGGCATCCGTTCATGCAAGGCAATGATGCGGTCGCATTCCTCAGGCGTGAACAGCCCGGGCATCGAGACGCAGGTCTCGCGTTCATACTGTGCGTCGAACGGCGGGGCGAACCAGAGCATCGAGGCCTGCGCTTGGGTTGTTGCGGGCCGGTCTTTCTGCCCGAAAGCGCCTCAGGATACCAGCGCCGCCTCGATCGCGCGGGCCAGCGCGTCCAGCCGGTAGGGCTTGGCGACGAAGGGCAGGTTGGCGACCGGCGCCTGCCCGATCTTGCCCGATGTCAGCATGATCTTGATCTCGGGATGCCGCCGCTCGAGCTCGATCGCCAGCGCCATGCCGTTCATGACCGGCATGTCGATGTCGGTCATGACCAGGTCGACGCGGCCATGGGCCCGGATCTGGCGCAAGGCGTCCCGGCCATCGGGCGCCTCGAGCACCACATAGCCCGCCTCCATCAGCAGCTCGGCGGCCGTGCTGCGCACCAGCGCCTCGTCGTCGACGACCAGGATCACGGGCCGCAGCCGCGTTGCCGGCTCCAGCGCCCCGACCAGGTGGCGCAGGCGGTCCGGGTCGATCGGCTTGGCCAGGGTCTCGACCAGGTTCAGCCCGCAGACCCGGCCGAACTCGCGGGCCACTCCCAGATAATGCGCGCCGCCGCCGCTCATCACCAGAAGCGGCGCCCGGTACCGGCGCGTGGCCAGGGCACGCATGATGTCGAATCCGTCGCCTTCCGGCATCAGGATGTCGAGCATGATGGCGAGGGGCGGGTTGGCCGTGCCGGCGTCGTCGAGCGCCTTCAGGCAGGCTGCCGCGGTGGCGGCGCAATCGACCCTCAGGCCGGTCTCGCGCACGGCGTCGGCCACCAGGCTGCCCATCATCGGATCGTCATCGACCACAAGGATGCTGGCCGGGGTCAAGGATCTGTCATCCGTCAAGCGAGGCCGTCTATCACTGTAGGCCAGAGGTGGCCAGGTTGGCCAGATCGGCGGGGCTGGGGGAAGCCGGGCGTCATCCGGGATAGCGCAGGTCCATGGCCGTCTCGGCCCGTTGCGCCGCCGCTTCCAGGCCCGCCACCAGCGTCGGGACGTCGCTCGATCGCCGCCGCACGGCCTCGGCCAGCTCGCGGCTGCGCGTCATCAGTTCGGTCAGGCCCAGATTGCCGGCCATCGACACCAGGGCATGGGCCTCGCGCGCCAGCGCCTGACGGTCCGGGGCTCCGGCGATGGCGCTGATGGTCTTGCCCAATTGGCGGCGGAACATCGTGACGAACATCTGCACCCGGTCCTTGCCCAGGCGGTTCTCCAGATCGCGCAGCACGCTGTCGTTGACGACGGCGAGCAGGGGCGCCTCGGCCGGGGGCGTGGCGTGGCGGCCCCGTCCGGTCCATTGGGCGACCATCCGCAGCAGTGCCTCGCGATCGACCGGCTTGGACAGATGGTCGTTCATGCCGGCAGCCCGGCAGCCTGCGACCTCGTCGGCCATGGCGTTCGCGGTGAAGGCGATCACCGGGATGTCGCGGATCCGCTCGTTGAGGCCGCGGATGATGCGGGTCGCCTCGATGCCGTCCATGACGGGCATCTGCATGTCCATCAGCACCAGGTCGAAGTCGCTGGACTGGACGGCTTCGACCGCCTCGGCGCCGTTCGCCGCCAGCACCACCTCGTGCCCCTCGGCCTCGAGCATGGATTCGACGATCATCTGGTTGATATAGACGTCCTCGACGACCAGGACCCGCGCCGGCGCCGACGCGGCCATGCGGTTGGCGCGGTCGGTGCCGGCGGGAGCCGTGGCCGGCACCAGCGCGATGGTGAACCAGAAGCAGCTGCCCTGGCCGTCAGCGCTGATCACGCCGATGCTGCCGCCCATGGCCTCGGCCAGTCGCTTCGAGATGGCAAGGCCCAGGCCGGTACCGCCGAACCGCCGGTTGGTTGAGCGGTCGACCTGGCTGAAGGTCTGAAACAGCAGATGTTGGCGCTCGGCGGGGATGCCGATGCCGGTATCGGCGACGTCGAAACGTAGCCGCTCGACACCGTCTTCGGTCTCGCGCGCGGCGGTCACGGTGATGCGGCCGCCGGCTTCGGTGAACTTCACGGCGTTGCCCAGCAGGTTCAGCAGAATCTGGCGCAGCCGCGTGGGGTCGCCGAGGATCCACGGCGGCAAGCCGGGTTCGATCGTCGCGGTCACATCGATCGACTTGGCCAGGGCCTGCGGCCGCAGCAGGGCAATCGCTTCGTCGACGATCGCGGCGGGGGCGATCGCGATGCGCTCGAGACCGAGCTTTCCGGCTTCGATTTTCGAGACGTCCAGGATGTCGTTGATGATCGCCAGCAGGGATTGCCCCGCGTTCTTCAGCAGCGTCACCTGGCGACGCTGCTCGGGATTGAGGGGGCTGTCGAGGAGCAGGTCGGCAAAGCCGATCACACCGTTCATGGGCGTCCGGATCTCGTGGCTCATGCTGGCCAGGAATGCCGACTTCGCCTGGTTCGCCCGATCGGCGGCGTCGCGCGCGACGGCCAGCTCCTCGGCCATCCCGGCCAGTTGGCGGCCTTGCTCCTCCATGCGCTCGTAGCTGTCCTGCAGCTCGAGGTATCGGGCCTGCACCCGGCGCTCGGTCTCCTTTTGGTCGGTGATGTCCTGGATCATGCCGATCACCGTCGTGGGGAAGCCTTCCGGGTCGGTGTCGCAGCGGCCATGGGCGAAGACGTCGCGCGCCGTACCGTCGGGACGGATGACGCGGGCCTCGATGCTGAACGGCCGGGCCTCGGCGATCGCCCGCGTCACCAGGTCGTCCACCGCCGGCCGGTCGGCTGGATCCAGGCCATCGAGCCAGGCGTCCCGGGTCGGCGGCAGACCGGCCGGCCGGCTATAGATCTGATAGAGGCCCTGCGACCAAGCGACCGCACCGGTCACCAGGTCGAGCCGCCAATGGCCGATCTGGGCGATCGTCTCGGCCGCATGCAAATGCCGATTGGCCTCGGCCAGCCGCTCATGGGCCGCTGCGGCGGCTTCCTCGGCGGCCTTCCAGTGCGAGATGTCGCGCAGCACGCCGACGATCTCCGCTGGTCGCCCTGCGGCATCGGTCACCAGCCGCAGCGTCGTCTCGGCCCACACCCAGCGACCGTCGGCATGCTGGACTCGCTGCGCGACCGTGGCGCGCGGCTGCCCCGACGCCAGCGCTCGGTAGACCGCCTCGACTGCGACGCGATCATCCGGATGGGTGAAGCTCAAGGGACTGCGCCCGATCAGCGTGTCGCTGCAGTGTCCCAGGATGTCGGCGGAGGCGGGCGAGACATATCGGCAGGCGAAGCCGAGATCGGTGCGGAACACCATGTCGCCGATGTGGTCGGACAGGGCCCGATCCTCGGCCCCGCGCCGCAGGCGCGGCGACGAACCTGCCTGTCGGCGGGGCCACAACGGCCGCCGTGCATCGCGTCGAAGAATCGCGGAAAGGCCCATACGCCGTCGTACCAGTCGGAAGCCTCACCTTGAGGAATAAACGGCAAACCTTAACGAGCCATGGATCGGAGTGGAAGTCACGACATGCGACAGGATGGCAGGAAGTGCCAAGGTTGCAGAGTGGGAACGATGTGCGGCATTCGCGTGTAAGTTTTTCAGGGACTCCGCGATCCTTTGGCGTCAGGGCTGCCAGCTCTTGACCCTTCGGCGGCGGCCGAAGCATCGGTCCGCGCCGAGGGGATAGGATTGGGCCGGTTTCCCACCAGGCCCGATGTCCCATGACGATGCCCCTGCCGGCCGATGCCGTCGCTGCGGTTTGCCATCCCGACCCTTATCCCTTCTACGCCGGCCTGGTCGGCCGCGGCTTGGCCCCCGACCCGCGCCTCGGCCTGTGGATCGCGGCGAGCGCCGCGGCCGCGACCGCGGTCCTGGACTGCGACGCCGCCCGGGTGCGTCCGCCGGCCGAGCCGGTGCCGGTCGGGCTTCGGGGAACATCCGTCGGCGACCTGTTCGGCCGCCTCGTCCGCATGACCGACGGTCCGGACCAGCGCCGCATGAAGGGCGTCATCGCAGCGGCGCTGGCGGCGGTCGATCGCGCCGCCGTGACCCCGGCGTTCGACATCGCCATCGCCGCGCGGCTGGCGCCGGCGCCGGTCCGGCTCGACGGGCGGATGCTGGATGGGGTCGTCGCCGATCTGCCGGCCTTCGCGGTGGCAGCGCTGCTGGGCGTGCCGGCGGCACGGCTGGCGGATGCGGCCCCATTGGTGGCGGCCTTCGTCCGAGCCATCGGGCCCGGCGCGGCGGCGGAGGCCGTCTTGGCCGGCACCGCCGCGATCGAGCGGCTGCGGGCACTGCTGGCGGCAGTCGCGGATGCCGGCATCCTGGGCCGCCTGCAAGCGGACGCCGCCGCGGCCGGGTGCGACCCCGCGGCGGTCGCCGCCAACGTCCTGGGACTCCTGTCGCAGTCGTTCGAAGCGACGGCCGCGCTGATCGGCAACGCGCTGCTGGCCGTCGTTCGCGAGCCGGCGGCGCGGGCCCTGGCCGGTGATCCGGCGCGGTTGGACGATGTCGTGGCCGAAGTGCTGCGCCACGACCCGCCGGTCCAGAACACCCGCCGCTACCTGGCCGATGATGCCGTGCTCGATGGCCGGGCGGTGCCGGCCGGCGCGGCGATCCTTGTGGTCCTGGCGGCGGCCGGCCGGGACCCCGCCATGCATCCCGATCCCGATCGCTTCGATCCTGACCGCCGACGCCGGCTGTACACGTTCGGCCTTGGCCGGCACGCCTGTCCGGGCGACCGGATCGCAGCCTGGATCGCCGCGGCGGCGCTGCCGCCCCTGCTGGCCCGTTGCCCCGGCCTGGCGGACCTGGCGGCGGCCGTCCGCTACCGGCCGTCGCCCAACATCCGCTGCCCGCAGTTCGGGTGAGCCGGCCGGTGTTACCGCGGCTGCGGCGCGGCGGCCTTGGGCAGCGCCATCCAGCCTTCCCGCAACGCATGGTCGGCGGGGAAGCGGTCGTCGAGCAGGGTCGCGGCCGTGATGCGCTCGACCCGGAAATGGCGGTAGTCGCCGCGCAGCTCGCACCAGGCGCCGATCAGCGTGGCGTCGACGTAATAGGCCATGGCGATCGGCCAGATCGTCCGTTCGCTCGGCCGGCCATGCTCGTCGACATAGCCGATGCGCATCTTGCGGCTGCCACGGATGGCGGCCCGGATGTCGGCCGGGTCGACCGCCTGGGGTGCCGGCATCCGGCCCTCGGCGACATAGATCGGCGGCGCCGCCACCTGGGCGCGCAGGGCTTCGGGCAGCACGGCGGTGAGCTTGGCCAGCACCGTCTCGGCAGCGGCCTGCAGCTTGGGGTCGCGCAGCCGCCGAACCAGGCGCGCCCCGATCGCGATGGCGTCGGCTTCGTCGCTGGTGAACATCAGCGGCGGCAGGTCGAAGCCGCGGCGCAGCACATAGCCGAGTCCCGCCGCCCCTTCGATCGGCACGCGGCGCGCCTGCAGGGCGGCGATGTCCCGGTAAACGGTGCGGACGGTCACTTCCAGCCGCTCGGCGAGCGCCGCCGCCGTGATCGGCCCGCGCGCCGTGCGCAGCACCTGGATGATGTCGAACAGCCGGTCCGCCCGCCGCATCGCCGCCTCCCGCGGTCCCTGACATAGTCCTGTCAGGACGGCCTGGCGAGGCTATCGTGTCGCCGAGGCGCATGGCGTAGCCTGCGGCTGATGCCTGTGGATCCCGCCCTGGCTGCCGAGTGGCTGCTGCGACGCCGCGCCGAGCGGCCGCCCTTTGTCGGCGACATGCCGGCGGCTCTGCGGCCCGCCGATCTGGCTGCCGGCTATCGCATCCAGGCCGCCGCCGCCGAGCGCCGTCAGGCGACCCATGGCCCGGCGATCGGCTGGAAGGTCGGTAGCACCACCTCGGCCATGCAGCGGCTGCTGCAAGTCGCCGATCCGTGCGCCGGCCGGATTCATGAACGCGGGGTGCGGGCGCCGGGCGCGGCGTTCGAGCACGCCGCCTTTTGCCGGCCGGCGGTGGAGTGCGAGATCGCGGTCATGCTGGGCCATGCGCTCGACGCCCGCGACGGCCCGGTCGGCCGGGCCGGGGTTGCGGCGGCGGTCGCCAGCCTGCATGCGGCGTTCGAGATCGTCGACGACCGCTATGGCGACTATCACGTGGCGGGCGCTGCGCTGATGACCGCGGACGATTTCTTCCACAGCGCCTGCGTGGTCGGCCCGCCGGTCGCCCCGGCGGCGATCGATCCCGGGCGCCTGGCCGGCGTCGTCCGCGTCGCCGGCCGTGAGGCGGCGCGCGGCGTCGCCGCCGACGTGCTGGGCCACCCCTACGAGTCGGTCGCCTGGCTGGCCGGCTGCCTGGCTGCCCAGGGCCTGATGCTGCCGGCGGGGAGCCTGATCATGACCGGGAGCATGACGCTGCCGGTCTGGATCGCGACCGGCGACCGCGTCGCCCTGGCCATCGACGGGCTGGGCGAGGTCACGGCCCGCTTCGAGTAAACGCCTTGCCGGGGCCGCAGCTTGGGGGCTACGACTGCAAGCATGACCAAGAAGGCGTCCGAGGCGGCGGTTGCCGTCCATCACCATACCCATCCCGAGATCATCAAGCGCCTGCGCCGGGCCGAAGGGCATCTGCGCAGCATCATCGAGATGATCGAGGCCGGGCGGCGCTGCGTCGACGTTGCGCAGCAGCTGCACGCCATCGAAAAGGCGATCAGCCAGGCCAAGAAGACCTTCATCCACGACCACCTGGACGACTGCCTGGAAGCCGTCGCCGGCCCGATCGCCGGCAAGGATCGCCAGCCGATCGAAGAGTTCAAGGAGATCACCAAGTACCTGTAGCGGCGCGGGGTGGCCGTAGGCGTCCTTCGGCTTGACTCATATCCCCTCCTGGGGGATATGATGGAAGCAAGTTCGAGGGGAGGGTGCGCATGGTCGCGATCGCGTTCGGCGACGGCTTGACGGTAGTGCTGTCGGATCCTGGTGACGGGCGTTGGCGGCTGGCGTTCGGCGGCGACGCGCCGCCACTGGCGGCCATCCGGGTCGAGGCGGTCAAGCGCAACGGCCAGGTCGCGCCGCTGCGCATGTTTCCCGGTGATCGGCCTGACACGGTGTTCGCCAGCGGCCCGATCGAGACCGCGTACCGCGCCCGCATCACCCTGGAACCGGGCGGCGCGACCCGCTGTCGCGACGTGCTCCTGCCCCAGGCGCCGGGCTACGAGGTCACGACCGGTCCCAAGGGCGGCACCCTGATCAGCATGGGGCACGACTCCTATGTCGAGGTGGTGCCCGCCGCTGACGGACGCTGGACCTTCACCTTCATGGACAAGACCGAGAAAGCCAACGCGCCGTCCGTCGCCGACGTGGTCGCGGAAGCCATCGCCGAGGCCGCGACCGACGGCCAGGTGCGCCGATTGGCCGTGGTCCCCGGCGGCGATCCCTGGAGCCTGGTCGCCGGCCCGGTTGCCGGCGCCACCTATCTGCGCCTGGCGGTCATGATGGGCGACCACTACCACACCCGCTGCGTCCCGGTGGTCCAGCCCTAACCGCCGGACCGGCAGCCGCCGGCGGTGGTTGTTTGCGTGTATCCCCTCCTGGGGGATAAGATTAACTGCGAATGCGGAGCGAGACGCATGTCGTCGATGTCCGAAGTCATCCAGGCCGGCGGCTGGGCCGCGTGGCTGTTCATCCCCTCGGCGATCATGCTGGGGGCCCTGCACGGGCTGGAGCCCGGGCACTCGAAGACCATGATGGCGGCGTTCATCATCGCCGTGCGCGGCACCGTGGGCCAGGCGGTGCTGCTGGGGGCGGCGGCGACCGTCTCGCACACTGCGATCGTGTGGGTGGTGTCGCTGGTCGGCATGGGCACGGTCGGCGGCATCGATGCCGAGGCCAGCGAGCCCTATTTCGAGGTCGCCTCGGCCATCCTGGTGATCACCATCGCGCTGTGGATGCTGCTGCGCACCTGGCGCGAGCAGCAGGCGGCCAAGGCCCACGCCCGGGCGGCCCAGCAGGCCCCCGGCATCGGGTCCGATGTGCGACCGGTCAACACCGGCCATGGCGTGCTGGGCCTGGAGCTGGCCGAGGCGGGTGGTGCCCCGGCGCGCTGGCGCATCCATACGCTGAGCGGCGATCGCTGGGGGCCCGAAGCGGTCAGCGTCGCCGTCACCCGGTCCGACGGCACCCGCCGCGTGTTCGCGTTCGCGGCCAAGGACGGCTACCTGGAGTCGCTGGACGTGGTGCCCGAGCCCCACGAATTCACGGCGACGCTCAACCTCGAGCATGACGACCACGACCATGGCTTCGACGTCGAGTTCGCCGAGCACGACCACGGGCACGGCCTCGACGTGTCGGGCGGCGGGTACCAGGATGCGCACCAGCTTGCCCATGCCAACGACATCAAACGGCGCTTCGCCAACCGCCAGGTGACCACCGGCCAGATCGTCATGTTCGGCCTGACCGGCGGGCTGATCCCGTGCCCAGCGGCGATCACGGTGCTGATCCTGTGCCTGCAGCTGAAGCAGTTCATCCTCGGCGTCATGTTGGTGACCGCGTTCAGCGTCGGGTTGGCGCTGACCATGGTTGCGGCTGGGGTCGGGGCCGCCATCGGGGTGCGGCACATGTCGCGCCGGTGGTCGGGGTTCGGTGCGATTGCCGAGCGTGCGCCCTACTTTTCCAGCATCGTGATCATCGCCATGGGTTCCTACATGGGCTACTCCGGCCTCGCGGCCCTGTCGGCGGCCGGCGCGCTGTGAGCGGGAGGCTGACCATGATCGCCCCCGATGGGCTGACGCTGGCGCGGCTGGACGACGACCCGGGTCCGGACCACCACGAGGCCCGCGACTTCTGCCTGGCGGTGATCAAGGAGTTCTATGACTTCGACTATCGCCCGGACTGGCATGTGGACCTCGACTCGCTGACTTGGCCGGCCGAGGC
Source organism: uncultured Comamonadaceae bacterium (assembly GCA_964511405.1). Classification (GTDB taxonomy): domain Bacteria; phylum Pseudomonadota; class Alphaproteobacteria; order Elsterales; family Elsteraceae; genus CAZEFK01. Next base: position 7,338 of record CAZEFK010000116.1, on the reverse strand, counting down.
CAACCACTATGCCGGACGCAACCGCGGCGCCTTCTGGCTGCTGCGCGGCGGTGACGGCGCCTTGGTCGCCACCGCCGGGATCCGGGGCCTGGGCTGGAAGCCGCAGCTGCTGGCCGAGTTCGCCGAGCGCTATGGCGAGGGCGACCGGGTGGCGTCGCTGTGGCGGGTCTATGTGCGCCGGGACCGGCGCCGGCACGGGCTGGGCCGCTGGCTCGGCCGGCTGGCCGAGCAGGAGGCCGCAGCCATGGGCTACCGCACCATGTATCTGCACGCCAGCAGCGACGCCGCGGCCACGATCGCTTTCTGGCACGCGGCCGGCTACCAGGAGATCGGCGAGTCCGCCTCCAGCACCCATTTCGACAAGGCGCTGGCGTAACCGCGTCGCCAGGATGGGCCCGGGCAGGTGGTGCGCTGCTGCCGGTTCGGGGCCACCCCTGACGCGCGACCGGGGATTTGACGGCCGCGAGCCGGATTTGCCCGGATCGAGGCCGCGTTCCGGCTGGCGATCGCCGGCGACCGGCTAGCGCCCCGCGCTGCCCAGCGCTTGCAGCCGCCGCCCGAATGTTTTAAGTATAAAACAATTCGGCGTCCGCAGCGGCTGGACGCAAGGGGGCCAGCGATGAAGATCGTGTGCATCGGCGGCGGGCCGGCAGGCCTGTATTTCGCGATCCTGATGAAGAAGGCCGATCCCGGCCACGACATCACCGTCTACGAGCGCAACCGGCCCTATGACACGTTCGGCTGGGGCGTGGTGTTCTCGGACGAGACGCTGGACAACCTGCGGGGCGGCGACCCCGAGAGCGAGCGCCAGATCGCCGACAGCTTCGCGCACTGGGACGACATCGACATCCACTTCAAGGGCCGGGTGATCCGCTCGGGCGGGCACGGCTTCTGCGGCATCGAGCGCAAGCGCCTGCTCAACATCTTGCAGGCGCGTGCCGAGAGCCTGGGCGTCCGCCTCGTCTTCGAGACGGAGGTGCGCGACCTGACGCCGTTCGCCGATGCCGACCTGATCGTGGCCTCGGACGGCATCAACAGCATGGTGCGGACCGCCCACGCCGATCACTTCCAGCCCGAGATCGAGCGCCGCCAGTGCAAGTTCGTATGGCTGGGCACCAGGCAGCTGTTCGAGGCCTTCACCTTCATCTTCGAGGAGACCGAGTGGGGCTGGTTCCAGGCCCACGCCTACCGGTTCAACCGCGACACCTCGACCTTCATTGTCGAGACCCAGCAATCGACCTGGGAGAAGGCCGGGCTGGCGGACGCCACTACGGCCGACACCATCGCTTTCTGCGAGCGGCTGTTCGGCCGCCATCTGGGCGGTCATGGCCTGATGGCCAATAGCCGGCACCTGCGCGGCTCGGACTGGCTGAACTTCCCGCGGGTCAGCAACCGGACCTGGATCAAGGGCAATCTGGTGCTGATGGGCGACGCCGCCCATTCGGCGCATTTCTCGATCGGCTCGGGCACCAAATTGGCCCTGGAGGATGCGATCGCCCTGGCCCAGGCGCTCAAAACAGGCGTGCCGGTGGCGCAGGCCCTGGCCGCCTACGAGGCCGAGCGCCGGATCGGCGTGCTGCGCATCCAGTCGGCAGCGCGCAACTCGACCGAATGGTTCGAGAACGTCGACCGCTACGCCCGGCTGGAGCCCGAGCAGTTCGTCTACAGCCTGCTGACCCGTAGCCAGCGCGTCAGCCATGAGAACCTTCGGCTGCGCGACCGCTCCTATCTCGAATCCATGGAGCGCTGGCTGGCAACGACGGCCATCGGCCGGCCCGACGCCGAGCCGGTGCCGCCCATGTTCCTGCCGTTCCGGCTGCGCAGCCTGACGCTGGCCAACCGGGTCGTGGTGTCGCCGATGGCGACCTACAGCGCGGTCGACGGCACGCCGACCGACTTCCATCTGGTGCATCTGGGCAGCCGCGCCATGGGCGGCGCCGGGCTGGTGGTCACCGAGATGACCTGCGTATCGCCCGAGGGCCGGATCACGCCGGGCTGCACCGGCCTGTACGATCCCGCCCATGTCGCGGCCTGGACGCGCATCGTGCGCTTCGTGCACGGCCACAGCCGCGCCAAGATCTGCCTGCAGCTCGGCCATTCCGGCCCCAAGGGCTCGACCAAGCTGGGCTGGGAGGGCATGGACCAGCCGCTTGATGCCGGCAACTGGGAGGTGCTGGCGCCGTCGCCGGTCGCCTGGAGCCCGCGCAACCAGGTGCCGCGTGCCGCCACCCGCGCCGACATGGACCGTATCCGCGACCAGTTTGTGGCGGCGGTCCGGGGCGGGCTGGAGGCCGGGTTCGACATGGTCGAGCTGCACGCCGCCCACGGCTACCTGCTGTCGGCGTTCATCTCGCCGCTGACCAACCGGCGCACCGACGACTATGGCGGCAGCCTGGCGAACCGCCTGCGCTTCCCGCTGGAGGTGTTCGCCGCCATGCGCGCGGCCTGGCCGGCCGACCGCCCGATGTCGGTGCGCATCTCGGCAACCGACTGGGTCGAGGGCGGCATCACCGGGGCCGATGCGGTCGAGATCGCCCGGGCCTTCCACGCTGCCGGCGCCGACTTGATCGACGTGTCGGCAGGGCAGACCAGCCTGCAGGCGCGGCCGGTCTATGGCCGCATGTTCCAGACGCCGTTCGCCGACCGCATCCGCAACGAGGCCGGGATTGCAACCCTGGCGGTCGGCAACATCACCGACGCCGACCAGATCAACTCGATCATCGCGGCCGGCCGCGCCGATCTCTGCGCGCTCGCCCGGCCGCATCTGAGCGACCCGCACTTCACCCTGCATGCGGCGGCGCAGCTGGGCTATACCGCCCAGCCCTGGCCCGATCCCTACCTGGCCGGCAAGGCGCAGCTGGAGCGCGCCCTGCAGCGAACGGCCGAGGCGGCGGCGATCTGACGGTTGATTCCAGTTTAGTGGATTCGATAGTCTGGATTTATGGAATCCGGACAATCGGACAGCGACCTCAACCATGTGATCGCGGGGCATCTGCGCCGGCTCAGGGTCGAGCGCAAGCTCACCCTGGAGGCGCTGGCCGAGCGGTCGGGGGTCAGCCGATCAGCGATCTCGCTGATCGAGCGGGGTGAGAGTAGTCCGACCGCGGTGGTGTTGGCGCGGCTCACCGCGGCGCTCGGGGTCACGCTCGGCACCTTGTTCGAGGCGGAGGCGCCAGTGCCGTCGCCGCTGGCACGCTGCCGCGACCAGCCGATCTGGCGCGATCCCGCGACCGGCTATGGGCGGCGCAACTTGTCGCCGCCTGGCTTCGAGTCGGCGCTCCAACTGGTCGAGGTCGAGTTCCCGCCCGGCGCCCGCGTCGCCTACGACAACGGCCCGGCCGGCGCCGACATTGACCAGCAGGTCTGGCTGCTGGACGGCGTCATGGACATCGGCGCCGGCGAGGCGGCCCATCGGCTGGAGGCGGGCGACTGCCTGGCCATGCGCCTGGACGGCCCGACTCACTTCCACAACCCGGGCGACCGGCCCGCCCGCTACCTGGTAGCGCTGGCCTCGGCCGGCCCGCGCCGCCGCGCCTGGAGGACCCCGTGATGCCCGATGCCGTGACCATTCGCCGCCTGCGCCCGGACGAGGCCGCCCAAGGGATCGACGCCCTGTCCCAGGTGCTGATGGACTGCGTGGATGGCGGCGCGTCGGTCAGCTTCATGGCCCCGCTGGAGCCGGGCACGGCACGGGCGTTCTGGGAGAAGGTCGCCGCCGGCGTCGCGACCGGCGACCGCGTGGTGCTGGTCGCGGAGGATGCGGCCGGCGCCATCGTGGGTACGGCGCAGCTGGCGCTCGATCTGCCGGAGAACCAGCCGCACCGGGCCGACGTCGCCAAGGTGTTGGTCGTGCGCGCCGCTCGCCGGCGCGGCATTGCCGCCGCTCTGATGGCGGCCGTCGAGGTCGAGGCCCGGCGCGAGCGCCGGACCCTGCTGGTGCTGGACACCGTGACGGGCGGCGATGCCGAGCGGCTCTACGAACGCCTCGGTTGGGTGCGGGTCGGCGTGGTCCCCGGCTATGCCCTGATGCCCGACGGGGCGCCCTGCGGCACCACGATCTTCTACAAGACCGTTTAGGCAGCCATATCCAGCGATCTGGCCCGCTCGGCCGCCGGCCATGCCCAGCACCCTGCCGAGAGCGTGGCGCACGCCAGGACACCAATGGCCAGCTTCAGGGCGCTGTCGAACAGCAGCGGCGCGACCACGCCCGAGATCACCGAGAAAATCAGCATCTGCACGAAGGTCAGCAGCGACGCTGCCAGGCCCCGCGCCTGGGGTAGCAGGTCCAGCGCCGCCAGGCTCATGCCCGGCAGGGCGAGGCCGAGGCCGACGGTGTAGAGCATGATCGGCAGGACGGCCCAGGGCACGGCGGGCGTGGCCAGCGCGCCGTAGGCGAGATTGGTCAGCGCCGCGGTCGCCATGCCGGCGCGGCCGGCGCGCAGCACGGTGGCGGCAGGCACCCGGTGGGCGAGCCGCGCTCCGATCGCGGCACCGGTCACCATGCCGCCGATCATCGGCACGAACAGCCAGGCGAACGCCGTCTCGGACAGGTGCAGGATGCGGAGCACGAAGCTCGCGGCCGAGGCGATGTAGAGGCCGAGCCCGCCGAAGGCGAATCCGACCGCGAGCGCCCTGGGCAGGAACCGTGGACGGCGCAGCGCCGCCCAGTACCGGCCGGCCAGGGTGCGCGGCTGGAATGGGACCCGGGCGTCCCGCGGCAAGCTCTCGGTCAGGAGGGCGGCGCTGGCGGCAAGCAGGGCGAGGCCGATCGCGGCCATGAACAGGAACACCGAGCGCCAACCGAAGGTGACGTGAAGGTAGCCGCCGATCACGGGCGCGAGGGCCGGCGCCAGCCCGAACACCATGGTCACGTGCGACAGCACGCGCTGCGCCGCCGCGCCGGCGAAGCGGTCGCGGACGATTGCCTGCCCGATCACCATGCCGCCGCCGGCCGACAGGCCCTGCAGCACGCGGCAGGTGAGCAGCCAGCCGAAGCCGGCCGCCAGGGCCGCCCCCAGCGACGCCGCGCTGAACAGCGCCAGCGACACCAGGATCACCGGGCGCCGCCCGAAGGAGTCGGACAAGGTGCCGTAGAGCAGGCTCATCGCCGAGAACGCCAGCAGATAGGCGCTCAAGGCCTGCTGCACCATCGCCGGGCTGACCGAGAACTGTTGGGCGATCGCCGGAAAGGACGGCAGGAAGGTGTCGATGGCGAACGGGCCGATCATCGCCAGGCCGGCCAGGACGGTGGTCAAGGTCCAGGTGTTCACGGGCGGCTCCCGGCGCCGGCGGTGCGGTAGCCCTTGATCGCGGCCACCGTGAACCGGTGGACATGGTCGGCGATGTGCCTGATGCCGGTGTCGTCGTATGCGAGGTCCGGCGCGATGCGGTCGTTGAGGGCGCGGTTGTTGGCATAGAACAGCGCCTGCCCGATGAGGCTGAAGATGCAGGCCCGGACCTCGCGCGCGCTCAGCCCGCCGCCGGCGATGGCCTGGATCAGGTCGGCGAAGTCGGCGTGCTGAGGCTGGATGTCGTTGGCGATGATGCTGTCGATCGCGGCCGCCGACGGCTCGATCAGCTCGCGCGTGATCAGCTTGGTCAGCAGCGCATGCGGACCGGGCAGCAGCAGGTTCTTCAGGAACGTCTCGATGCGCTGGCGCAGCTGCGCCTCGGGCGATGCGCCGATCCGGGACGGCTCCCGGATCTCCTGCCGGCGCGCCTGGTCGAGGACCGCCAGGTACAGCTGCTCCTTGCTGTGGAAGTAGTAGTTGACCATCGAGACGTTGACGCCGGCGGCTTCGCAGATCTTGCGAACCGAGGTGGCCTTGAGGCCATGGGCGACGAACAGGTCGGCCGCGGCATGCAGGATGCGCTCACGGGCGGCGTCGGACGGGGGCAGGCTGGCCATGATCTCTCAAACGGCTGTTTCAAACAGTCGTTTGAGATTGTATCAAACGGTTGTTTGACCGTAAAGGATGCGGTGGCCCGGCTGTCAGGCGCCGATCGTCCAATCCAGCTGCTCGCCGGCCCGGAACGGCCGCACGGCGCCGCCAGGCACTGCCACGCTGGCGGCTACCGCGTGCGGCTGGCGCCGCAAGGTCACCGTCTCCTGGTTGACCGGCAGGCCGTAGAAGCGCGGGCCGTTGAGCGAGGCGAACGCCTCCAGCCGGTCGAGCGCACCCTCCTCGGCGAACACCTGGGCGTAGCATTCCAGCGCCGCGGGGGCGTTGAAGATGCCGGCGCAGCCGCACTCGGCCTCCTTGGCCGCGACCATGTGCGGTGCCGTGTCGGTGCCCAGGAAGAAGCAGGCCGCCCCGGAGGTCGCGGCGCGGCGCAGGGCCAGGCGGTGGTTCTCGCGCTTGGCGATCGGCAGGCAGTAGAGATGCGGGCGGATGCCGCCGCGGAAGATGTCCGTGCGGTTGATCATCAGGTGATGGGGCGTGATCGTCGCGGCCAGGGTGGGACCGCCGGCCCGCACATAATCCGCGGCCTCGGCCGTGGTGATGTGCTCCAGCACCACCTTCAGGCCGGGATGGCGCCGGCGCAGCGGTTCCAGCGTGCGCTCGATGAACACGGCCTCGCGGTCGAAGACGTCGACGATGGGATCGGTCGCCTCGCCATGGACCAGCAGCGGCATGCCGGCCTCGGCCATGGCGGCCAGCACCCGGTCGAGGCGGCCGAAGTCGGTGACGCCGTGGCTGGAATTGGTGGTGGCGTGGGCCGGGTACAGCTTGGCCGCGACGGCGTCGCCCTGGCGGCAGGCGGCGGCGACCGCCGTGGGCTCGCTGTCGTCGGTCAAGTACAGCGTCATCAGCGGCTCGAACCGGATGCCGGCGGGCAGAGCCGCCAAGATCCGGTCGCGATAGGCGCGCGCCGCCGCGGCCGTGGTCACCGGCGGCACCAGGTTGGGCATCACGATGGCACGGGCGAACTGGGCGGCCGTGAAGGGCAGGACCGCCGCCAGCATCGGGCCGTCGCGCAGATGCACGTGCCAGTCGTCGGGGCGGCGCAGGGTCAGGCTGTCGAGCATGCCAGACCGTAGGGCAGATCGGGCCTGGGCGAAAGCCGCGGCCGACGCCTACGGGTCGCCGAAGACGTCGTCCGGGGTCTTGGCGTCGAGCAGGCGCTCGGCCCAGCGGTCGAGCTGCACCGGGTCGGCCTCGCGCACCCGCGGCTCGAACGGCTCGACCGCGGGGCCGAAGCGCCGATGCAGCAACCGCAGCAGCAGCTCGGCCTTGCCCTCGGCCCGGCCTTCTGCTTTGCCTTCTGCCTTGCCTTCAGCACGGCCCTCAGCCTTGCCCTCGGCCCGGCCTTCGGCTTTCCACTGCTGTATCCAGC
>CAZEFK010000115.1:0-24077 GCA_964511405.1 uncultured Comamonadaceae bacterium | reverse complement strand
GGTCACCGACGGCCGCTTCTCCGGCGGCTCGTCGGGCCTGTCGATCGGGCATGTCTCGCCCGAGGCCGCCGAGGGCGGCGCCATCGGCTTGGTCGAGGAGGGCGATCGCATCGAGATCGACATCCCGAACCGGGTAATCCGCGTGGCGGTCAGCGACGACGAGCTGGCCCGCCGCCGCGCCGCCATGGACGCCCGCGGCCGCGACGCGTGGCAGCCGGCGGCGCCGCGCGCCCGCCAGGTCTCGGCTGCGCTCAAGGCCTACGCGGCCCTGACCACCTCGGCGGCGCGCGGCGCGGTGCGCGACGTTTCGCAGTTGCGGCAACGGTAGGCGCGGGCGAGCGGCCGAGGCTGTCGGCGGATTTTACACAGCGTCGGCAGCATTTTAGCTAAGTCATTGATGTTAAGGTGTTGCACGGCATTTGCATTAATTGGCTCCGATTAACGTTCTTGGGATCGGAGTGTAAAATGCGGGGGATTGGTGGGATGGTGGCGGCCGGCCTGATGGCGGCGGCGGTCGCGGTGCCCGCGAAAGCGAGCACCATCGAGGTGTTGAATCTGTCAAATCTGGGCAATGTTGCCAACATGGGCACGGGCACGCTGGGCACCGTGACCTTGACCCAGAAGTCGTCCAGCGAGGTGGATGTTTCGGTGAACCTCGCCAGCGGCTATCGGTTCGTCAACACGGGCAGCCACACCCCGTTCGCGTTCAGCCTGGCGTCGGCGTTCTCGACTGCGGTGGTGAGCATTCTGGCTCCGACGTCCACGACGCTGTTCACGCCGGTCAAGGGCAGCGAGCCCAATCCGCCGTTCACGTCGAATGGAAAGACGTTCACCAACGGCATCAACATGAACAGCGGCAATGGCGCCGCAGGCGCTCACGGCGGGCCGCTGGACTTCAGCGTGACGAAGGCCGGGATCGTCCTGGCCGACTTCGTGAAGAACGGCAATGGCTACTATTTCGCCTCCGACGTCGTGAATTCGGGTGGCACCACCGGCGCGATCGGTGCGAACACCATCAATGTCTCCCCCGTCCCGCTGCCCGCCGCCGCAGTCCTGTTTGCCCCGGCGGTCCTGGGCATGGGCGCCGTCGCCCGGCGCCGGGCCAAGAAGGCGGCCGCCGCAGCCTGAGCCGCACCGGCCGGCGGGTGCTCAGGCGCCCGCCCGCTTCTTCTGGATCCGGCGGTCGAGAGCCTGGAACACCCGCGGCACATAGACGGCCTTGTAGGGATAAAGGTCGGGCCGGTCGAGCGTGTGCACGATCATGCCGGTCTCGATCTCGAACATCAGCAGCCGGCCGTCGCGGGCGATGGCGCAGTCGATGCCGAAATAGTCGAGGTCGACGGCGCGGCCGATGTCGGCCAGGGCGTCGGCCAGCGGCCCGTGGAACACCGAGCCGAGGTCGGCCAGGAACGCCTCTTCCTCGGCGCGGGCCCAGGCCAGGTCGTTCATGTCGGAATTGTAGAAGTGGACCATCCAGCGCCGCGACACGCCCAGATGGAACGGGTAGGGGACGCGGTCGACGAAGATGATCCGGTATTTCCGGTAATAGCCGTCCGGCCCGGAATAATCCTCGAACGGCACGACATAGTAGCGGTCGGCCCGAACCCGCGCCAGATAGTCGTCCAGCCCTGCGATGTCGTCGACCTTCTCGAGCTGCTTGCCGGCGTGCGAGCCGAACGGCCGGACCAGCAGCGGCCGGTCCGGGCCTGGCGTTGCCCAGTCCGGGCGTCCCGGCCCGGCAATCTCGGTCCGGGCAATCGGCCGGACCGTCGGGACCAGGGTATGCCGGCAGTCGGTCAGCAGCGGGCCCATGCCGTCGCGGCTGGTCAGCGGCACGCGGTCGGGGTCGTTGATCCAGGGCTTGTCCTGCGCGGTCAGGAACGCCTTGGCACGGGCGAGCGCCGGCAGCGCCGACTCGGCCTCGGCGATGGCCATGAACACGATGTCGTAGGGCGGCAGCCGGGGCGGGGCGGCGGCCGGATCTTCCGGCAGATAATATTTGTGCAGGGTCGTGCTGTTGCGGTCGATCAGGTACTCGACCGGCAGGTTGGCGACCAGGGTGCCGGGCGTGCACAGGGCCAGGATGGTCAGCGCCGCCGGCGGCCGGCGCGCCGGATAGGTGAACACCCGCTGGCGCTTCAGCACCGCGTCCAGGTGGCCGAGGGCGCGCGGCTCGTCATCGAGCAGCAGCGCCGCCGTGTAGGCGCCGAAATAGGCGACGATCGCCGCGGGCTCGAGCGCGATGGCGCGCTCGTAGCTGGCCAGCGCCTCCGACGCCTGGCCGAGTGCGGCATGGGCATCGCCCAGCCCGATATGGGCCAGGACGGCGTTCGGATCCGCCGCCAGGACACGCCGATAGGCCGCGATCGCGCCGTTCTGATCGCCGCCGTCGACGAGGCAGGTGGCAAGCTCGGTCTCGACATCGGCCAAGCCCGGCTGGGCGGCGGTGACCAGCCGGTACTCGGCTGCGGCGCGGTCGAACTGGCGATCGGCGCGCAGCACCCGCGCCAGATTCAGGCGGGCGCCCAGATGCCGCGGCTGCAGGACCAGCGTGCGGTCGAGCGCCGCGATCGCGCCGGCCCAGTCGCCGGCCTCGTAGCGCAGCACGCCGATGGTGTTGAAGGCCTCGACCTGCATGGGATCGTCGGCGGCCGCCCGCTCGGCCGCGGCGAGTGCCGCCGTGCGGTCGCCCAGGGCATAGTGCGCCGTGGCCAGGTTCAGGCGCCCGGTCACCGACAGGGCGCCCAGGCGGTCGGCCTGGAGCAGGGCGGCCACCGCTTCGGCCGGCCGGCCTGATGCGGCCAGCACTTGGCCCAGTGCCTCATGGGCGGCCCCGTAGGCGGGGTCCAGGCTGCGCGCGAGATCGAGCGCGTTGATCGCCCGGTCCCGGTTGCCGGCGCGGTGCTCCAGCAGGCCCAGGCGGAACAGGCCGGAGGGGGTGGGCTGGACGTCGGCCAGCCGGCGTCCGGCGGCCAGGGCCTCGGCCGGGCGGTCGAGCAGCACGGTCAACTGCAGCTTGGCGTCGAGGGCGGTGGCATGGTCGGGATCCTGGGCCAGGACCGCGTCGACGATCGCCAGCGCCCGATCGACCTGGCCTTCGTTGACCGCCCGCAAGGCCTCGTCGATCTGGCCGTCGAGATCGGGGCGGCCGGTCACGCCGTCCCCCGGTGGCTGCTGGTCCCGCGATCACCCATACCCGTCCCTCCATCCGCACCGGCGAGACGGCCCTCCTAGCACAGCGTGCGTTAACCAGCCATGATGCGCCATCGCCGCGCGTCTGCACCGTCGCCGTCTGTACGAGATAGAATATGTTGAATGTCTGGCGTATCTTCGCGACTCATTAACCAAGCCGGGCGACCATGATCATCCTCCCGGACGAAGACGGGCGCGGCGGGACGACCTGTTCGGCCACAGACACCAAGAGCAGGCCCATGAAGGTTGCGATCATCGACGACTATCTGGCCAACGCCCTGATCGTCAAAACCTATATCCACAAGATTGGATCGATCGAATCTGTTGTCTTCACTGATCCGGTGAAAGCACTTGAGTGGTGTGCAACCAATACGCCAGATATGATATTAGTTGATTACATTATGCCTGAGATCGATGGCCTGGAGTTTATTCGTCGCGTTCGACAGATGCCACAGCATGATGAAGTGCCTGTGGTGATGATTACCGCACTCGACCGCAAGGACGTGCTGTACGAGGCGCTGGACCTGGGGGCCAACGATTTCCTGAGCAAGCCGGTCGACGAGCTCGAGCTCAGCGCCCGCACCCGCAACATGCTGAAGCTCAGGGCGCGGTCGGTGGCACTGGCCAATGCCAACCGCCATCTGCACCGGCTGGCCACCATCGACGTCCTGACCGACATCTACAACCGGCGCAGCTTCCTCGAGCGCGCCGAGCAGGAGGTGCAGCGCGCCCGGCGCTATGCCAAGCCGTTGTCGGCGATGATGCTCGATGCCGACCATTTCAAGAAGATCAATGACACCTACGGGCATCCGGGCGGCGACGCAGTGCTCAAGGCGCTGTCCGAGACTTGCCGTTCGGTGATCCGCGACATCGATTTTCCAGGACGGCTGGGCGGCGAGGAGTTCGGCATCTGCTTGCCCGAGACGACGCTGGAGGGCGCCCTGATCGTGGCCGAGCGGCTGCGCGAGCGGGTGGAAGCCGTGCCGGTGCCGTTCGAGGGCCGGCGCATCGCGTTCACCGTCAGCATCGGCGTGGCCGCGCTCGGCGACGGCGAGGCCGAGTTCTCGCAGCTGATCGCGCGTGCCGACCGGGCGCTGTATGAGGCCAAGCAAAATGGTCGCAACCGGGTGATGGCCGACGGCTGACGCGGTACTATGGTCGGGACCGGCGGGCGCAGGCGTTCCGTGCGCCGCCCGCCCGGCCCCGCGTTGGGGGCGCTGTTCCGATGGTTCGATGGTCGTGCTTGGTCGCCGCGGCGCTGATCATCGCGCTGTGGCTGTTCGATGCCGTCCTGCCGCCCTCCGGTGCGGCGATGCCCGCCGACTGGGACCCGGCGACCAGTCCTGATCCGCTGCGTCTCTTGATGCTGTCGACGCTGCTGGTGGGCGGCGGCGTGCTGCTGGCCGGCGCCCGCCAGCGCTGGCTGCGGCGGCGACGGAGTCCCGGGGTCGGGGCGGCCGCCCGGGCGGCGCGGCTAGCCGGGGCACTGGCCCGTGGCAGCCATGTGACGGCCTCGAAGCGGTAGTCGCCGGCGCCGGGCGCTTATGCCGGCGCGCGGCCGGGTAACAAGGCCAGGACCCGGCGGCGCTCCTCCGGCGTGAACTGCACCCAGCGCCGGATTTCGTCCCGGGTGCGCCGGCAGCCGCCGCACTGGCCGGTCGCCGGGTCGATGGCGCAGACGCCGACGCAGGGCGACGTCCGCTGCGCGTCGGTCAGCGGCGGCGCGTCGCCGGCGTCGTCCACGGTCAGCTTTGCGGCTTCGGCTGCAGCAGGCTGTCGCGGGTCGCGGTCAGCTTGTCGCGCTTGTAGTCCGGCAGCTTGTAGGCCCAGTCCTTGACCTTCGCGTTGATGGCGTCGGCTTCCTTGGCGGCGTCGCCGGTGCCGGCGGCCGACAGCCGCGCCCAGGTCACCTCGCCCTGCTTGTCCAGGGCGACCGAAACCGTCAGGCCGTCGAAGGTCTTGACCATGGCCGCCGGCGCCGGCAGCGGGCCCGAGGCCGCCTTGACGTCGTCGAGCTCGGCCTGCTCCAGGATCCGGGCCAGGCCGTTCAGCTCGTAAGGCGCCTTGACGACCATGTTGGCCGGCACGTCGGCCATCTGGAAGTCCTGGACGTCCTTGCTGGCGCGGTTGATCTCGTAGGCCGGCCCGGTCGGCGGGGTCACCGCGACGGAGGCCACGCGCTCGAACTTGACGTCGACGATCGCCTTGTCGGCCCAGTCGGTGACGCCGGTCTTGGCGTCGACCGACCCCAGCGCCAGCCAGCTCTGGGCGTCGCCGACGCGGCGGACATAGACCATGTCCTGCGGCGTGCCGGGCGTGGCCGCACCCAGCGACGGATAGCGCTTCTTGCCGACCAGGAGGGCAGCCAAGGTGGCGCCGCCGGCGTCCTTGACGGTGATCTGTACAGCCTTGGAATCCTTGGCCGTGATGTCGGCCAGGTCGAGGCGGCCGTAGAGGTCGGGCTGCCGGGTCTTGGCTTCGACGGTCTCGAGCTCGGCCAGCGATACCAGCAGCGTCTTTACCGCCTCGGACCGGGCCGGGTAGTTGGCATGGTCGGGCAGCACCCAGCCCTTGTCGGTCTTGGCCAGGGCGATGCTGCCGTCGGCCTTGGCGATCTCGACGCGGGTGGCGCTGTCCAGCTTGGCGCCCAGGTCCGGGATGACCCGGTCGCCGCGGGCGATGGTGGTGGCGGGGCGCTCCGCCACGATGCTCGCGGCCGCGCCGGCGGCGGCGAGGACGGCGGCGACGCCCATGGCGGCCACGGTGATGCGACGCATGGCTTCCCTCCTCAGGAAATGCGCTCTGCGCATTTCCCTTCCATCAATGATGCGAGGAGCCCGCTAGCGGGCTCCTCAGGCGACCTGGACGGCGGCGCGCCGCCGGCGCGCCCGCACGAAGCCCAGGACCAGTGCGACCAGCGCCACCAGGATCGGCACCGCCGCGATGGTGGCGAACTCGACCCAAGCTCGCAGCGACTGGATGTCCTGGCGCAGCGAGCGTTGGACATCGCGCAGTTCGCCCCGGGTCTGGATGATCTCGGCGCGGAATTGCTCGATCTGCTTGGCCTGATCGGGCGACAGGATGCCACCGCCGGCGGCCCCCTGGCTGCCGGCCGCACCCTGGCCGGCGGCCGCCGAGCCGCGCAGCTCGCCGAGCTTGCGCTGGGTCTCCTTGAGCTTGTCCTCCAGCGCCTGCTCCTTCTGGGAGTACTGGTTCTCGGCGACCTGCTGGATGTCGCGCAGGCGGGTGAACGGCCGGTCGGAGACGCCGCGGCTGCGCAGCCCGATCAGCGCGTCGCTGCCGGTCAGGTCGTCCAGGGCATTGACCACGAAATCGGCATTGTTGGCGGTCGGCACGGCCACCCGCTGGTCGAAGAAGTTCTGGACCTGGACCCAGAACCGGTCCTCGAGCATGTCGCTGTCGGCCACCACCACGACGTTGATCTTGCCGTCCTTGACGCCCGCCGGGGTCGGCGCGGGGGGCGCCGGCGGCGGTTCGCCCGGCTTGGCCGCAGCCGGCGCCGGCGCGGGCAGGCCGTCCGGGAAGGCTGATTTGGCCGGGCCGGTGATCCGGGCGGCGATGGTCAAGGGCTTGCCGCCGCTCTGGAACTCGCGGATCAGCTGCAGCAGGTTGGGCGTGCCCGAGTTGATCTTCGACACAGGCAGCCGCTCGGCGACGTTGCTCGAGGTCACCAGCGGCTCGAAGGTCGTGGTGGCCCCTTCGGCGGGATCGAGGATGCCGGCCGAGGCGAAGTTCAGGATGCGCAGCTGCCCGGTGATCGCATCGTTGTGGCTCATGGCGCTCTCGTCGGCGCCGAGCCAGGCGATGTAGTCGGCCGATTGGGCGCGGCCGGAGGCGCCGGTCGAGACGCGGCGGGCGAGGCGGCGGTCGCCGACCACATGGTCGTGATCGAACTTGACGCCCCAGGCGGTCAGCAGCTTGCCCAGGTCCGACTCGGTCGGCTGCGGCGGCATGCCCCGCATCATCCCGGCCTGGCTGCGGAACGCCGCCCCCTCGGAGTAGGGGTCGACGAACACCATCGCCTTGCCGCCCTTCAGCACGAACTGGTCGATCGCGAACTGGGTCTTGTCGCTGAGGTTGGCGGGATGGACCACCATCAGCGCGTCGACATCGGACGGGATCTCGGCGACGTCGGTGCCGAGGCTGCGCACTGTGAAGAACTGCCGGATCTGGTCCATGACCACCCAGGGATGCGGCTCGCCGCCCTGGGCCAGGACCAGGTCGCCGTCGACCGGCAGGGTGCTGATGACGCCGACCACGCGCTGCTTGGGCCGGGCCAGCTGGTAGACCATCTTGGTCAGGTCATATTCCAGGAACCGCTCGCGGTCCTGCTGGAAGAACGGAATGACCTGCTCGTCGTCGGTGGTGTTGGTGCCGACCAGGCCGAAATAAACCAGCTCGCCGTTCTGGTCGACCGGCACGCCCTGCAGGCCGTAGGCGGTAGCGCGGTCCTCGACGTCGGAGAACGGCTCGGGGTCGTAGGTTTCCAGCCGGATCCGGCCATTGGAGCGGGCCGCGTATTCCTGCAGCAGGTCCTGCACCCGCTGGGCATAGCCGGCGAAGCTCGGCACGTCGCGGGTCAGCCGGCTGGACAGATAGAAGCGCAGGGTGATCGGCTCCTGCACGCCGCGCAGCAGCTGGGTGGTGCCGTCCGACAGCGTATAGAGCTTCTGGTCGGTCAGGTCGACGCGCGCCGAGGACAGCCAGCGGCCGGCCAGGATATTGACCGAGACCAGCAGGACGGCGGCGAACAGGATCCCGGCGATGGCCAGGATCCGGCGGTCGCTGAAGAGGCGCATGGGCGCTAGTCCGCTTTCTTCAGGTCGACGATCGCGCTGTTGGCGAACAGGAACAGCGCGATGATCGAGGCATAGAAGACCATGTCGCGGGCGTCGATGACGCCGCGCATGACCGAGGTGAAATGGGTGAGGAACGAGAACGAGGCGACCGTGTCGAGCACGACGCGCGGCGCCCAGGACGACAGGAACCCGAACACCACCGACGAGCCCGAGACCGTCAGCAGGAAGCACACCGCGGCTGCGATCACGAACGCGATCACCTGGTTCTTGCACATGGCCGAGATCGCCGCCCCGATCGCCAGGAAGGCGCCGGCCATCAGCCAGCTGGCGAGGTAGCTGGCCAGGATCACGCCGTTGTCGGGCTGGCCCAGATAGTTGACGACCAGCCAGAACGGCATGGTCAGCACCAAGGCGATGCCGCAGAACACCCAGGCCGCCAGCCACTTGCCGACCACCGCCTGGCCCGTGGTGATGGGCAGGGTCAGGAACAGTTCGATGGTGCCGCTCTTGCGCTCCTCGGCCCATAGCCGCATCCCGATCGCCGGGATCAGGAACAGGTACAGCCATGGGTGGAACATGAAGAACGCCTGCAGGTCGTCCTGCCCGCGCTCGAAGAAGTTGCCCAGGAAGAAGGTCAGCGCCCCGGCCAGGACCAGGAAGATGACGATGAAGACATAGGCGAGCGGGGTGGCGAAATAGGCCGAAAGCTCGCGCCGGAAGATCTGGATGACGGCGTGCATGATCAGGCGGCCATGGTGATGGTGCGGAAGACCTGGTCGAGGCGGCCGCGCTCGACCCGGACATCGGTGACGCCCCAGGGCTCGGAGCGCGCCCAGGCCATGACCTGGGGGGCGGCGGCGCCGGCGCGCACGACCAGGCGGATGCGGCCCGGCGCGCCGTCGGCCGAGTCGGTGACGGCGGTGACGCCGGGCAGGCTGGCCAGGCGGCTCCGCGCCGCCTCGACCTGGGCCTGGTCGATGATCAGGACCACGGCGTTGTGGTCGGGATCGCGAGCGACCAGCTCGACGGGCGTGCCGTCGGCGACGACCCGGCCGCGGGCGATGATGATGGCGCGGGTGCACACCGCCTCGACCTCTTCCAGGATGTGGGTCGACACGATGATCGCCTTGTTGGGCGCCATCCGCTGGATCAGCGTGCGCACCTCGTGCTTCTGGTTGGGGTCGAGGCCGTCGGTGGGCTCGTCCAGGATCAGCACGTCCGGGTCATGCAGCAGCGCCTGGGCCAGGCCGACCCGGCGCTTGAAGCCCTTGGACAAGGTGTCGATCGGCTGGTGCAGCACGCCGCCGAGCGCGGTGTGCTCGACCGCCGCGGCGATGCGCCGGCGGCGCTCGGCCCCGGAGAAGCCGCGGATGCCGGCGATGAACTCCAGGAAGCCGGCTGGGGTCATGTCGGGATAGGCGGGCGCGCCCTCGGGCAGGTAGCCCAGGCGCCGTTTGGCCGCGATCGGCTGGCGCTCGACATCGAAGCCGCACACCCGGGCGGTGCCCGACGTCGGGGTCAGGAAGCCCGCCAGCACCTTCATGGTGGTCGACTTGCCGGCGCCGTTGGGCCCGAGGAAGCCCAGGACCTCGCCGCGGCCGATGCGGAAGGATACCTCGTTGACGGCGCGGATCACGCCGAAATGTTTCGTCAGCCGATCGAGCTCGATCATCTCTCCGTTCCTGCCGGCTTGTTCTGATCGCCTTACGAGGCGCGCCGGGTGATAATCCAAACGATTGTGGTTTTAAAGAGGCAGCCATGGCCGACACCGTCGCCCCCGGGGTGGCCGCCGGCATCCGCTGGCCGCGGCCGATCGCGGTCGAGCAGCGCCTGCGCCAGGCCAGCGGCTTGGTCATGCTGGCCTTCCTGCTGACCCATTTCGCCGGCCACGCGCTGGGGCTGATGTCGCTCCGCGTGATGAACGAGTGGCAGTTCCGGCTGATGGATTACTGGGTGCTGCCGCCCGGCTTCTATGTGCTGATCGCGGCCTTCGTCACCCATCTGGCCCTGGCCTGCATGTCGCTGTACCGCCGGCGCAGCCTGGCGATGGCGCGCTGGGAGGCGGTCCAGGCCGGGCTGGGCTTCGCGATTCCGGCGCTGTTGGCGGGGCACGTCGTCAACACCCGGTTCGCGGTCGACCTGTATGACGTGCACGACAGCTACACCTATGCGGTCGCCTATCTCTATGCCGGCTGGCCGGCGGCGCTGCAGCAGATGGCGCTGGTCGGCATCGCGTGGGTCCATGGCTGCATCGGCCTGCATTTCTGGCTGCGGCTGCGGGACTGGTACCGGCGCACCAGCCGCTGGTGGTTGGCGCTCGCGATCCTGGTGCCGACCTTGGCGCTGGCCGGCTTCGTGGCGGCGCGGGCCGAGGCCGCGGCGCTGGCGGCGGAGTATCCCGACTGGCGGCCGAAGGCGCTGGCGCAGATGAACCTGCCGACGGCCGATGCCCAGGCGCGCCTGGGCCGGCTGCAGCGCGACCTGCTGGGCGGCCTTGCCGGCCTGCTGGCGCTGACCTTGGCTGCCCGCGCCGGCCGCGCCCAGATGGCGCGCCGGCGCGGTGTCGTCACCGTGCGCTATCCTGGCGGCCGCAGCGTGCGCGCGCCGCACGGCCTGACCGTGCTGGAGGTCAGCCGCCAGGCCGGGATTCCCCATGCCGCGGTGTGCGGCGGCCGCGGCCGTTGCAGCACCTGCCGGGTGCGGGTGGTGGCCGGTGCCGAGCGGCTGCCCGAAGCCGGCGCCCACGAGGCGCAACTGCTGGCGCGGGTCAAGGCCGGCCCTGGGGTGCGCCTGGCCTGCCAACTGCGTCCCGCGGCCGACCTGGTGGTGGTGCCGTTGCTGCCGCCGTCGATCGGCGCGCGCGACCTGGCTGGCGCCTACGACGCCGATCGCTTCGGGCGTGAGGGCGAAGTGGTGGCGCTGTTCGCCGACCTGCGCGGCTTCACCACCCTGGCCGAGGGCCGGCCACCCTTCGACACCGTGTTCCTGCTCAACCGCTTCGCCGCCGAGATGGGCTCGGCGATCGAGGGAGCGGGCGGCCGGGTGATCCAGTTCATGGGCGACGGCGTGTTCGCGCTGTTCGGGCTGGCGGTGCCCCTGGACCGCGCCGCCCGTCAGGCGGTGGCGGCGGCGGCCGAGATGCTGGCGCGGATGGACCAGGTGAACCGCGACCTGGCGGCGTCGCTGGAGGCGCCGCTCCGGATCGGCATCGGGCTGCACGCCGGGCCGGTGGTGATCGGCGAGATGGGCTGGGGCCAGGCCCAGTACCTGACCGCGATCGGCGACGTCATCAACAGCGCCAGTCGCCTGGAGGCGCTGACCAAGGACCATGGCTGCCTGGTCGTGCTGTCGGCGGCGGTGGCCGACGCCGCCGGGCTGCCGCGCGACCGTCTAGAGTGGCGCACCGCCGAGGTGCGGGGCAAGCGCCTGCCGATCGACATCGGGCTGGTCGCCGACGCGGCGCAGCTCGGCGGCGGCCGTCAGCGGTCGTAGCGTTCTTCGGCCCAGGGGTCGGCGTTGTTGTGGTAGCCGCGGGTCTCCCAGAAGCCGCGCCGGTCGTGCGCGGCGAACTCGATCCGCTTGATCCACTTGGCGCTCTTCCAGAAGTAGAAGCGCGGCACGACCATGCGCACCGGGCCGCCATGCTCGCGGGGGATCGGCTTGCCTTCCCAATGGTGGGCTAGCAGCGCGTCCGTCGCGGCGAACTGGTCGAGCGTCAGGTTGGTGGTGTAGCCGTCATAGCTGTGGCACAGGACGAACCGGGCCTCGGGCGTGGGTCCGGCCGCGGCGATCACGTCGCGGGTGCGCACGCCCCGCCAGTGGTTGTCGTAGCGCGACCAAGCGGTGACGCAATGGATGTCGGACACGTCCTCGGCTTGGGGCTGGGCCAGCAGGTCCTGGTAGGTCCAGCGCAGCGGCCGCGCGACCAGGCCGTCGACCGCGAGCGTCCAGGTCCAGGGCTCGACCGCGGGCTGCACGCCCAGGTCCAGCACCGGCCAATTGCGCACCACATGCTGGCCCGGCGGCAGCCGCTCGGCCGGATCGACGGCCCGGCCGGTCAGGAGGCGGCCGTCGCGCGCCCAGCGCGCCTTGGCGTCGATCAGCTTCTGCCGGCTCACGTCGTCGGTCATCGTGTCACGCTCCCGGGTCCGACGGTCAAGGCTGGCATCGGCGCCCCCCGATGCTATAAGCCCAACGGCGCATTCGCCAGAGCCCCCTCCGCCGTTACCTCGGTTGCGCCGTCTTGCTGGAGTCGATGAGCCCGCTGCTGCTCGCCAAAGGCCTTCTCATCGGCATCACGATCGCGGCGCCGGTCGGTCCCGCGGCCGTGCTGTGCGTGAAGCGGACCCTGCTGCAGGGTCGGCGCGCCGGGCTGGCCTCGGGCCTGGGCGCGGTGATCGCCGACGTCTTCTATGGCGCGCTGGCGATCTCCGGGATCGCGGCGACTGCCGACGTGCTGATCGCGCACCAGACCGGCCTGCGCCTGGCCGGCGGCCTGATCCTGCTGGGCTTCGGCCTGCGCACCGTGGCCAAGCCGCCGGCCGAGCCGCACGAGGCGCCGATCGCCCGCGACCTCCTGGGCGCCTTCGCCACCACCTTCCTGCTGACCATCACCAACCCTTTCACGATCCTGGGCTTCACCGCGATCCTGGCGGGCTTCAACCTGGTCGGCGACGACCTGGGCCTGGATGCCGAGCTGGCGCTGGTGCTGGGCGTGGCAGTGGGGGCGCTCGCCTGGTGGTGCGGCCTGACCTTGTTCGCGGGCTATGTGCGCAGCCGGTTGGGAGCGTCCGGCCTGCGCTGGCTCAACCACTTCGCCGGCGCGGTGATCGTGAGCTTCGGTCTCGCGATCCTGGCGTCGCTGCTGGTGTGACCGCCGGCGGGCGAAACTCCCGCGAAGGCTAACCTTCGGCCCGCCACGGCGGCAGCAGCGCCCAGGCCAGGCGCACCGCGGCGGCGATGCGAGGCAGTCGACCACCAGCGTCGGGGGGCGAGCCGGACAGACTCCACAGATCGGAGCAGCGCGATGCGGGAAGCGTGGCCGTGGGACCGCGCGGCCGGGACATGCCATCGTAATCGTCAATTAACAATATTGAGCTTATTTAGTCCCAATTTCCCGCTCCCGACCGACGAGGCCAACACCTTGATACGATGTTCGGTCTTGGCCATGGCAACCCTGCTCGCCGCCGCCGGCCTGCTGCCGGCGGCGGCCCAGGCCGGCGAGGTCCTGGCGCGGGTGCGAGCCGGTGGCGAGGTCCGCTGCGGCATGCCGCGCAACGGCAGCATGAATTCCGCGGACATCGACCCGGACGGCCGCTGGGTCGGCTTCTTCCCGGATTTTTGCCGGGCGATCGCGGCCGCGGTGGTCGGCACGGCGAATGCCGCCCAGATGATCCAGATCGAAGGCGGCCGCCAGCGCTTCGATGTGTTGAACGCTCGGCAGGTCGACGTCGTCCTGCAGAACACCACGGTCACCCTGAACCGCGAGGCCGTTGAAGGTGTCGTTTTTCCGGCAGTCTACTACTATGACGGGCAAGGATTTATAGCGAGAGCCGCGCTGAACGTGCAAAATCTTGCCGAACTGGAGGCCCTCAATCACGTCAACATCTGCGTCTTCGCCAATTCGACCAATGCCACGCATCTCGAAGATTTTATCAAAGAGCGAAATCTGAAATTTGATATCGTCCAAGAAAACACCAATGATGGATTGTTCTCAGCCTATATTGCGCGACGATGTGACGTCGTCAGCACCGACCGGCTGCTGCTGCTGAGCAACATGCAGCAGAAGACCTATGGTGACGTCGTGCTGTTGCCCGAGGTCATCTCGAAAGAGCCGTTCGCGCCCATGGTGCGCAATGACGATCGCGACTGGGAGCGGCTGGTCCGCTGGACCGTCTATGCCACGATCCAGGCGGAGGAACTGGGCGTCACCTCGAAGAACGCGGCCGACCGCCGGGACCACGACCCCAACCCCGACGTCGCAGCGCTGCTCGGGCGCACGCCCGGGCTGGGCGCCGCCCTGGGCGTCACCGACGATTGGGCCTTCCGCATCATTGCCCAAGTCGGCAACTACGGCGAAATCTTCGAGCGCAATCTCGGCCATGCCTCGGACCTGCAGCTCCCGCGCGGCCTCAACGCGCTGTGGACCAAGGGCGGATTGATGTACGCCCCGCCGTTTCGCTGACCGTGCCGTCGATGTCGGGCGGCGATCCGATGGGCAGCGTTGGGCCGATCGGCCGCGTCGGGCCGGTCGGTGGGGTCGGCGGGCAGATCCTGGCCGGCATCGTCGCCCTGCTGGCGATCGCCGTGGGCATCGCCTGGATGGCGATCACGGGATCGGCCGCGCTGCGGCGCGACCAGCAGCAGCTGATGGAATCGACGTTGCCGGTGCTGTACGAGGCGGCGCTGCTGGCCCGCCAAAGCGGCCAGATGGCCGCCGGCGCCGGGCAGCTGGCCACCGCCGACCAGCAGGCGACGCGGGCGTCGATCGCGATGCGGGTGCGCGACGAATTCCAGACCCTCGATCGGATGGCGCGGCACTTGGCCACGATCCGGCCGCTCCAACTGCCCGGGCTGTCCGCCGATCTGATCGCCGCGCTGAACCGGGATCGCGCCGAGCTGCTGGCCAATTTCGACTGGTTCGATGCCGCCGTCGAGCGCCGCATCGATATCGAAGACGCCGAACGGCACGCGGCGAACGCGCTCCGCAGGCTCGACGCGGCCGCCAGGGGGCGCGGCGATCCGGTCGAGGGGGTGCTGACGCTGGCGCAGGGCGCCATCCTGGAGACTTGGCCCGATCGCATCGAAACCTTAAGGGCCGCGGCGGCCGAGCAGTGGCAGCGCGTCTCCACCTCCGGTCTGCCGGCCGCCGACGCGGCCGCGCTTGCCGACCTGGTGGTCGGGCCGCGGAGCGTGTTCGCCCTGCGTTCCGAGGGCCTGGGGCTGCGCCGGCGCCAGCGCGGCCTGCTGGCCCAGAACGAGACGCTGGCGCGCCGCCATGTCGCGGCGGCGTCCGACCTGTACGAGGCCGTGGTCGAGCAGGTCGGCCGGTTCAATGACGGCCTGAATGCCGGGTCGCTTGCGCGGTCCCGGCGGCTGGCGCTGCTGGTGGCGGTGGCGCTGGCGGTCGCGGCGGCGGCCGTGCTGGTGGTGCGCATCCGTGTCGTGCGCCGGCTGCGGCGGCTGCAGCAGCTCATGTCCGACCATGTCGCGGGCCGGCGCACGCCGATCGCGACCGACGGCCGCGACGAGATCGCGGAGATGGCCCGCGCCTTCCGATATTTCGTCGCCGCCGTCGACCAGCGCGAGGCCGGCCTGGTCCAGGCGCGCGACGCCGCCCAGGCGGCCGCCCGAGCCAAGGCGCAGTTCCTGGCGACCATGAGCCACGAACTGCGCACGCCCCTGAATTCGATCATCGGCTTCTCGGAGATGATGACCGAGGAGCTGTTCGGCCCCCTGGGCGCCCAGCGCTACCGTGATTATGCCCAAGGCATCCGCGACAGCGGCTGCCATCTTCTGGAGCTGATCGACGACGTCCTGGACATGGCCAAGATCGATGCCGGCAAATATGTGATCCGGCGGCTGCCACTGGACTTGACACCGGTGGTCGCCGACTGCCTGCGGCTGGTCGCCGGGCGGGCGGAGGAAGCCGGCATCGGGCTCGAACCGCCGGCGCCCGGCCGCTGGACGATTGCGGCCGATCGGCGGGCGGTGCGCCAGATCCTGCTCAATCTCCTGTCCAACGCGATCAAGTTCACCCCGGCCGGCGGCCGCATCCGGGTCGGCATCGAGGCCGAGGCGGGCCATGTCGCGGTCGTCGTCGCCGACACCGGCATCGGCATTCCCGAGGACAAGCTGGCGCTGGTCACCGAACCCTTCGAACAGGCCCACAGCGGCTATTCGGCGGCCCAGGGCACCGGCCTCGGCCTGTCGATCACCAAGTCGCTGGTCGAGCTCCATGGCGGCCGGCTCGACATCCGCAGCCGCGAAGGCGCGGGCACGGTGGTGACCGTGATGCTGCCGGCGGCGGCTCCGGCCCGAAGCGATCCCGCCCTCCAACTGTAATCAGACGCGCCGGGCCGCGAAGAACCGCTTCAAGAGGGCCCCCGCCGCGCGCTCGTGCAGGCCGCCATAGCGCTCGGGACGGTGCAGGCAGGTCGGCTGATCGAACAGGCGCGGGCCATGCTCGACCGCGCCGCCTTTGGGGTCGTAGGCGCCGAAATACAGCCGCCGGATCCGGAACAGGCTGATCGCCGCCGCACACAGGGCGCAAGGCTCGAGCGTGACATAGAGGTCGTAGCCGTCCAGCCTGCGCAGCCCGGGCGTGCGCAGCGCCAGGAGCTCGGCATGGGCGGTCGGGTCGCGGCGCGCCTCCACCTCGTTGCCGCAGGCCGCGGCGATGCGGCCGTCGGGGTCGACCAGCACGGCGCCGACCGGCACTTCGCCGCGCGCCGCGGCCGCTTCGGCCGCGGCCAGCGCGGCCGCCATGGGCGCCGTCTTGCCGCTGCCGGGCCCGGTTCCTATGGTGACCGCCATGCCGACCCTCGTCCTTCCTGCCCTTCATGCCGGACCGGCCCCCGGCCCGTCCAGGCCGCCCCTTCCCGGGCCGCCCCTTCCCAGGCCGCCCATCCAATGAGCGAGCCTGCCGGCGAGCGGATCGCCAAGCGCATCGCCCGGGCCGGCGTCTGCTCGCGCCGCGACGCCGAGAAGCTGATCGAGGCCGGACGGGTCGCGGTCGACGGCGTGGTGCTGTCGAGCCCGGCGCTCAATGTCGGGCCCGACGCCGTCGTCACCGTCGACGGCAAGCCGATCGACGCCCCGGCGCCGACCCGGCTGTGGCGCTACCACAAGCCCAAGGGGCTGGTCACCACCCACCGTGATCCGCAGGGGCGGCCGACCCTGTTCGATCATCTGCCGCCGGCGCTGCCGCGGGTCATTTCGGTCGGCCGCCTCGATCTCAATTCCGAAGGGCTGCTGCTGTTGACCAATGACGGCGCCCTGGCGCGGCGGCTCGAGCTGCCGGCGACCGGGTGGGTGCGCCGATACCGGGTGCGCGTCAATGGCACGCTCGATCCCGAGCGGCTGGGGGCGCTGGCCGCGGGCGTGGTGATCGACGGTGTGCGCTACGGGCCGATCCAGGCGGTGCTGGACAGCACGCGGGGCGCCAACAGCTGGCTGACGGTCAGCCTGCGCGAGGGCAAGAACCGCGAGATCCGCAAGGTCGTCGAGCATCTGGGCGGGATCGTGAACCGCCTGATCCGGGTGGCCTATGGGCCGTTCCAGCTGGGCTATCTGGAGCCCGGCCAGGTCGAGGAGGTGCCGCCGCGCGTGCTCCGCGACCAGTTGGGCGACGCCATCGCGCCCGCGGCCAAGCCGGGCCCGGACCCGGCCAAGCCACCCCGTTCGGCGGCCACCCGTGGGGCGGCCAAGCGCCCGCCGCGGCTGGCGGGGAAGCTGAACCCACGGCCATGACGGCACGGCCAACGCGGGCTGCGGCCGGACTGCGCCGGGACGGCCGGCTGCGCGTGGTCGCCGGGCGGTTCAAGGGCCGGCGCCTGGAGGTCCCGCCGGGGCAGGACATCCGCCCGACCTCGGACCGGGCGCGCCAGGCGTTGTTCGATATCCTGACCCATCGGCCGGGTGGCCTTGCGGGCCGGCATGTGCTGGACGGCTTCGCCGGCACCGGCGCGGTCGGCATCGAGGCGCTGTCGCGCGGCGCCCGCCATGCCACCTTCGTCGATCCGGCCGCGGCGGCCCAGGCGGCGATCCGCGCCAACCTGGCGGCCTGCGCCGCGACCGGCCTGGCAACGGTGCTGGCGCTGCCGCTCGACCGCCTGGGGGCGCCAGGGGCCGCCGGTCCGGCCGATCTGGTGTTCCTGGATCCCCCCTATGGCTCCGGCTTGGGCGCGCCGGCGCTGGCGCATCTGGGCCAGGCCGGCTGGCTGGCCGATGGTTGGCTCGGGGTGGTCGAGGTCGCCGCCGCGGAACCGTTCGCGTCGCCGGCCGGCTTGGCGGTGGTCGACGAGCGGCGCTACGGCGCCGGACGGTTCGTGTTCGTGCAGTCGCACTGACCGCCGGGCGGGGTGGCGCACAGCACCCGCTCGGCCGGAAAGACCACGGTCACCGTGGTGCCCTCGCCCGGCCGGCTGTCGATGGCGATGCGGCCGCCATGCAGCTCGATCAGCCGGCGCGTGATGGCCAGGCCCAGGCCGGTGCCGGCCTCCTTGCCCAGGAGCCGGGTTTCTGCCTGCTCGAACGGCGCCAGCAGGTGGCGCAGCGCTTCCGGCTCGATGCCGATCCCGTTGTCGGCGACCAGGATGGCCAGGCTGCCGTCGCCGCCAAGCCGCTGCCGGATCTCGACGCGGCCGCCGACCGGCGTGAACTTGACGGCGTTGGACAGAAGGTTGATCAGGATCTGGCGCACGGCGCGGTCGTCGGCGATCAGGGCGCAGGTGCAGGGTGCGGCCTCGCAAGCCAGGACGACGCCGCGCGCCTCCGCCTGCTGCTGGACGACCGTGCGGACGCTGCGGATCGTCGCCTCCAGATCGATGGTCTCGTCCACCAGCTTGAGCCGGCCGGCCTCGATCCGGCCCATGTCCAGGAGGTCGTTGATCAGCTCCAGCAGATGCTGGGCGCTGGTCTGGATGTCCCGGGCATAGTCGATGTAGCGCGCCGTGCCGACCGGCCCGAAGATCTGCTTGGCGATGATTTCCGAGAACCCGAGAATCGCATTCATCGGCGTGCGCAGCTCGTGGCTCATGTTGGCCAGGAACAGCGATTTCGCGCGGTTGGCGGTTTCGGCCTTGGACTTGGCCGTGATGAGCTCGGCCTCGGCTTCCTTGAGGGCGGTGACGTCGCGCACGGTCGCCAGCAGCAGCCGGCCGCCCGGATCGGCCGCGTCCTCCAGCGGGCTTACGGCCAGGTCCATGGGGAACCGGGTGCCGTCCTGGCGCAGTCCCACCACTTCGCGGCGCTGCAGCGCGGTGCCGGGCGGGCCGTCGGCGAGGTCGCGCAGCAACGGGGCCAGGTGCTCGCTGCGATAGGGCTCGGGCACGAAGCTGCCGATGGCGCGCCCGACCGCCTCGCCCGAGGTGGTGCGAAAGATCCGCTCGGCCGCCTGGTTGAACTGCCGGACGAGGCCGTGCTCGTCGACCACGATCAAGCCATCGGCGGTCGCGGCCAGGATGCTGGCGCTGAGCCTCGCCGCGGTGGCGGCGGCATCCTCGGCCCGCTTCAGGTCGTCGATGTCGAGCACCGCCACGATCAGGGCCGGCTGGCCGTCCCACTCGATGGCACCGGCATGGACGCGGACCGCGCGCGGGCCGGCCGGACCGCGCAGCCGTGCCGCGACCCCTTGCTCGCCGGGCCGCAGCAATGCGGCGAAGAGGCCCGCGCCGTCCTCGAAGCTTTCGGACAGAAGTCGGAAGGTCGGACCGTCGGCCGGACCTGGCCAGTTGCTGCTGGCGTCGAGCACCACGCCGTCGCGCCGCCGAACCACCGCCAGCGGCACCGGGGATGCTTCGACGATCTGGCGCAGCCGGGCCTCGCTGGCCTTGAGCGCCCGGGCCGAGCGGGCCGCCTGCAGCGCGATCGAGGCCGTATCGGCGATGGCGCTGATCAGGCTGAGATCATCGGCCGTCGGCTCGCGCGGGTGATGATAGTACAGCGCGAAAGTGCCCAGCACGGTGGCGCCGGCGTCCAGGATCGGCACCGACCAGCAGGCGCGCAGGCCGTGGGCCAAGGCCAGGTCGCGATAATCGGCCCACAGCGGATCGGTGGCGATGTCGGCGACGATGACCGGCCGGCGGCGCCAGGCGGCCGTGCCGCAGGAGCCGACCGTGGGCCCGATGGCGACGCCGTCGATCGCCGCGGTGTAAGCGGGCGGCAGCTGGCCGCCGGCGCCATGGCGAAGATGGATGCCGTCGTCGAGCAGCAGCACCGAGGCCGGCATGCCCGGCCGCATCCGCTCGATCAGCTGGACCAGCCCGTCCAACGACTGCTGGACCGGGACGCCGCGGGCGATGCCCTCCAGCACCAGCTTCTGGCCGGCGAGCAAGGCGTTGGCCTGGCGCAGCGGATCGGTGGCGACCGAATTGGCAGACGGTGCGCGATGCGGACGAATCAGTCGGGTAAGGCTGTCCACGATCATCGGCGTCACCCGTCCCGGACCCGGGCAGTCTGGCGGTTCGCCAGCGCGCCCTGGGCGACCGACTCGGCGATGGTGGCGGGCAACCCGTTAACAGAAGGTTGGGACGCGTCACCGCCGCCCGAACAGCCGTTCGATGTCGCCGAGCTTGAGCTCGATCCAGGTCGGCCGGCCGTGGTTGCACTGGCCGCTGTGGGGCGTGATCTCCATCTGGCGCAGCAACGCGTTCATCTCGGCCTGGTTCAGGCTGCGGCCGGCGCGGACGCTGCCGTGGCAGGCCATGGTCGCGGCGACATGGTCCAGGCGCTCGACCAGGCTGCGCCCGTCGCCGAGCTCTGCGATCTCGTCGGCCAGGTCGCGCACCAGCCCGGCGGTGTCGGCTTGGCCGAGCAGGGCCGGGGTCTCGCGCACCAGCACCGCGCCCGGACCGAACGGCTCCAGCACCAGCCCGAGGCGCGCCAGCTCGTCGCCCGCCGCGACCAGGTGCTGGACCGCGTCTTCGGCCAGCTCGACCACGACCGGCAGCAGCAGCCCTTGGCGCTTGACGCCGTCGGCCGCCAAGGCGGCCTTCAGGCGTTCATAGACCAGGCGTTCGTGGGCGGCGTGCTGGTCGACGATGACGATGCCCTCCGCGGTCTGGGCGACGATGTAGGTGCCGTGCAACTGGGCGCGCGCGGCGCCCAAAGGGAATTGCCCCGGGGACTCGGGCTCGGCCCCGACGGGCGCCGTGACGACGGGCGCCGCAGGCGATGCGGCGAGCAGGTCGCCTTGGGGCGCCGTCGGGCTCGACCAGGGCGCCTGGAACGCCGCGGCCGCTTCGGCGAAACCCGCCGGTGGACGCGGCGCGAAGGCGGCCGGAGGCACCGAGCCGCCGCTGCGGAAGGCGCCCAGCGCCGCCGTGCCGACCGTCGCCGAGGCGCGGTGGCCGGCGGCGGCCAGCGCCTGCTTGAGCGCGCCGACGATCAGGCCGCGCACCACCGCCGGCTCGCGGAAGCGGACCTCGGTCTTGGCCGGATGGACGTTGACGTCGACCAGCTCGCCCGGCAGGTCCAGGAACAGCGCCACCATGGCGTGGCGGTCGTGGCTCATGAGGTCGGCATAGGCGCCGCGCACGGCACCGACCAGCAGCTTGTCGCGCACCGGCCGGCCGTTGACGAACAGGTACTGGGCGGCGGCGGTCGCCCGGTTGAGCGTCGGCAGCGCCGCCTGGCCGGTCAGCCGGATGGCTTCGCGCTCGGCGTCGATCGGCACCGAGTTGCGCCCGAACTCGGGCCCCAGCACCGCCGACAGCCGCTCCAGGGGCGACTGGCGCGGCAGCTTGAGCGGCAGCCGCTGGCCGTCGGACAGCTGGAACGCGACGTCGGGATGGGCCATGGCCAGGCGCTCGACGGCGTCGACCGCTGCATCCTGTTCGGCGCGCGACGACTTCAGGAACTTCAGGCGCGCCGGCGTGGCGTAGAACAGATCGCGGACCTCGACCCGGGTGCCGCGGGCGAGCGCGGCCGGCACCACCGGTCCGACCGCGCCGCCGGCGACTTCGATGGCGAAGGCGTCGGCGGCGCCAGCGGCACGGCTGGTGATGGCGAGCCGGCTGACCGCGCCGATCGAGGGCAGGGCCTCGCCGCGGAAGCCCAGGGTGCGGATCGCCAGCAGGTCGTCGTCGGGCAGCTTCGAGGTCGCATGGCGCTCGATGGCGAGAGCCAGGTCGCCATCGGACATGCCACGGCCGTCGTCGGCGACCTGGATCAGCGCCTTGCCGCCGTCGATCAGGGTCACCTCGATGCGCGCGGCACCCGCATCGATGGCGTTCTCGACCAGCTCCTTGACCGCTGCCGCCGGCCGCTCGATCACCTCGCCGGCGGCGATCCGGTTGACCAGCGTCGGCGGCAGCAGCCGGATCATGCGCCCTCGGCCAGGAGCTTGCGGGCCAGCACCTTGCCCGATTCGACCGCCGGCTGGTCGAAGGGATCGACCCCGATCAGCCCGGCGGTCAGGATCGTCTCCAGCATGAAGTGCATGAACAGGGCGCCGAGCGCCGCTTCGTCCAGGCGCTCCAGCGCCATCGTCCGCACCGGCCGGCCGTGCGCGGCCAGGGTCTCGATCGTGGCCCTGGCCTCCGCGGCCAGCAGATCGCCGACGGTGCGGCCGGCCAGGTAGCCGAGGCGCGGATCCCCGGCGCGCGCCGGATCGAGGCGGCGGCCCTGGCCGGCGCTGGCGACGGTGATCACGGTGTAGAGCTTGTCGGCCGGACCCTCCAGGTACAGCTGCAGCTGGCTGTGCTGGTCGACCGGCCCCATGGCCCGGACCGGCGTTGTGCCGCGGCCCTGCTTGCCCAGGCTCTCGGCCCACAGCTGCCGGTACCACAGGCCGAAGTCGGCCAGGCGGTCGACGTAGGGCATGAGCACGGTGACGCCCAGCCCGGCTTCGGCCGCGGCGGCGGCCAGCGCCGCCCCTTGGGCGGCGGCGGACGCGGCGGGCGATGCGGCATCGCGCACCTCGGCCCAGGCCTGGGCGGCGCCGCGGCGCACGGCGGCGGCGTCGAGCGCGGCGATCAGCGCCGGCAGCAGCCCGACCAGCGACAGCACGGCGTAGCGGCCGCCGACCTTGGGGTCGTGCTCGAACGAGCGGGCGCCGATGGCGTCGGCCAAGCGGCGCAGCGGATTGTCGGTGGCCTCGGCGATCGCCACCACCCGGTCGCCCGGCTTGGCGGCGCCCATCCAGTCGAGCAGATGCAGAAGCTGGCTCAGGGTTTCGGCCGTCGAGCCCGACTTGGAGATTGCGATGATACCGGTGCGGGCGGGATCGAGCGCGCGCTCCAGCGCCGCCAGGCTGGCCGGGTCGATGCTGTCCCAGAACCACAGCCGGGGCGATCCCGGCAGCGGCCCGAAGCCCTGGTCGGCCAGGGCGTAGAGCGCCTTGCCGCCGAGCGTCGAGCCGCCCATGCCCAGAACCAGGACATGGTCGAAGCGCTGGCGGAACTCCGCGGCGATCGGCGCCGCCGCGGCCAGGTCGTCGGTGCGCGCGGGCAGGCGCAGCAGCGGCAGGCTGCCGTCGTCATGGACCCGGCGCAGCCCGTCGAGACCGGTGGCGGCTTGGGCGAGGAGGTGCTCGAAGCGCTCGCGGGCTGGCCCGGAGTCGGTGAAGCAGCGGTTGACGGAGTGCGCGTGCATGGGATTCCCGGCGGCTGTGATCACGGCCGGTTCGAGTATAGCGGATCCACGCCATCCGTCTCGGCCGGCGGTCCGGCGACGGCAATGACCGGCCCGGCGCCGCCGAACAGGCGCCGGGCGACCCGCGCCGCCGCGGCCCGGCTCACGGCGGCGAGGCGGTCGCGGTCGCGGTCCAGGGCGTCGGGCGGCTCGCGGTCGAGCTGCAGCGCTGCGAGCGTCGCGGCGATGCGGGCCGACGAATCGAGCGCCAGCGGCAGCGCGCCGATCACGGCGCGCTTGGCCGCGGCGAGTTCGGCGGCGGTGGGTCCGGTTGCGCCGAAGCGCCGCCATTCCGTCCGCAGCACGGCCAGCGCCGCCGCCATCTGCGGGCCGGCCGCGGTCAGCCGTCCCTCGAGCAGCGCCGCCCGGTCCAGCGGCACCAGACGGGTGGCGGCGGCATAACTCAGGCCGCGCCGCGCGCGCAGCGCCCGGGTCAGCCGCGCGTCGGCGCCGCCGCCGAAGATGTGGTTGATCAGCACCGCCGCGCTCCAGTCGGGGTCGGTGCGCGCGACGCCAGGGCCGCCGAACACGGCGACGCTCTCGGGGCCGGGCCACCGCACCCGGGCGACGCCGCGGGCCGCGGCCAGCGCAGCGGACGGTGCCGGCGCCCAGACCTGGCCGGCCGTTTGGCGGCCGAGCGCCCGGTCGAGCAGCGCCCCGAGACCCGCCGGCGTGACGTCGCCGGCGACGCCGATAGCCAGTCGGCGGCGC
>CAZEFK010000114.1:0-24109 GCA_964511405.1 uncultured Comamonadaceae bacterium | reverse complement strand
AATTGCGCTTGCGCGCGCACGATCCCCGCCTTCGCGGGGATGACGAACCAAGAAAGGCCCGCGCGCCAATTACTTCCTCCCTCTTACGCGAAGGTCTTGGTCCAGCGCTCCGTCAGTTCGGTGGCGTGCTGGTTGGCCCATGCCCAGTCCCAGGACAGGATCCGGTCCATCTTGTCGCCAAAGATCGGCAGGTCGGCGCGTAGCGCCGCCGGCACGTCGACCTTTCGGTTGACCGGCGCCACGAAGAACTCGTTGACCAGCAGCAGCTGCGCGGCCGGCGACAGGATGAAATCGATGTATTTGTAGGCGAGATCGCGGGCCGGGGCGTTCTTGCAGACGCTGAAGGTCTGGTCCCACATCAGGAGGCCTTCCTCGGGCACGATGCAGTCGACCGGCAGGCCCTGGCGCTTCAATCGGGCGATCTCGCCGAAGTCGTAGGGTGCGACCACGATCTCGCCGCTCGACATCATGGTCGACATGTTGAAGTCGGTCTGCAGCACCGGACCCAGCTTGCCCAGCATCCGGAACGCCGCGTCCATGTCGTACATGTCGCGGCCGTACATCTTGCCGGCCAGCATGACCAGCGCCTTGCCGGCGCTGTTGACGATGTTGTAGAGGCCGATCCGGCCCTTGAACTCGGGATTGTCCCACAAGTCCTTCCACGACTTGGGCGGGGTCTTCACCATGTCGGTGCGGTAGCCGATGCCGATCGGCGAGATCAGGCCGACCGCGCTGGTGCCGTTGCCGGTCTGGGCCACCGGATAGAGGTCCCGGTAGTTGGGCAGCAACGCCTGGTCCAGGGTCTCGAAATAGCCTTCGCCGCGCAGCACCACGGCGAAGATCTCGTTCATCATGATCATCGAATAGGGCGGCTTGTCATGGCCGGCCGCGCGCATGTTGGCGGTGAAGGTGCGCCCGAAGCCGATGTCGAAGTCGACGTCGGCATTGGTCTCCTTCACGAAGGCCGGCACCAGGGTGTCGCGCCAGAACTTCTCCCACACGCCGCCATAGGTGGTGATGACCAGCTTGGCCGCGGCCTCCGCCAGCGCCGGAAACCGGACGATCGAGGCGCCCATCAGGGCGGCACAGGCGACGATGACGTCGCGGCGGGTCGTCTGCATGCCGTATCTCCTAGGGCGCCGTCTGGCGGTAGTCGTAGTTCCGGTTGAGCCGGGTGATCAGGTAGTCGCCGTACTGCACGGGCTGGAAGCGCGGCCGCTCGCCCGCCGCCAGCAGCGGCGTCGGACAGTCGACCACCGTGTCCATGGACGGGTCGTAGAAGAAGGGCTGCGAGTAGCGGTCGCGCCCGCTGAAGTTGCGCACCCGGTGCGGCGTCGAGGCGAAGCGCCCGTTGGACCAGCGTGCCAGGATGTCGCCGACATTGAGCACGAAGGTGTCGGGGATCGGCGGCGCCGGGATCCAGTCGCCGGCGCGGTTGCGCACCTCCAGCCCGCCGACGTCGTCCTGGGCCAGCAAGGTGATGAAGCCGTAGTCGGTGTGCGGCGCCGAGCCGAACAGCCCCTCCTCGGCCGGCTGCTCGGGATAGTGCAGCAGGCGCAGGAACAGGGTCGGCCGGTCGAAATGCGGCAGGAACCAGGTCGGCAGCAGCCCCAGCGCCTCGGCCAGCGCCACCGCCAGCCGGCGGCCGAGCGCCGACAGCGCGTCCATGTAGGCCAGGGCCGTGCTGCGCAGCGCCGGCACCTCGTCGGGCCACTGGTTCGGGCCTTGCAGCGGCCGGCCGGCGATGAGCGCCGGGTCGTCCGGCGCCAGCTCGTGCATGACCATGAGCGACTCGCTCTGGTTCGGCTTGGTGACCTTGGCGACCGAGGAGGTGACGATGGTCGAGCTGCTGAACGGCATGTAGCCGCGATGGGCCGCGTTCATGGTGATCCGCGTCTTGGCCGCCAGCGGCAGGTCGTGAAACTGCATGGCCAGCCGGCGCAGGCGCTCGATCAGGCCGGGGTCGATGCCGTGGCCCGCCAGATAGGCGAAGCCGCTGACTTCAAGCGCCTGCCCCAGCGCCGCCACGGCGCGCGCCCGCGCCCCGGCGTCCGCGCCGCCCACCAGCGGCGCGATGTCCAGCATCGGGATTTCCGAGAAGTCGCCGCGCTCAGCCATCGCTCCCATGCACCTCGGAGTCGGTCCCGGGAATCACTCTAGGCAGGCTTCGCAGATCTGTATACAAATTTTGTATCCAAATATGACAGGCGCGCGGCATGGCCGAGAGCATCATCATCGACACCGATCCCGGGCAGGACGACGCCTTCGCGATCCTGCTGGCGCTGGCCTCGCCGGAGCTGGAGGTGCTGGGCCTGACCACGGTCGCCGGCAACGGCCCGCTGCCGGTCACCAGCCGCAACGCCCGCCAGGTTCTGGAGTTGGCCGGGGCACCGCACATCCCCGTGCGCGCCGGCGCCGACCGGCCGCTGCTCCGGCCGAGCCGCTTCGCCGAGGAGGTGCACGGCAAGACCGGCCTGGACGGCTACCGCTTCCCCGAGCCGACCGCGGCGCTGGCGCCCGGGCACGCCGCCGACTGGATCGTCGAGACCGTGATGGCGCGGCCCACAGGCACGGTCACCCTGGTGCCGATCGGTCCCCTGACCAACATCGCCCTGGCGCTGGCCCGCGAGCCGGCGCTGGCCCGGCGGCTGCGCCGCATCGTGCTGATGGGCGGCGGCTTCTTCCAGGGCGGCAACATGTCCCCGGCTGCCGAGTTCAACATCCTGGTCGACCCCGAGGCCGCGGCGATCGTGGTCCGCGCCGGCGTCGACCTCACCGCGGTGCCGATCGACTGCACCTATGCCTGCCCGACCCCCGACAGCTGGATCGCCGACCTCCAGCGCCTCGGCACGCCCGTCGGCGACGCCGGCGCCGGGATGATGGACTTCTTCCAGCGCTTCGGGAACGAGAAGTACGGCACCGCGACGCGGCCGCTGCACGACGCCTTGGCGGTGGGGTACCTGCTGTGGCCCGAGCTGTTCTCGGGCCGCCGCTGCAACGTCGAGATCGAGACCGCGTCGGCGCTGACCGTCGGCATGACCGTGGTCGACTGGTGGGGGATCTCCGGCCGCCCGGCCAACTGCCTGTGGCTGACCGGCTGCGACCGGGACCGCTTCTACGGCCGCATGCTGGAGCGGCTGGCCGGGCTGCCGCTGCCATAGGGCGCCGGACCGGGCTCGGAGCGAACCGCGCGCTGCCGCCCGACCTGCAGCATCACGATGCTGGCCACCACCAGGACGGCGGCGGCCATGTCCAAAGGCCCGACCGTCTCACCGGCCGCCCAGCCGATCAGCAGGGCAACGATCGGCGTGACATAGGTCGCTCCCGCTGCCGCGACCGCGCCCAGCTCCTGGACCAGGAAATAATAGA
This sequence comes from uncultured Comamonadaceae bacterium, assembly GCA_964511405.1. Classification (GTDB taxonomy): domain Bacteria; phylum Pseudomonadota; class Alphaproteobacteria; order Elsterales; family Elsteraceae; genus CAZEFK01. The sequence continues at coordinate 20,740 of CAZEFK010000114.1, read as the reverse complement.
TCAGGAAGGCGGCCCCCGGTTCCAAGAATGCCCAGCCCGACCACCACGCCGATCGCGGCGCGCGCGTCCTGGGTTATCTGCGCCATCCCGGTGAAGTCCGTCAGCAAGACTAGGATCACCAAGGCCAAGCCCATCTGCCACGTGGCCAGCGCGACGGGCGGCAGGTTGTGCGGGGACAAAAAGCGCCGGACGTAGACATAGGACGCGCCGAGGGTCATCGCGCCGGCGAGCATCCAGCCGACGCCCGCGCGGTCGATCGGGCTGTCCGTGCCGGCCCACGGCCGCGCAATCAGCGCGACGCCGGCAAAGCCCAGCACGACCCCGATCGCCATCACCCGGTTCAACCGCTCGGTCCGTAGGAACAGCCGCGAGGCGAGCGCGGTGAACAAGGCGATCGACCCGCCCAGGACACCGGCGATGCCCGACGGCAGCAGCGCCGTCCCCTTGACGATCGCAAAGTAATAGAAGGCGGTCGCCAGCGCCGCCATGATCAGGAAATGCGGCAACAGTCGCAGCTGGCTGAGCTCGATCGCCCCTTTGCGCCAGGCCACGAGCGCCAGCGGCAGGAATCCGAAGAAGACCCGCAAGACCGAAATTTGCGCCGGACCGATCACGGCCGCCGCCCATTTCATGTAGGTGAAATTCGATCCCCAGATCAGGCCGAGAAAGCCGAAGGCAAGATAGGTCAGCTTCATGCAAGGTTCCCGGTTGGAGGCACGGGCTCATGTCCGCCAACCGTGCCGCGCCGCTCGCCTGACGGGCTAGCACCAAGCCGACCAAACGACCGTCACGCCCGGACCTGCCGCGCCAGCGCCAGGACATTCTCGACGACCGGCGACATCCGGTCGGCGCGCCAGGCGACCACCGTGTCGACCACCGGGCCCGGCGCCCGGAGCCGTCGGTAGGCGACGCCGGCCCGCCGCAGGCCGCGGATCGACTCCGGCAGGATCGATACGCCCAGGCCGGCTGACACCAGGCTGACGATGGTTTGCGATTGCACCGCCTCCTGCGCCACGGCCAGGGTGAAGCCGGCGCTGCGGCACAGCTGCAGGATGTCGTCGTGGAGGGCCGGCGCGATCGCGCGCGGAAACAGGATGAAGGGTTCGCCGGCCAAGCGCCCCGGCTCGACCGGCCGCCGCGACCGGGCGAGCGGGTGCGCGGCCGGCAGCACCGCAACCAGCCCCTCGCGCCAGATCCGGTGCTCCGCCAGCCCGGGGGCTGACACCGGCGCGGTCAGCAGACCGACATCGAGCCTCCCGGCCGTCAGCTCGGCCAGCTGGGCGTCGGTCATCATCTCGCGCAGGGTCAGCGCGACGTCGGGATAGCGGCGGCGGACCTCGCGCAGCAGGTCCGGCAAGACGTTGTACTGGACCGGCGTGATGAAGCCGATCGAGATCTGCCCGGTCTCGCCGCGGGCCGCGCGCTGCACCGCGGCGCGGGCGCCGTCGAGCTGCGCCAGGATCGCCCGCGCCCGCTCGACCAGCACCCGCCCCGCCTCGGTCAGCGCCACGGAGTGGCGGTCGCGCCGGAACAGTGGCACCCCCAGCTCCTCCTCCAGCGCCCGCACCTGCAGGCTGAGCGGCGGCTGCGAGATGTTCAGGCGCCGCGCCGCCCGGCCGAAATGCAGCTCCTCGGCCACGGCCAGGAAGGCGCGCAGCTTGCGCGGATCCATGGTGATAGCGAATCCATATCACGGTGCCACTGACAATATATTGGACGCCCTTGCCGACGGCCGCGAGCATGGCACCGGACCGCAGGGAACGCTGCCGATGCCCAAGCCGATGTCGATCGCCGTGGACGAGGCCGTGCTGGCCGATCTGCGGCAGCGCCTGGACCGCACCCGCTGGCCCGACGAGATCCCGGGCGGCGGCTGGACCTACGGCACCGACCTCGGCTACCTCAAGCGCCTGGTCGACTATTGGCGCCATGCGTACGACTGGCGGCGCGAGGAGGCGGCGCTCAACCGCCTCAGGCACTTCACCGCGCCGCTCGACGGCATCGACCTGCATTTCGTCCACGAGGCAGGCGAGGGCCCGGCGCCGCTGCCGCTGCTGCTGACCCATGGCTGGCCCGGCTCGATCGTCGAGTTCCGCGACCTGATCCCGCGGCTGACCCGACCCTCGGCCTTCGGCGGCTACCCGCGCGATGCCTTCACGGTGGTGGCCCCGTCGATGCCGGGGCACGGCCTGTCGTTCCGGCCCAACCAGCGCCGCTTCGGCATCCCGGAGATCGCCGATTTGTCGGCCCGGCTCATGACCGAGGTTCTGGGCTACCGGACCTTCGGCGCCCACGGCCACGACTGGGGTGCCTTCGTGGCAACCCGGCTCGGCCATGCCCATCCCGACCGGCTGGCCGGCATCCACATCACGCTGCTGGCGATCCCGCGCACGCGCGCCGCCACACCCCCGGCGACGCCGGAGGAAGCGCGCTTCTACCGCCAGCTCGACCATTGGCTGACGGAGGAATGCGGCTATTCCGCGATCATGGGCACCAAGCCCCAGACATTGGCCTATGCCTTGACCGACTCACCGGTCGGCCTCGCCGCCTGGATCGTCGAGAAGTTCCGCTCCTGGAGCGACTGCGCCGGCGACCTCGACCGCCACATCTCGCGCGACACGCTGCTCAGCAACATCATGCTGTACTGGACGACGGGCGCCATCGGGTCCAGCTTCTGGCCCTACTATGCCCGCCAGCACGAGCCCTGGATCGTGCCGGCCGACACGCCGGTCACGGTGCCGACCGGCTATGCCGAGCATCCGCGCGAGATCCTGACCCCGCCACGCAGCCTGGCCGAGCGCACCTACGCCAACATCGTCCGCTGGACCCAAATGCCGGCGGGCGGCCACTTCCCGGCGCTGGAAGCCCCGGACCGGCTGGCTCAGGAGATCCGGGCCTTCTTCCGGGATCTGCGCGGCTAGGGTCCTCGCCCTTACACCCCTTCCACGATCCGCATGTCGCGCTCGGCGCCGGCGCCGAGGGCCGCCAGCGCCGCCTGATAGCCGGGGCTGTCATGGGCGGCGATCGCCTGGGCGACGCTGTCGAACTCGATCACCACGGTGCGCTGCTCGAGGCCGGCCTCGTAGGCCTTGGCGGCGACGCCGCGGGCCAGGAACCGGCCGCCGACGGCCTGGATCGCTGGGCCGGCGAGCTTGGCATAGTCGGCCAGCGCGGCAGGGTCGGAGACCGAGCGGTAGCAGGCGATCCAATAGGCCTTGGCCATGATGTCCGTCCGTTGCAAACGCGAAGGAGTGACATCATGCGGCTCGGCCCGCCGCTGGCAAGGCCCAATGGCCGGCCCCATAGCCCGAGCGTCCGTCACAGCCGGTCCGCGCCATGAACCGGCGCAACACCTGCTGCAGCTGGCCCGAGCGGCGATAGTCGCCGCGGGCGCGCGCCGCCAGGATGTCGTCGCGCAGGATAGCGCAGATCTCCAAGCCGCCGTCGCCACGCTGCACCAGGCAGCGGCCCAGCTCGGCGGCCAGGATCTCGGGCAGATGTTCATGTTCGGCGATCGCGTCGACCTCGTCGGCGGTCAGATCGCTGAGCGCGATGCAATCGGTCAGGGTCAGCACGACTTCCTCCCCAGGAAATGATGCGGGGAGCCCGCTATCGGGCTCCCCAGGACAGGCGCACCGCGCATGTCCTGTCATCGATGGAGCTGGGAGCCGCTATCGGGCTCCCCTGCGGTCGGATTTCGCAGACCCTCTCGGGCATCCCCACCTTGACGCGCTTCGATCGACCCCATGACCATAACGGCGGGTGAACTGCCCTGCGGGCTGTCCGACCAGTACGCCAATGGAACCAACCTCGTATCGTACCATAAGATGAGCGGCGGGCACATGGCCGATGCCGAACATTTGGTCGCGATCGTCGAATCCTCCAACGACGCGATCATCGGCAAGACCCTCGACGGTATCGTCATCAGCTGGAACCGCGCCGCCGAGCGGCTGTTCGGCTGGAGCGCGGCCGAGATCGTCGGCCGCTCGTCCGACTGCCTGTTTCCTCCCGACCGCATCGACGAGGAAGACGTGCTGCTCGACCGGCTGCGCCGTCGCGAGCCGGTCGAGCACTACGAGACCGTCCGCCGCCGCAAGGACGGGTCCGACGTCGTGATCTCGCTGACCCTGTCGCCGATCCTGGACCGGGGCGGTGCGGTCGTCGGCGCCTCCAAGATCATTCGCGACATCACCGAGCGCAACCGCATGGCGGCCGAGGCAAGGCGGCGCGAGGCGCAGCTCCGCTCGATCCTGGAGACCGTGCCCGACGCCATGATCGTCATCGACCAGGCCGGCCGGATCCTGTCGTTCAGCCGCACCGCCGAGCGGCAGTTCGGCTACACCGAGGCCGAGATCCTGGGCCGCGACGTCTCGATCCTGATGCCTCCGCCCTATCGCGATGCACATGACGGCTTCCTGGCCCGCTACCTTGAAACGGGCGAGCGGCGGATCATCGGAATCGGCCGGGTCGTCACCGCCCAGCGCAAGGACGGCAGCACCTTTCCCATGGAGCTGTCGGTCGGCGAAGTCGCCGGCGACGACGAGACCCTGTTCACGGGGTTCGTCCGCGACCTGACCGAGCGCCGCGACCGCGAGCGCCGCCTGCAGGAGATGCAGACCGAGCTCGCCCACGTGTCGCGCCTGACCGAACTTGGCCAGATGGTCTCGGCGCTGGCCCATGAGGTCAACCAGCCGCTGGCGGCGATCGCCAACTATGCCCGGGCGGCGCACCGCCTGCTGGCCACGGGCGACACCGGCCGGGCGGTCGCCACACTGGAGAAGGTCGCCGAGCAGGCCGAGCGTGCCAACCAAATCATCCGGCGGCTGCGCGCCTACGTGAAGAAGGGCGACGCCTTGCACCAGGCCGAGGATCCCACCCAGACCATCGAGGAAGCGGTCGCCTTGGCCCTGGTCGGCACCGGCAGCCACGGCATCAAGCTGGAGATGCGGCTGGCCCCTGGCCTGGGCCCGATCGTCATCGACAAGGTCCAGGTCCAGCAGGTGCTGTTCAACCTGCTGCGCAACGCCGTCGAAGCCATGGTGGACCGGCCGCGGCGCGAGCTGACGGTTACGGCCGTGCCGGTCCGTACCGCCAGCGGGGGCGACGGCTGGGCCGAGATCAGCATCGCCGATACCGGCTCGGGCCTGGCGCCGGCGGTGAAGGACAAGCTGTTCCTGCCCTTCGTCACGACCAAGCCCCAGGGCATGGGCGTGGGCCTGTCGATCTGCCGGACCATCGTGGACGCCCATGGCGGCCGGCTGTGGGCGGAGGATCGCGAGGGCGGCGGCACCGTCTTCCGCTTCACCCTGCCGGTCGCGGCGCCCCGGTGACCCGGCGCATGCGTATATCTGATGGACGGCGACGTATGCCGGATCATCTCGGTTCGGCGTGCCGGCGACATGGAGGAACGGAAATGGCGCCTGTGAGGGCGACGCCCGAGATGATCGAAAAGGCCTTGGCCGAGGTCGACTGGGCCAGGATCGACGCCATGACCGATGCGGACATCCGGCGCCAAATCGAGGCGGATCCCGACTGCGCCCGCGAGATGACCGAGGTCGACTTGAAGATCCTGTTCACCCCTCAGGTGCAGGCCGAGATCTCCTACAAGGTGAAGCTCTTGCGTTCGACGCTGGGCATGTCGCAAGCGGAGTTCGGCCGCTCGTTCGGCATCCCGCCGGCGACCATCAGGAACTGGGAACAGGGCATCCGGTCGCCTGATCAGGCCTCGATCAGCGTCCTCCGCCTGATCGCCAACGATCCGGAGCGCGCGCGCCAGGTGCTCGCCGGTTCGTGAGCCATCGGACCGAGAGGAGGGATCTACGAATGAACGCGCAAGCTCGATTTCGATGACCTGATCTGAGCATCACCCTCGATCGTGGGTTGCGGATAACCAACGCGAGCGCGCCCATTACTGCGATGCCACCGATCGAAACAAGGGCGATCAGCGGATGACGCAATCGCCTCGCCCGACGAGAGACACGCAGAGCCGCGGCAGTGTCATCTCCTGGGCACCGGTTGCGTCGCGCCAGCCGATCACGACGGTGTCGTCCTTGAGATCGGCTAACAGACAGTCGGGGCAGCCGCTGTTCAGCCTGACGATATTGCCGCTCACCAACCAACGGATCCGGAAATGGTCCCTTCACCGAGCTCGGCGTCGAGCTTGTCGAGGAAGCCGAGCCGCGGAGATCCCCGCCTTGAGCATCATCCACAATGAGCGGACGAAACTGCTGGCCGGAGCGTTGGATCGGATGTCTACCAGTTGCTTCACGGTTGGGATCGCCGCGCCCGCCGCCGGGTTTGTTTATGGGCTGGGAACCATGGTCGACGCCCTCCCGCTGGGCGCTGGTATGGCCTATTGGTTCGCGGTGGCCGTGGTTCTACATTGGCAGACGCGAATGGTGCTGGGAGGGCTTCGATGACCGATCTAGCCTGGGTTGCGTTTGTGATCGCGCCAACGATCGTCCTGGTCATCGGGGTCGGTGCCGCCCAACTCTACCTCCGCTCGACGCGGGCCCCTCTCAGGCGCCAGGATCCGGCGACAACACCCGAGCGCCGCTCCAGGTGAGCCCAATCCGCGGACGCCGCTCGGGTCAGGCCTGGCGACGCGTTCGCTGGCCAAAAAGCCGGTAGGTGAGGTCGCTCAGCATCGCGGATCGCTAGTCGATGAAGTTGTAGCCAGGCCGGTCGAGCGACCGGTACCGGGTGTCGCGCAGCTCGGGCCCGGAGACGTTGCCGGCGATGATTTGGTTGATGCCCGACACCGGTGCGGTGTTCGGCACGACCGCGCCCGATGTCATGGTGATGCCGTTGGCGCTCACCGTGGGCGGCGGTGGGGGTGCCGCCGGCGGGGGCGAGGTCAGCATCGCCGACACCGGCACGGGCCTGGCGCCGGCAGTGAAGGACAAGCTGTTCCTGCCCTTCGTCACGACCAAGCCCCAGGGCATGGGCGTGGGCCTGTCGATCTGCCGGACCATCGTGGAAGCCCATGGCGGCCGGCTGTGGGCCGAGGATCGCGAGGACGGCGGCACCGTCTTCGGCTTCACCCTGCCGGTCGCGGCGTCCCGGCGATCAACCGAAACTCCGGGCTCCAGCCCAGGGTCCAGCGCGCCCGGTCGATGGCGGCGGCGCCGCCGGCGTCGGCGATGTTGAACACGCCGCCAACGTCCCGTTCGACCGCCCGCCGCGCGGCGTCGGCAGCGGCGTCGACATGCAGCGGCACCGGTCCCTTCGGCTGGTCCGCGCCGGTCCCTGGGCCGTAGAGCAGTCCGTAGCGCAGCACCACGCCCGCGACCGGCCCCGCCCCCAGCACCTGCGCCTCCAGCGCCAAGATGCCGCCGACGGTGACCGCGCGCGGCCCGGTGGCGCCGCGATCGAGCGGATCATCCTCGCCATGTGGCTCGGGGCCCGGCGCGTAGGCCCAGGCGATGCTCTGGGCCACCAGCCGCCGGGCCCCCGCATCCCGGGCGGCGCGCACCAGGTTCCGCGTCCCCTCGATGCGGATCCGGGCGTTGCGCGCGACCGCGGCGGCCATGGCAGCGGGATCGAGCCCGGGCGGCAGGTCGGTCAGCTGATGCACGACGACGTCGGGGCGCGCGGCCGCGACCGCCTGTGCCAGGGCGTCGGCGTCATAGACGTCGACGACAACGGGCTCGGCGCCGAGCGCGCGCAGCATCTCGGCCTTGGCCGCCGAGCGGGTGGTGCCGGCGACATGGTGGCCGGCCTCGACCAGCAGCGGCGTCAGGCGCCGGCCGACGGCCCCGGCGGCGCCGGCCAGGACGATGCGCAGGGCCATGGGAGCGCTCCGTTGCTGCGACCGCCCGACCCTGCGGCGACGGCGGAACGGCGAACAGGACCAAGATCGCGCGGAATCGCTGGGCCAAGGCGGCCTTGGCCTCAGTCCCCGAGGTCGGCGGTCCGCACCACGCGCACGCCGGCCTGGGCCATGGCCTGCCAGGCCGCGGCGAGCGAGCCTGCAGTGTCGATGCCGCGGCAGGCATCCTCGACCACGATCACGTCGAAGCCGGCGCGGCGGCCGTCGAGCGCGGTGTAGAGCACGCAGAAATCGGTGGCCAGGCCGGCCACGACGATGCGGGCGACGCCGCGCTCGCTGAGATAGCCGGCCAAACCGGTATGCGTGCCATCGGCCTCGCAGAACGCCGAATAGCTGTCGACCTCCGGACGACCGCCCTTGCGCAGGATCAGTCCGGCATGGGGTACGGCCAGCGCCGGCGCCAGCGCTGATCCGGGCGTCGCCTGGATACAGTGGTCGGGCCACAGCACCTGCGGCCCGTAGCCGAGCTCGATCCGCTCATAGGGGGGGCGGCCGGGATGGGACGAGGCGAACGAGCGATGGCCGGGCGGATGCCAATCCTGGGTCAGCACGACCTGCCGGAACCGCGCCGCGAGCCGGTTGACCGCCGGGATCACGGCGTCGCCACCGGGCACGGCGAGCGCGCCGCCCGGCAGGAAATCGACCTGCACGTCGACCACGACGAGCAGGTCGGAGTCGGACAAGGAGACTGTGGCCATGGGCGCCTCGCGCTATAGGGCCACCATCGGCCCCCCTCAAAGGTAGGGCCAGTCCGGGCAGCGGTCACGCGGCCTTGAGCGCCTGCGCTTAAGACTTCGTTAGAGTCAGTGTTCTAGATATATCCGTCGCAAGTTTTCGATTCATTCGAGGGGCGCAACGATTGGGCGTGGCGAGAACAGCGCCCCGGACCGCAGCCAGGCGCCGCTCCCTGGCCATGAGCTTGGCCGGCCTGATCGGCGCGGCGTGTCTGTGCCTGGCCGGACTCGAGGCCGCCGGCATCTGGATGGCTTGGTCCGAGACGATCGACCGGGCGCGGGACGACGCCCAGAACCTGGCGCGCGCCGTCGCCCAGCATGCCGAAGACGTCATGCGCATCAGCGACAGCGCCCTGGCCGCCGCGGTCGAGCGCATCGAAACCGGCGGCGCGCCGACCACCGGCCTGCAGCACCTGGTCGACGCCCAGGCGGCCGCGGTCCCGCAGCTCCAGGCCTTGGGGGTCCTGGACGAGGACGGTCGCGCGATCGCGGTCTCGCTGCCGATACCGGTGACGGCCACCTATGCCGACCGCGACTATTTCCGTTTCCACCAGGCGCATCCCGATCGCGGCCTGCATATCGGCGCGCCGCTCCTGAGCAAGACCATCGGCGACCGGGTGGTGCCGCTGAGCCGCCGGCTCAACCATCCCGACGGCCGCTTCGCCGGCGTCGCCCTGGCCACCGTCGACCTGGCGGAGTTCGAGCGCTTCTACGCCACCTTCCGGATCGGCGCCCGCGGCGCCATTGCGCTGAGGGCCGGCGACGAGACGCCGCTGGCCAGCCGCAATGGGCTGGCCAGTTGGGTTCCGGAGGGCGGGGTTCCGGACGGCGCCGCACCCGATCAGCGCGCCGGCGTCGCGACGCTGCAATCGGCCGACGGCACCGTCCGCATCACCGCATGGCGCCGCATCGGCGCCTACCCGCTGATCGCCACCGTGGCGCTGGACCGTGACGAGGTCCTGGCCGGCTGGCGTCGCCATGCCTGGCACGGCGCCGCCGGCATCGCCGCCCTGGCGGCCATCGTCGCTGCCGTGGGCATCCGGTTGTCGCGTCAGATCGTCACCGACCGCCGCCGGGCCGAGGAGCAACTGGTCGAAAGCCAGGCCCGGCTGCAAGCGATCCTGGACCACGCGCCTGTTGCGATCAGCCTGAAGGACCGCGAGCACCGCTATGTCGTGCTCAACCGCCAGTACCAGGCCTGGTTCGGCGTCACCGAGGCCCAGCAGCTCGGCCGGCGACTGATCGAAGTCGGCACCGACCCGGACTTCGCCGCCGACATGGAAGCCATCGAAGACCGGGTGCTCGCGACCGGAGCCACCGAGGTCAACGAGGTGCGGAAGCCGGACATCGGGACCGCGCCGGCCTGGGTGCTCACCACCAAGTTCCCGGTCCGCGCCGCCGACGGCAGCCTGATCGGCATCGGCACGGTCAATGTCGACATCTCGGACCGCCGGGCCGCCGAAACCGCGCGGAGCGAGAGCGACGATCGCTATCGCCTGCTGGCCGACAGCGTCACCGACATCATCCTGCTGTCCGACTTCGAGACATGGGCGCCCCTGTACGTAACGCCATCGGCGTGCAGCATCCTCGGCTACACGCCCGAGGAACTCCTGGCCATCCCGCCCTATCACGTGACCCACCCGGACGACGTGGCGGGGCTGCGGGCCGCCCGCGCCGGCCTGCGCCCCGACCGCGACACCGCGACGGCGGTCTACCGCATCCGGCATCGCGACGGCACCTATGTCTGGATCGAGAACCGGATGCGCCTGGTGCCGCCGATCGCGGGGCAGCCCTGGCGCGTGGTCTCGGTGCTGCGCGACGTATCCGAGCGCATGGCAGCGGAGCGGGCGCTGCACCAGGCGCGCGACGCCGCGCAGGCCGCCAACCGCGCGAAATCGACGTTCCTGGCCAACATGAGCCACGAGATCCGCACCCCGATGAACGGCATCATCGGGTTCACGGATCTGCTGCTGGCCGATGCGCTCACCGACGAACAGCGGATGCGCGCGACCCTGATCAAAACGTCGGCCGCGTCGCTGCTGACCATCCTCAACGACATTCTGGACCTGTCGAAGATCGAGGCCGGGCGGGTGCAGCTCGAGGCGATCGCCGTCAATCTTGCCGACCTGGTCGGCCAAGCCCTGGCGATCGTGCGCGCCGACGCCGATGCCAAGGGATTGGCGCTCGGCTGTACGCTGGCGCCTGATCTGCCGGCGGCGATGACGGGCGACCCGACGCGGATCCGGCAGATCCTGCTGAACCTGCTGAGCAACGCGATCAAGTTCACCGACGCCGGCAGCGTCGCCGTCTGCGTGTCCGCCGAAGCCGACGGGTATGCGCAGCGGTTGCGCATCGTGGTCGGCGACACCGGCTGCGGTGTCCCGGACGATCGCCGCCACCTGTTGTTCCAGAACTTCTCGCAGCTCGACCGGTCGGTCGCCCGCCGCTTTGGCGGCACCGGCCTGGGCCTCGCCATCTGCCGACGGCTGGTCGAGGCCATGGGCGGCGCCATCGGCGTCGACAGCGAGCCGGGCCGCGGCAGCCGGTTCTGGTTCACGATCCCGCTGGCCGCGGCTGCGCTGCCGCCGGTCCCTGTCGTTCAGCGTCCGCCAAACCCCGAGCGGCGTGCACGGATCCTGGTCGCCGAGGATGTCGAGATCAATCGGCTGGTCGTCGAGGGCCTGCTGAGCCGCGCCGGCCACGCGGTGACCTTCGTGTCCGATGGCGCCCAAGCCGTCGAGGCCGTCCAGGCGCATCCCTTCGACCTGGTGCTCATGGATGTGGAGATGCCGGTCATGGACGGGATCGCCGCGGCCACGGCCATCCGCGGGCTGGCCGAACCCGCGCGCCAGATCCCGATCGTCGCCTTGACCGCCCACGCCATGCCCGAAGAGATCACCTGCTGCCGATCCGCCGGCATGAACGATCACCTGTCGAAGCCAATCGACGGGGCCGCCCTGGTCGCGATGGTCGCGAAGTGGGCCGCCCAAGCGGCGGCTGCCTGATCAGACCAGCCGTTAGACCAGTCGGTACTCGATGCCCCGGGCGAGCCAGCACCCGACCCGCACGCCGGCCACCCGCCCCGCCTCGTCGCGGCTGAAGCGCAGCGTCCAGTCGCCGGGCGCTGCCGAGTCGAGCGCCCGCGGGCATGGCAGGCGCCACCGATCGGGGCCAGCCGGCAGCAGCTGCGCCATCATGCCCTGGCCCAGGAAGCCGGAGGCCGCCGCATAGAGGACGCCGCCGGCGGCGGCGCAGGTCAGCTCGGCCTGGTACTCGTCCGAGCGGAAGACGCCCTCGATGTCGCGCGGGGCGTCGCCGGACAGCGGCGTCAACAGGCTCGACAGGTTGTCGGCGCCACGCTCCATGCGCAGGCCATCGGCCGTCCGGGCGAGCCGTGTCGAGTCGGCCCGGGCGTCGCCCCGATCGTCGATCTCCAGCAGCTCCGGGCGCTGGCCGTAATGGAGCGCGATGCGCCGGTCCGGCCGCGGCTCCAGCCGCACCACCAGCCCGGTCTCGGGCTCTTCGTACACGCCCGACCAGCCGTCCGGCAGCGCGCGCGGCGGCGGCCGCTCGGGCATGCCCAGCACGGCCTCGACCAAACCGACGGCGGCCGCTCGCGCATCCGCCATCTGATTGATCAGCACCACGACCGACAGGCGCTCCCCGGGGACGTGGACCCGCATGCTGCGCCACCCGCGCAGGGCCCCGCCATGGCCGGTCGCGGCCCGGCCGTGGAGGGTCATTCGGTTCAGGCCGAAGCCATAGGCGGCCGGCGTGCCGTCGGCGAAGGCGACCGGCGCCGACAGCCGGTTGTAGATCCCGCCCGGGTCGTCGCGGGTGCGGTCGATGAAGCGCTCCCACGCGATCAGATCGTCCAGGCTGGCGGCGATGCCGGCGTCGCCAGTCCAGTGGATGCGGTTGACCGCCGCCCGGAACCCGTCGGCCACCGTGCCTTCGTAGCCCTGGGTGCCGTCGGGCATGGCGACGGTCTCCGGGCACAGCAGCGCGGTCTCCATGCCGGCCGGATCGAACAGGCGCCGGCGCATCAGGTCGGCCAGCGGCTGGCCGGTGCGCGCCTCCACGCTCTCGCCCAGCAGGCGGAAGTTCTGGTTGCAATAGGAATAGCGCGTGCCCGGCCGGAACTGCAGCGAGCGCGTGAGGCCGATCAGGCGACGGGCCTCGGCCGGCCCGAAGGCGCCCTCGACCGGCGCGCCGCAGAGCATCGCGGTCGCCCAGTAGTCGCGCAGGCCGGACTGATTGTGCGCCAGCTGCGCCGCCGTCGGCGCCGCATCCCCTAGCCTGGGCAGGCGCGCCCGCACCTCGCCGTCCAGTAGCGCCGGATCGCCGACGGCGTCGAGCAGGACGCCGCAGGTGAACTGCTTGGAGATGGAGCAGATGCGGAACAGCGTGCTTGGGCCGAAGGGCAGGCGTCGTTCCAGGTCGGCCCAACCCCAGGCGTGGCGTACCAGCAGCTCGCCCCGCCGCAGCACCGCCACGGCGCCGCCGGTGCCGCCCTGGGCTTCGGCCAGAGCGGCCACCGCCCGATCCAGAGATGTCGCGGTCATGGTCATCATTCAGGCCTACCTCAAGCCGGCGCCGGGCGCACCTGTCGCGTCCCGGCCAAGCGATCCGCAGCGTCGTGGACGATTGCCACCTGCCGCCGCGCCCGCAGCAGCTCGCGCGCCAACAAGCCGGCCGCCACCGCGGCCTCTGGCACCGGCGGCAACGGTGGCGGCGCCGTTCCGCCGTCGAAGCTCGCGGCGGCGGCATCCAGGCCGTCGGCCAGCCAGCGGCGGACGTCGGCGAGACCCTGGGCATCGGCGCCGGCCGCGGCCTCGGGCACGGCCACCAGCGCCGCGGCAACACCGGCGAGCCGCCGGGTCGCGGTGATCGCCGTCCAGGCCGGCTCGGCATCGTCGCTGCGCCGGCGCAGCGGCTCGCCCATCAGCCGCTGGATCGAGGCCTCGGCATTGTTGCTGGCCAAGCCGGCGCGGCGGCGTGCCGGTTCGATGGCGGCGGCCGGCCCGATGCCGCCCACGGCGTCCAGCGCCGCCAGCAGGTAGCCGCGATTGGCGCGGACTGCCGCGGCAACCCGGCCGGCCAGCCGCGGCGCCTCCCAGCTCGGCCACAGCAGCAGGCTGGCGGCCAGCCCGAGCGCGCCGCCCAGCACGGTGTCCAGCACCCGCAGGCCGGCCAAGGCGGGATCCAGGCCGCCGGGCTGGCTGAGCTCGGCGATCAGCACGAACTGCGGGGTCAGGCACAGGATGAACAGCGAGTAGCTGACGCCGCGCACGGCCAGGGTCAGGACGCTGAGCGGAAAGGCCAGCAGCGCGATCTCGACCGGACTGTCCACCACCAGCGCCAGCCCCGCAGCCAGCTGGCCGCCGACCACGCTGCCGGCCACCCGCTCGAGCGCGCGCCGCCAGCTGGCCGACAAGTAGGGCTGCAGGATGGTGACGGCCGTGATCGTGATCCAGTAGCCGCGCTCGGCATGGGAGACGCCGCTGATCAGGACCGCCAGCGCGGCCGTGACCGCGAGCCGGGCGGCATGGCGGAAGGCCAGCGACTGCGCCGTCAGGTTGACCCGCAGCTCGCGCCACGGCCGCGGCGGCGGATCCTCGGCCGGATCGGGCGCCGGCGGGCGCGCGGCGAACGCGCCCCCGGCCTGTTCCAGGGCGGCCGAAATCCAGCGCGACAGCTGGTCGAACAGGTCGACCGCATGCTGGCGCACCGGGTCGCCGCCGGCCAGCCGCTCGCGGAGCCCGGCCAGGATCTGGTCGGGGTCGACCCGCCGCCCGGCCGCGCCGATCTCCGCAGCCTGCGCCACCCGCGCCACGCGCGAGGCCAGCCGCAACAGCGCCACCCGGACCACTCGATCCTGGCCGGCGCCGCGGGTCGAATCCAGCAGCTCGTCCAGGGCGATGACGGTCGCGAAGGCGCGGTCGGCATCGGCCAGCAGCAGCAGCAGGTGGCTGGCGCGGGCGCTGCGCCCGGCATAGTGGCGGCGGATGTGAACCAGGGCGCGGCGCGCGGCCTCGATGGCGTCGCGGCAGGCCCGGCGCCGCTCCCGCGCCATCCGCGCCCAGGCCTGGGCATCGGCGCCGGGGCGCTGCAGCTCGGCCAGCGCGCGCAGATAGGCGGCGATGTCGCGCAGGACGATCGCAACAGACCGCCGGGCCGCCGCGTAGGGGTGCTGGCGCCACAGGACCAGCACCATGACCCCGGCCCACACCGCCCCCGCCAGCGTCAGTCCGGCGAAACCGGCCGCCGCCCGCGGACCGCCGGCGGCATGACCCATGCCCAGCACCACCACCAAGGCCACGCTGCCGAGCGTGCCGACCGCGGCGGCCGCGTCGCCCCAGACCCGCACCAGCCCCCCGGCGAAGCACCATGTCAGCGCCAGGGCGACCGCGAGCCAGAGATCGGGCTGCGCCAGCACCCCCAGGAACGCCGCGGCGGTGGCGGCGAGGCCGAAGCCGGCCAGCGTCGAGACCCGGGTGCGCACGGCGCCGCCGGGATCCGCCAGGCACATCCAGAAGCCGATGACCGCCATCCAGCTCAGGTCCCAGCGCCCGAGCAGGTCGGCCAGCAGCAAGGGGACCGAGCAGACGACGCCGGCGCGCAGGCCCGCCGCCAGGTTCCAGCCGCGCCGGTCGACGAAGGGGCCGAGATGCTCGGTCAGCGATGCGATCGGCTTGGCTAGGCTGGTCCGGATCATCGCTCCCCGCTGGCCGCCGGGAGTATGCCCGGGATCATCCATCTCACCTAGTTGCGTTCACCGGCCGGACCGGAACTATGGGACCGCACCACAGCCGGAGATTGGCCATGAACCATCCGATCACGCCCGAGCGCGTCTTCGAACTCCTGGGCGGCCATCAGGTCACGGCGGTGCTGCGCACCGCAATCGAGCTCGACCTGTTCTCCATCATCGCCGCCGGGCATGACAGCGCCGGCGCGGCGGCGGCGGCGGTCGAGGCCGACCCGCGGACGACGCGCATGCTGTGCGATAGCCTGACGGTGCTGGGACTGCTGACCAAGACCGCCGGGCGCTATGCGTTGGCCCCGGATGCCGAGCGCTTCCTGGACCGCCGGTCGCCGGCCTATCTGGGCTCGGTCATCGAGTTCCTGCTGGCGCCTGAAATGACGGCGCGCTGGCAGGACCTGACCGCCATCGTCCGGCGCGGCGGCCCGCCCGATGCCGGCACCCTGGAGCCGGAGGACCCGGTCTGGGTGAAGTTCGCGCGCGGCATGGCGCCGATGATGGCGCCGGCCGCCGAGGCGCTGGCCAAGCTGCTGTGCGCGGAGGCCCCGCCGCGGCGGGTGCTGGACGTCGCGGCCGGCCACGGCCTGTTCGGCATCGCGGTGGCGCGGCACGCCCCCGAGGCCCGGATCACCGCGCTCGACTGGCGGCCAGTGCTGGCGGTCGCCGCCGAGAACGCGGCCAAGGCCGGGGTCGCCGACCGCCATGCCGGCCTGCCCGGCAGCGCTTTCGAGGTCGAGCTCGGCACCGGCTACGACTTGGTGCTGCTGACCAACTTCCTGCACCATTTCGATCCGCCGACCTGCGCCGCCCTGCTGCGCCGCATTCATGCCGCGCTGGCCCCCGGCGGCCGCGTGGCGGCGCTGGAGTTCGTGCCCGACGACGACCGGGTGTCGCCCAAGGGGCCGGCGCTGTTCGTGCTGAACATGCTGGTCGGCACGCCCAAGGGGGACGCCTATACCTTCCGCGAGCTGGCCGCGATGTTCCAGGAAGCCGGGTTCGGGGCCTGCGACATCCAGGACGTGCCGACGTCGCCCGAGCGCGTGGTGGTGGCCCGCAAGGCCTGATCGCCCGGGAACTTTTGCAGCGCAGCAACGGTAACAGACATCATGTCCCGGTTCTGTCCGCTGCTCTGCCTGGCGCTGGCCGGCTGCGGCCTGCCGTCCAGCGACGTCGCCGACACGGCGCGGTCGCGCCTGGTCGGCTTGTCGGAGCTGGCGCTGCATCTGTGCGCCGGCTTCCCCACTCATGCCGAGACCGTCGACGGCGTGCGCCTGGAAACCTACGAGACCCAGCTGGCGCCGCCCAACCTGACGGTCAACCTGCCCAACCTGGGGCCGCTCGGCGGCGGCGGCTTCGGCCTGTCGGCCGGCGACGCCAGCTATTGCCGGGCGACCTTCGCCCTGGTCGACGGCCGGGTGACGGAGGTCCGCTATTCCGGGGCGACCGGCGCCGGGCTGGGCGCGCTGACCCGCTGCGGCCCGATCGTCGAGCACTGCGTCAAGGACGGCCCGCCGGCCACGGCGCTGGCGCCTAAAAGCCAGGGTTAGATTTTTCAAATTGACGCCGGGTGGTCGCCCTTCCCACCTGTTGGGCCACCATCTGGATGAAGAGGCCCGCCGTGCTCGCCGCCGACCCGATCGATCTTCCCGGCCTGACGCTGTCGTCCCTGACCGCCCATGGCTTCGGCGTCGCCGTCTCGGGCCTGGAGCGCCCGGACCGGCTGGACGATCGCCGCTTCGAGCAGCTGCGCCTGATGTGGGCCGGGGCCGGCGTCATGGTGCTGCGCGGCCAGCAGGGCCTGACGCCCGAGCAGCACATCGCCTTCAGCCGCCGCTTCGGGCCGCTGGAGATCCATGTCCAGACCCCGGCGCTGCTGCCCGGCCATCCCGAGATCCTGATCGTCAGCAACGTGATCGAGGACGGCCGGCCGCTGGGCCTGGCCGATGCCGGCCACTACTGGCACTCGGATCTGTCCTACAAGACCGAGCCCAGCCTGGGCTCGCTGCTGCACGCCCAGGAACTGCCGGTCGAAGGCGGCGACACCCTGTTCGTCGACATGGGGGCCGCCTATGACGCCCTGGACGACGACCTGAAGCAGGCGATCGAGGGCCTGCATGCCGAGCACAGCTACGCCCACCGCAACGCCCTGCAGCGGGCCAAGAGCGAGCTGCGCCCAGGCCTCGACGCCGAGCAGCTGCGCCGCGTGCCGCCGGTCGTCCATCCCGCCGTGCGCACCCACCCCGTGACCGGCCGCAAGGCGCTGTTCGTCAACGAAGGCTTCACCACCCGGCTGATCGGCCCAGCGGACGGCCCCGCCGCCGAGCCCGGCCTCCTTGAGCGCCTGTTCGAGCACTCCACCCAGCCGCGCTTCCAATACCGGCACCGCTGGCAGCCGGGTGACCTGGTGATGTGGGACAACCGGTCGACCATGCATTTCGCGACCGGCTGCCCGCCCCGGTACCGGCGCACGCTCTACCGGACGACAGTGCGGGGCAACGTACCGCGCTGAGGCGGACGCCGACGCAGCCGCCAGCCGCTGAAGCCGGCCAGTCCCGTCTGGATCCCGAGGCAGATCGCATACCCAGCCGGGGACGGCGCTGCGGTCCAGCGTGAAAGGCTGCTGCAGCTCCCGCCGAGCCAATCGACCCAAGCCACCGAGCACACGGCCAGGAGCATCACCGACGCCACGACGCCGGCAAGCCCACGGACCGATCCGGCGCGACCGAACAGAAACAGGGCTGCCCCCAACAATGGCTGGGTGACGCCGAAGACGGTCAGCAAAAGGATCAGCAATAGCCCGGCCACGACCGGGACCAACACAAGCACGGTCACAAAGGCGTGCACGGTCCGAGGCGGACCGCCCGCGAGAGCCAGGGCGAGCGAGCCGGCAACGGCAGCGGCGCCGGCAAGGCAAGCGAGATGGACCATGCACCGCCCGACATAGCGCCACATGGCGGGCCTACCGAGGCTCAACATCGCGCGGCCGGCCCCACGGCGTTTCCAGCGCGTACCAGTCGACCCGCCGCGTCCCGATCATGAGCGCGGCCAGCAGCGCGAACAGCGCCAGCGAGCCCAGCATCAAGGCGTTGTCCTCGGAGCGCACCAGCGCGAACAGCACGGCGTAGAGCGCCGCCAGCAAGCCGGTCAGGGTCAGGCCGCGCCCACGGCTGCGCAGGACATGGCCCAGATAGAAGCCGATCAGCCCGACCGACGCGACGCTGGCCAGCCCATAGGCCGCCGCGAAGCCGATCTGCTCGCCGAGCGAGGTCACCAGCAGAAAGAACATCGCCAGCGCCAGCCCGACCAGCCCGTACTGGATCGGATGGATTGCCAGGCGGCCCAGCACCTCGTAGACGAACACGATCAGCACCGTGAGCCCGACGAACAGGAAGCCGTACTTCACCGACCGCTCCAACTGCTGGTAGAGGTCGACCGGCTGGAACAGCGCCACACCCATGGCCGTGCCAGTGAAGGCGGCGCAGGCCTCGGTCCTGGCCAGGCACTGCTGGTAGCGATGCACGATGTCGGTGGCGAACAGCGAGACCTGCCACATCGCCTTGAAGCCATGGGCGTCGATGCTCTCGTCGGGCAGGAAGCGGCCGTAGAAGCTGGGGTCCGGCCAAGGCGACTGCAGCGTCAGCGTGGTCTCGCGTCCGGTCGGCACCACGTCGAACCGCCCGAGCCCGCGCAGGTCGAGGCCGATCCGGAACTGGGCGCCGGCATGCAGATCCAGCGCACCCACCCCCGCGGTCACGCCGGGACCGAAGCCGGGCGCGTCGGCGCCCGGGCTGACGGCGATCCGCGTGCCCTGCCAATCAAGCGTCAGGCCGGGGCCGATCCCGCGGATGTCGCCGACGCCCAGGACCAGGCGCGCCGGGCCGACCTCGTAGGCGTCCCGCAGCTCGGGCGCCGTGTCGGCAGCCGCGAAGCCGCCGGTGATGTCGAGGTGGCTGCCATAGAGCGTCGCCTCGTAGATGCCCCGATGGCGCGGCTCCGGCGTCAGCGCGCCCGTGATCGCCAGCCGGTCGGGCAGCAGGGCAAGGGTTTGGGCCGGATCGCCCAGCTTGGCCCGGTAGGGCACCAGCAGCACGGGGCCGATCAGATGCTGGGCATCCACCGACTCGGCCGCGACCTGCCGCACCACGCCGTCGCGGGCGCCGCGCCGCTCGGCCACCAGCCCGTGGACCAAGCCGACCGGCAGCGCCAGCGCCAGGCTCATTGCCAACACCATCCCCAGCTTGACCGTCATCCGCTGCATCCGTCGCCTCCATGATCGAAACCGGGGCATGCTGCGCGGGTCGCATGCAGCGGCCATGGCCGTGCCATGGCCGAGGCGCGGATTTTTCGTGCAGAATTCGTGCAGTCTTGGACGGCGATGATCGGCGGTCCGTAGACTGCGGGCCATGCCGACCGTCCTGGTCGTCGACGACGACCGCCACACCCGCGAGCTGATCGCCTTCACGCTGCGCCGCGAGGGCTTCGACGTGGCCGAGGCCGCCGACGGCCTGGCGGCGCTTGAAGCCGTCGAGCGCGGTGCGCCCGACCTGGTCGTCCTGGACATCCTGATGCCCGAGCTGGACGGCACCGAGGTCTGCCGGCGGCTGCGGCGCAACCGCAGCACGCCCATCATCTTCCTGTCGTCCAAGGACGACGAGATCGACCGCATCCTGGGGCTGGAGCTGGGCGGCGACGACTACCTGACCAAGCCGTTCAGCCCGCGCGAGCTGGTGGCGCGGATCAAGGCGGTGCTGCGCCGGCCGCCGCGCCTGGCCGACGCGCCGCCGCCGCCCGCGGCGATCCGATTGGGGCCGCTCCATCTGGACCTGGACGGCATGGCGGCGGCGTGGGACGGCCACCCCCTGGCCCTGACCGCGACCGAGTTCGCCATCCTGCGCACCCTGGCGCGCCATCCGGGCAAGGTGTTCAGCCGCGATGCCCTGATGGACGCGGCCTATCCCGACCGGCGCTTCGTCGGCGACCGCACCATCGACAGCCATGTCAGGCACATCCGGGCCAAGCTGCAGGCGGCCGGCGGCGCTCCGATCCAGACCGCGCACGGGCTGGGCTATCGGCTGGTCGCCCCGGCCTGACATGCGCCGCCCGCGCATCCGCACGGTCCTGCTGCTGACCAACCTGACGCTGTTGCTGCTGCCCCTGGCGGGGATCTGGCTGCTGCGCGTCTATGAGAGCGCGCTGGTCCGCCAGACCGAGTCGGAGCTGCTGGCCCAAGGCGCGGTGGTCGCGACCGCCTTCCAGGTCGAGTGGCAGGCCGCGGACGGCACGCCGGCGGCGGTGCCGGCCGAGGCCGCCGGCGGCCTCGGGCCGGGCCCGCTGACTGCCGGCCTCGACCTGTCCGACGACCCGGTGCTGCCGGTCCCCGACGACGCCGTGGCGGTCGCCGCCGCGCCCGACCGC
>CAZEFK010000113.1:0-24491 GCA_964511405.1 uncultured Comamonadaceae bacterium | reverse complement strand
CGCCTGACCAATTGCGCTTGCGCGCGCACGATCCCCGCTTTCGCGGGAATGACGAGCAAAGAAACTGATCGGAATAGCAACAAAAGATGCGTGAATCCCGTAGCCCCGTTGGGAGGAGGCCGGGTGGAGGGGGAATCACTATGATTCCAGCTCATGCACATCCCGCTTTAACGCTGAATGGTGATCCGCGCGCCGTCGGTGCTGCCGGCGACGGCGGCGTCGTACATCAGCTCGGCGGTGCTGGGCGGCTGGATGAAGCGCCCGACCACGTTGGCACGGCTGCGGAAATACAGCCGGTAGGTGCCTTTGGGCAGGCTGTCGTAGTAGAAGGCCACCTCATCGTCGAGATAGGCGGCATAGCTCGGATCGAGCGTCACCTCGCCCTGCGGCTTGGCCTCGGCCTGGGCGTTGGCCAGGCGCGGATTGAGCGGCTCCATGCCGGCGGCCAGCGGCACCACGATCGCGACATGGTTGCGATCGGCCGGGTTCACGACTTCCACGGCGTCCTCGACAATATCGCCGGCCGTCAGGCCGATGTCGTGATCGGCGCCGGCCGGCTCCAGCTTGGCCAGCGGCCCGCCGCCCGGCGGCAGGCGATAGCTGTCACGCCGGATCACCAGGCCGTTGGCCGCCGCCGTCGCCTGGTTGCCGGGCGCGGCGGGCAGGAAGCGGGTGCTGACGCGCGCCAGCACCGGCGCCGCACCCGGTGCGGCGTCGAGCGCGGCCGGGCCCGGATCGAGCAGCAGCATGCGCTCGATCGGCCTGATGCCGCCGACATCGAGCCGGCGCTGGGCGCCGCCGCCTGTGACGGTGACGGTCGCCTGCGGTGCCGTGCCGGCACCGATGACGTCGGCCAAGGCCAGCATCGCCTCGGCGTTGGTGTTGGTGTCGCCCCAACCGTCGCCGCGGCCCAGGCGCAGCAGGGCGTCGGTGATCAGCCCGCGGCGCGAATCGCCGGGCTGCGCCACCAGATCGGCCCGCAGCATCTGGGCCAGGGTGCGGACTTCGGACGGCAGCAGCACGCCATTGCCGGCCGGCGGCGATTGCAGCCCGATGTAGCGCGGCCGGCCATCGACGTCCTGGACCACGATCCCAGCCCACATCCGGCCGGCCAGCGACGACACCGTGCCCGGGTCGGCCGCGCCGGACCGGGCCAGGACGTACAGGATCTGGGCCTGGCTCTCGACCGGCAGGAAGGCGGCCTTGCGCGCCAGGTCGGCGGCGTAGCCGCGGTCGAGCTGGCCGGCGGCGGCCAGCGCCACCAGCGCCCAGCTGCGCTCGATGTCCTCCGAGCCCTTGAGCAGCCGCGGATAGTCGGAGCGCAGGGCCTGCTTCAGGGCATGGGCAATGCTGTCGACCAGGGGCTTGGGCACGGTCTGGCCGGCCTGCTGGGCCTCGACCAGGAACATCAGCGACCACGCCGACAGGCCGACATAGCCGCGGGCATGCGGCCAATAGGCGACCAACCCGTCGTCGGTAAGGGTCTGGCCGATCCAGGCCACGGTCTGGCGCACGTCGGTGGCCACGCGCGCGCCGGGATCGGCGTCGCCGACCACCGCCGCCAGCTTGTGCGCGGCGATCTCGACCCGGGCGCGGCTGACCCGCTGCTCGGTACAGCCATAGGGATATTCGACCAGATAGTTCAGGCCGGCGATCATCTCGACGACGGCCGGGTCGGTCGCGACCTCGACCAGCCGCTGCACGGTCCCGGCGCGCGCCGGCTGGGCCAGCGCCGGCAGCTCGAGATGGCCGGCGCCCTGGCCCTTGGCGGCATCAAGCGTGGCGAGCCGGCGCTCGACCACGGGCCGGCGGTCCGGCTTCAGCGGCAGGTCGATCTCGATATCGTCGCGGACCTTGTCGGCCTCGCGCTCGACCGCGAAGCGGATCGCCACCGCGTCGCGCACCGGCGTACCGTCCGGCTTGGTCTCCAGCGTCGGCACGGCAACCGGGAACGCCACCCGCGCCGGCGTGCCCGCCGACCAGGTGAAGGCCTGGTCGGCCTGGCCCGGATCGAGGCCCGGCGCCGCGATCGACGCCTTGCCCGGCCCCCCTGCCCCCTCGATCAGCCGGCCCAGGACCACCGCGTCGAAGCGGTCGCCGCTGCGCACGAAGCGCGGCAGCGCCGGCTGCGCCAGCAGCGGCAGCCGGACCTGCATGTCGCCGATCGCGAAGCCGAAGCGGCTGGTGCCGCTGGCGACCTTGGCGCGCAGCTTGAAGACGGTCAGGCTGTCGGGCAGCGTCACCTTGAGCCGCGCGATGCCGTCGGGCCCGACCTTGACGCTGGGCAGGTACACCGGCACCGGCGTGAAGTTCTTGCGCACGCTGACATCGACGCCCTGCTCCTCGATCGGGGCATCGCCGCCGGGATCGAGCGCCAGCGGCAGCAGCCCGAACGCCATGGCCCGGCTGTCGCGGATCTGAAGGCGGCTGGGATGCTCGACGATGAAGGGCGGCAGCG
Source organism: uncultured Comamonadaceae bacterium (assembly GCA_964511405.1). Lineage (GTDB taxonomy): Bacteria > Pseudomonadota > Alphaproteobacteria > Elsterales > Elsteraceae > CAZEFK01. The sequence continues at coordinate 22,033 of CAZEFK010000113.1, read as the reverse complement.
GGTCGAGCGGCTGCTCCTTGGCCAGGGTGAAGATCGCCTGGTCGACCATCCAGAAGGTCAGCTCGCCCGAAACAGGCTGGCCCAGGTCGTCCGACACATGCACGACCACGTCGACCTGGTCGCGCGGGCGCGCCTGCTTGGGATAGTCCAGGCTGACCTGCAGGGTGTTCTTGACCGGGCGGACCTTGAGCCAGGTGGTCGCGGCGACGGTCGTGGGCTTGCCCAGGTCGAACGGTCCGGACGAGCCTTGGGCGTCGCCGATGCGGCCGCGCAAGATCAGCATGTGGATCGGGACCCGCGGCATGTAGCGAGCCTCGATCGGCACGGTGACGGTGCCGAAGCCGTTGGCGATGTCGACCCAGCTATACTGGTTGCGGCTGTCGGGCTGCTCCACGACGACCAGCGCCCGGGCGGTCTGGAACGGGCTCTGGACCACCAGCTTGGCCGACTCGCCCGGCACATAGCTGTCCTTGTCGGCGGTCACGGCCGCGGTCTCGGCCGGCGGCTTCGACCAGGTCACCGGCGTGGCGCCGTCCATGAACAGGTCGATGCTGACGGTCTGGGTGCGGCCCAGCTTGTCGCGCGACTCGATCTCGACCACATAGACGCCGGCGCCCTTGGCCGGCAAGGTCAGGGTCTGCGCGTCGGCGGTGCTGGCCAGCGTCTGCTCGGCCAGCTTGTCCTCGACGATGTTGGTGACGTACTTGGCCGTGCCTTGCGTGAAGTCGCTGGCCTGCAGCACCGACGACCAGCGGCGCTTGATCAGGCGCACGGTCACCGGCTGGCCGGCGATCCGCTTGCCGTCGGCATCCAGGACCGCAATCTCGGGCCGGATCGCGTCGCCCTGCGGCAGGTAGCGCGGCACCTTGAGCCCCAGCACGAAGGGCGGCAGCGCCAGGACCGAGGCGGTGTTGCGCACGACGATGTCGTCGTCGCTGGTGACCGTCGCCTCGACCACATAGCGGCGCGGCTGGGCGGTCGGCTCGATGGTCGGGTCGAGGGCCAGGCTCGCGACGCCGGCGCCGTCGGTGCGGGCATCGCGCTCCAGCACCGGGGTCGAGCGGAACGCCTCCTGGTTCGAGAACCGGGAATCGGTCGAATAGTGGAAGCCGTCCGGCCCCTTGGGCTGCCAGTTGTAAGGATATTGCGCGACCCGCCACTTCACTGGCCGGTCGGCCACCAGCCCGCCGGCGAAATAGCGGCCGGTGACATCGACCTTGAAGGGCTGATCCAGCGGCACCTGAGGCGGCGCGTTGAACACCAGCTCGAAGGTCGGCAGCCGGTACGCCTCCTTCTTGAACGGCACGTCGCCGCAGGACGCCTTGCCGGGGCCTTCGAAATGGGCGGCATAGTCGCCGGTCGCCTGGGTCTGCACGTCGAACTTGTGATAGAAGCTGCCGGCATCGCCCAGATCGACCGGATAGCGCCACTCGACGTCGTTCGGGCCGGTCACCACCAGCGTGCCGGTACCGCGCGCGAAGCTCAGCTGACCGGCGTCGTGCAGCCGCACATAGCCCTTGATGTGCACCGGCTCCTCGGGCCGGTAGATCGGGCGCTCGGTGAAGACGTGGCAGACCAGCTGCGGCGGCGGCCGGCGCGGCGCCAGCGGCTCCAGGGTCCAGGCCAGCCAGCCCGCCGCGCTGCCGCCGGTGTCGCTGGCCGCGACCAGGCCGTTATAGGGGCGCGGCGGCTTGTCCGGATCGATCACCAGATGGTCAAGTCCCTTGGCGACCGCCAGCCGCTGCAGCCGCCAGCCCTTTCGGTTGCCGGCCGGCGCCCAATCGAACTGGCCGTCCGCATCGGTGGTGCCGCGGGCGATCGTCTCCCAGCCCTTGTTGCCGCTGTTGCCCTCCAGGGTCACGGTCGCGCCGTCGACCGGCCGCGCGGTGGCCAGCGAGGTCACGAAGAAATGGACGTGGTCCAGCTCTTCCAGCACCGAGACCGAGAGGTCGGTGACCTGCACGCGCATCCAGTCGCGCTTGGTCGAGGAGTCGATGCGCCTGAGTCCGACCAGGTAGGTGCCGGGTCCGTCGCGGCCGCCGATGCGCTCCAGGTAGGGCTTGAGGTCGAGGCCGAACTTCGAGCGCAGCGACAGCTTGCTGATCGGTAGCGGCACCAGCTCGGACACGCTGGGCGAGCCCAGCGCCTTGATGCGCCGGGCCAGGGTCTCGGCCGAGACCCGGGCGGCGCTGGCATAGGGACCGGGCTCCAGCCCCGGCAACGGCGGCTCCGCCTGGTCGTCGACCGTCACCGGGCTGCCGGCATAGGGCCAGAAGCCGCGATCCAGGGGATCGATGGCGTGGATGCGCAGGTCGACCTGGTCGTAGCCGCGGCCGTGCAGCGGCACCCGCTGCGGCCCGTAGCGCTCGACGATGCCGCTGGCTTCCTCATAGGCGAGCACCGGGCTCGGCCGGTCGAAGACGATGCGATCGGTCTTGCCGGTGGCCCCGGCGAGCGGCACGCCGCTGGCGGCGTGCAGGTCGGCATCGGCCAGGGTCACGGTGTAGACGGTGTCGTAGGCGAACTTTCCGCGCACCGTCAGGGTGCTGCCGTACTGGGCGTAGGTCACGTCGTCGACCGGCGGCGAGATCCGCACGAACTGCCGCAGCTCGGTGGGCGACGCGGGGGCCATGTCGTGGTCGAAGCGGACGTCGACCACCGGCTCCGAGTCGCCGGTGCAATGATCGATGCCGGCCCGCATGTCGGAACCGTAGGCGCAGCCGACCGCGTCGACCTGCGCCACCGCGGCTTCGGTCGCGAACTCCAGGTCGGCCAGCGGCGGGTCCAGCCCAGGCTCGTCGGACAGCTTGAGATGCACCAGGATCCGCGATGCCGGCGGCAGCGGCTGGCGCAGCAGCACCAGATAGGACGCCTTGGCCGTGCCGGCCGCGCGATCCGCCGCCTGCACGGCGAAGTCCTTGCCGTCCAGCAGCTGGGCCTGGGCAGCGTCGATGCCGGGCAGCGGCCGCGCCTCGATGGTCAGCAGCCGGGCCAGCGCCGCCGGATCGACCGGCCCCGGGAAATCCAGGCGCAGACGGTCGACGGCGCGGGCAGTCGATCCCGCCTGCGGCGCCATGCCGGCCGGCGCCGAGATCAGCGCCACCAGGCGCGTCGCCTGGCTGCCCAGGGTCACGGTCACCCGCGCCAGGGCCGGCCAGGGCACGGCCGGGCGGAACTGCAGGGTGCGGGCATCCAGCCAGCTGAAGGCGCCAGGCTGCGCCGGCACCATGGTCACGAACCGTTCGGGATGGTCCTCGGGACCGCCGCCGGCCGGACCGGTGTCGGCGGGCAGGAACACCGTGACCGGGTCCCAGGCCCGCAGGAAGTGGTCGGGCACCACGACCGTCCCCGCTGGCGGGGCGACCTTGTCCAGCACGGCAGCCGCAGCCGGCCCGTGCGCCAGGGCCCCCAGGATCAGGCAGCCGAAAGCGGCGATCAGCTTGCGCATGGCACGGGCTCGCATCACGGGGTGGCAGTGCGGTGGTCGTCGGCGAGGCCGACCAGCTCCAGATACTTGGCGCGCACGTCGGGCGGCGGACCGTCGTCGGGCTTGGCCAAGCCGACCACCGCCGGCTGCAAGTCCAGCGTCGGCGCATCCGCGGGCACCGACACGGCCAGCACATAGGCCCCGACGGCCAGGTCGTGCATCTGGACCACGCCGCGGCCCAGCTCGTGGCCCGCGGCGTCGAGCAGCCGGCAATCGGCGATGTCGATCGCCGCGCGCACGCCGACGCCGACCGCGGTCGGCTGCGCCACCTGGAACCCGAACAGGCGCGAAGCGCCGGGCCCCAGGGTCAGGCGCGGCCCCAGCCCCTCGCCGATCGGCAGCACCTCGGTGGTCGCCAGCTCGACCGACCCGGTCAGGGGGCCGTCGGCCGCCGACTGCAGCAGCAGGTCGGCGTCGCCGGCGGGCGCGTAGCGATTGAAATCGGCGCCGTTGGCGAACAGCTCGATCGGGCTGATCCCCAATCCGGTCCGCAGCGCCGCCAGGACCGGCGCCGAGCTGCGTACGTGGACCATCGCCGGCTTGTCGAGATGCAGTCGCAGCGCTTGCGCCTGGCCCGACAGCGACCGGGTCGATGGCGCCGAAACCATCTCGGGCGCCGCCGCCGGCCACAGGCCGCCGGCCCCGCCGTCGAGCCAGGCGGCGACGAGGCCGGGGCCGTGACGGACGATCACGCGGCCCGGCTTGACCTCGGTCGGGTCCAGGCCGGCCCACACGCGGCCATCGACGCCGATGACCGTGGCGGCGGCGTCGGGGCCGCGGACATGCAGTGCCGGCGCCGCGGCGGCGATCGGCAGCTCCAAGCTGCCCGCGGTCCCGAAGAAGCGCCTGAAAACGCCGTCCGCGCCGACCGTGCCGAACGCCTGGGCCGCCGCCACGGGCGTCCAGGCGATGCTGGCCGGCGCCGATCCGGCATCGGCCCGGATCAGGAGCAGGCGGGTCGCGTCGGTGTCGAGCGTGCGGCTGGCGGCCCGGCGGCCCGACCAGATCGTCGTCGGCGCCGTGCCGCCGTCCAGCACCGCCGCCGTCGCGGGCGGCAGGTCGAGCTGCAGCCGCTTGACGCCGTCGGCGAGCCGCCAGGCGCGGGCGCTGCTGTCGTCCAGCGTGACGGTGACGGTTCCCGGCGACAGGGCTGCCGGTTCCGGCAGGGCCATCGAGCGGCGGGCCACGGTGACCGCAAGGTCGCCCGCGTCGCCGGCATTCCAGACCGTGACCGGCCCCGGCCCGACCGCCACGGCCTGGTCGCCGACCGCGGCCATGGGCGCGCCGCCCGCAGCGATCCCCGGCACGCCGGCGCGCGCCTCGACGGTCCACACGGTCACGCCGGAGTCGCCGACGGCGCCCGCGACCTGCGCCGTCCGACCCGCCGCCACGGTGAAGGACACCGGCTTGCCTGCAGCCGGCTCCAGGATCCGCACCAAAACCGGTACCGACGCATCCCGGCCCAGCAGGGCGACATGCTCGCCATCCGCGGCCAGCACGCCGCGCGGCGCGGCGACCAGCGGCGCCCCCGGACGTCCGGCCCCGCGCACCGCCTCCCCCACCTCCAGCAATGACGGGGCGGGCAGCTGCACCGCGGCGACCGCCCATGCCGAGGCCGCACCCTCCAGCGGCGTCAACGCGACCTTGCCCGGGGGCTGCTCGGCCGGGGCGACGGACCGCGCGGCCAGCGTGAAGCCGGTGCCGGTGCCGGCCATCGTCCACACCCGCAGGCGGTAGCGGGCGCCGGGTGCCGGGTCGGTCATCATCGCCAACGCCGGATCGGTGCCACTCGCCTGGTCGAGGAGCGTCCACCGGCCATCGGCGCCCGCCTGCTCCAACGCCATGCCCAGGCTGTCGACGGCGTGCGCCGCATAGATCTGGACGGTGCGGTCGGCGCGCAGGACCAAGGGATAGCTGTGCAGATCGGCATCGCCGACGGTCAGGTCGGCATCGCCGCTCAGCGCCGGCTCCTCGTGGTCGGCGGGCAGCCGCAGCGCCACCATGGTCTTGTCCGGCTGGCTGTCGGCAGTGTCGGTGTTGTCCGTGTTGTCGGCATCGGACGACTCGTCGCCGGACGCCGGCTCGGTGCTGGCCGGCGGACGCACGCCCGCGCCCTGGACCGATTTCTCCAGATGGATCGCGTACGCGCCGGCGGGCAGCGGCTGTGCGATCCGCGCATTCCAGTCGTCGGTCCGGCCGTCATCGACGATCCGGACGCCGGTTCCGGTCACGGTCGCCTTGATCCCGACCGCGCCCCAGGTTTCGACGATGGCGACGCCGTCGGCCCCCAGGGCGAACGGCACGTCGGCGGGCAGCGTCACCGTCCGGGTCTGGCCGGCCAGCAGCTGCTTCGTCTTGGTGTCGATGCGGTAGTCGAAGCGGTTGTTGGGGCCATTGCTGCGCAGCGCCAGCCGGTAGCGGCCGGGATCGAGGCGGATCGCGAACGGCTTGACCGGGCGCCGAAACAGCGGCCGGGCGACCACGTCGCCGCCGGTGCCCGCCGCATCCAGCCGGATGATCTCGCCGACCATGCCGTCGGTCACCGTCACCGACAGGTCGGTCGGCGCCAGCAGGGCGAAGTCCCACTGGTCGGGTGTCCGCGGATCGCCTGATTTGGCCGGCTCGACCCAGCGGAAGGCCTGGCTGCCGTTGAGGGCCAGCGGGTGCGGCCCGTGGCCGGAAAGCTCCGGTGCCACCGCCTGTTGCGTGATCCGTCCGATCGCGCGGCCCACCCCGCCGTCCGGGATCAGGGTCAGCCGATAGCGCCCGGGATCGAGATGCAGCATGCCCTGGCGATCGGGCTGGCGCAGCGGCCAGCCGTCGTCGTCTTCGATCCGCAGCTCCGGCATGGTGCCATGGCCGTACAGCTCGACCCGGTAGTCGCCGGCCTTGGCCACGTCAACGCGGTACTGCACCGCCGCATCGGGCGTGAGCCGGGCCCGGAACGGCGCGCCCAGGGCAAAGGCGCCACGCTCCGCGACCGGGACCCGCGCGACGGCGACCGCGGCGCGTCCGGCCGTGCGCCCCGCCGCATGCACGGCAACGGCATAGCTGCCGTCGCGCAGGAAGCGCTGGATCAGGACGTTGTGGCCGGCACCGTTGCCCTCGGCGCGGTCGACCAGCGTCGGGCCATGCCGGATCTCGCCGGCCACCTGCAGGCGGCCCAAGGAGGTCACGCGGTACAGGCCGGCCTCGGCGATGTCGAGCCGGTACTGCCCGATGGTGTTGCCGCCCAGGTCCAGGAACGCGGGCTGGCCGAGGGCCAGGGTCGGCAGTCCGGCCAGCGGCGCCGGTGCGGGAATCGCGGCCGGCGGTGGCGGCAGGGGCGGCGCGCTCGGCTCGAAATGCAGCGAGAACCACGTATCGCCGCCGGCGTCGACGGTCACCGTCGACGTGCCCTTGGCGACCGCCGGCTGCGGCGCGGCGGGGGCCGACCCGACGGCGATCGGCAGCGCCCGCCCGTCCTCGGCCAGCGCCGTCAGCGTCCCGGCTCCAGGAATCGCGACCTTGAGCTGCAGCCGCCCGACGCCCGGCAGGTCCTCGCCAAGGCTCACCGGCTCCGCTCGGATCACGGCCCCCGACACCACGCCCGGCACCGCGCCGAACTGCAGCCTCGCCGCGCCGTGGCTGCCGATCTCGACGCTGCGGTTGGCCGGCAGCAGCGGCGCCGGCCGCGCCGTGGCGACCCCGCTGGCCCGGATGGCGAGGTCGACCACGCCCTTGGCCTTGGGCGCCGGCGTCACGGCCAAGTTGTAGATGCCGGTGTCGAGGTCGGCGGTCAGGGCGCCCGTACCGGTCTGGCAAGTCTCGGCGTCGCCCGCCGGACACAGCTTCAGTCCGGCGTCGTTGCCGACCCCGACGGTGTAGCGGCCGGCATTGGCGACCTCGAGCCAGATCTGCGCCGGGCTCAGCAGGTTCAGCCGGGTCGACCAGGCCGCGCCGGTGCCGAGCCGCACCGCCTGGGCGTTCAGCACCTGGCCGTCGCTGTCGGCGAGCAGCGCCGTCGCCGCGGCGACGGCTTCAGGCGATCCCAGATAGAACGACGACACCCACAGGCCGGACTCGCCTTCGTCGATGTCCTGGTCGCCCTGGTGCAGGAAGCTCAGCAGATAGGGCTGACCGGCTGACCCGGCGACCTCGATCAGCCGGCCCTGCACGCCGTTGGCAGCCTTCGGCAAGGTCAGCTCGGCCATCGGCACGGCCCGCGACTTGTCGATGTCATCCTCGTCGATCGCGGCGATGCCGTCGGCGCCGAGCTCCGAGGCCGACAGTCGCACCGGCGCCGTCTCGGGCACCGTCAGGCGGACATAGGTGACGGACGCCGGCACTCGGATCGCCGCGACCCCGGTGCGCCCGAGCGTCCCCCGCACCCGCCCGGCTTCGGCGGCCGCGCGCAGTCCGACCTGGACATCAAGCGGATGGTCGGGCGACTCCTGCGCCCAGACCGGGCCGACGCCGCCGAACGCCGTCAGCAGATAGGTTCCGGCCTCCAGGTTGACCCAGGCCGTGACCACCCGCAGCGGCTGCGCCGCCGTCGGCTCGACGACGCTGGTCGAGACCACGGCGTCCACCGTCTGGGTGCCGCCGCGGCTGAGGCTGAGGTCGGCGACGTCACGGCCGAAAACGCGCACGAACACCGGACCGGCACGCGGCACTTGGAACCAGAACGACCGCTGCTGGCGATCCGCCAGGCTGGACGACAGGAGCTGGCCTTCGGCCAGCAGCGGCGGAGTGCCGGCCACGGCCGCGAACGGCTCGACCGACAGCGCGGCGTCGCCCTCCGCACGCTCGTCGCCGCGCAGGACCAGCTTGTAGCGGCCGGGTTCCAAGGTGGCGTCGAGCCGGCCGCCGGCCGAGGCGATCGGTCCCAGCACGCGGTCAACCAGCTCGATGCTGGTGCCCTGCGCGCTCTTGGCTTCGATCGCGAAGCGCCCGGCCTCGGTGACGGTCAGGATGGCGTCGCTGCGGCCCTTCGCCGGCACCCGCGCGACGCTCACGGTCGCAGCACCGACCGGCCGCACTGCCTCGGGCGGCAACGGTGCGGCCGGCGATGCGACGATGGGCGGGGCGGCCGGCGCGGTGGGCGATGGCGGTGCCGGCGGCGGCGCGCCGCCCAAGGCGGCGATGCGCTCGCGATAGCGGTCGGCGATGCAGGCGATGCCAGTGGGCGGCGTCGGACGGCCCGTCGCCAGGCCACAGCGCTCGTCGACCGAGCGCAGCCACTGCCGCTGCTGGTCGGACAGCACCGAAGCCCGGCTGCCGACGGCATCGCGCGCCCGGCGATAGGCCTGGTCGAGCGTCCGGTCCAGCGCCGCCAGCCCGCCGTCGGCGCACACCGCGATCTCGCGCGGCGACTGGGCCCGATTGCACGGAAAGCTGGGCGTCTGGGCGGACACGGTCGGGGCGGCCGCCAGGATCAGGCCGGCCCCCATGACAACCGGAAGCAGCACGCGCATCGAGGACCGCCTTTATTGCGATCCGACGATAGGGCTGCCCCCGGCTGCGATCAATCAAGCATCGACCCTGCATGAACGCCGATCAACAGGGGTCACACCGCCGGACGAGCCGGTGCCTACCGTCGCCTACGCCACCGCTCGTACAGCGTCCGCAGCCGCCGCGCCGCGGCGCCGAACGGATCGCCGGCGGCCGGTTCGGCGTCGAGCCCGACCCGGGTGATACGCCCGTCGGCCACCTCTTCGACCACCAGGGCCACGGCGCCCAGGCGCGCGCGGTCGCCGACCGCGGGATTGCGCAGCTTGCGCCCCAGGAACTCCCCGGCAGTCTGGCCGCCGTCGGGGATGGCGGCCGGGTCGTAGGCCCGGGCGATCGCCGCGACCGGCGTCGCCGCATCGAAGCTGAAGTCGCCCAGCAGGCCGCGGGAGCGGGCACCGGAGCGGTCCGGCCGGGGCGCGAACAGCCGGTCCAGCGCCGGCAGGTCGCCCGGGGCGGCCATGGCCAGGATGTAGTCGCCGACCGCCAGCGGCGGCTGGCCGGACCCGCTGCGGGCATGGCCGTCGCGGATGGTCAGCAGCAGCCGCGCCTCGGGCGGCAGCGGCAGCGCCTCGGGCGGCAGCCCGATGGCCGGGCTGCGCGGCTCCAGGCGATAGCCGGCGACGGCTCGGTCGGCGGCCAGCTGGGGTGGCAGGTCGACGTCGAGCCGGCTTCCCGGCTCCTGCGCCGGGACGTCCAGCCCCAGCCAGCGGGCCAAAGGCGCCACCGTCCAGCCCTGGACCACCAGTGACACCATGACGGCCACGAAGGCGGCAGCGAAGATCCGCGGCGCGTCGGGCACGCCCACCAGCATCGGGATGATCGCCAGGAAGATCGGCACGGCACCGCGCAGGCCGACCCAGGCAATGAAGGCGATCTCGCGCCGTTCGAACCCGAACGGCAGCAGGACCAGGAGCGTCGCCAGCGGCCGCCCGGCCAGGATCAGCAGCAGCGCCAGGACCAGGGCCGGCCCCAGCGCCGGCACCAGCTGGCTGGGGGTCACCAGCAGCCCGAGCATCAGGAACAGCACGATCTGGCTGAGCCACGCGAACGCGTCGACCGACTGGTTGATCACTTGGGTCGCCCGGTGGCGCACATTGCCGACCACTAGGCCGGCCAGGTACACCGCCAGGAAGCCGCTGGCGCCGACGGCCTGGGCGCCGCCGAAGATCGCCAGGCCGCCGGCCAGGGCCAGGATCGGATAGAGGCCTGATGCCAGCGCCAGGCGGTTGATCGCGGTCAGCAGCGCCGCCCCGCCGGCCGCCCCCAGCACCAGGCCGCCGATGGTCTCGCGCAGCGCGAGCTCGGCCAGACGCCCGGTGCTGATGTCGGCCGGCGCCATGACCAGCTGGACCAGCGCCAAGGTCAGCAGCACCGACATCGGGTCGTTGAGCCCTGATTCGATCTCCAGGGTCGCCGCCACCCGGGCGCGCAGGTCGAGCCGGCGCAGATGCAGCAGCGACGACACCGCCGCGGCGTCCGTGGGCGCCAGGATCGCGCCGATCAGCAGACCTTCGCCCCACGGGATCCCGAACAGCGTCGCCGCCGCCAGGCCGACCAGCGCCGCCGTGCCGGCCACGCCCGCGGTGGCGAGTGCCAGCGATGGCCACAGCGCGCGCCGGAGCGCCACCGCCTCGGTCCGAAGGCCGCCTTCGAACAGGATCACCGCCAGGGCAATGCTGCCGATCAGATAGGCGGCCGGGAAATCGTCGAACGCGATCCCACCCGGGCCGTCCTCGCCGACCAGCATGCCCAGGCCCAGGAACACCAGGAGCACGGGCGTCCCGAAGCGGGCCGAGACCATCCCGAGCAGGATGCTGACCAGCACCAGCCCTGCGCCCAACAGGATCAGTTCGTGGCTGGCCTCCACCCCACCCCCTCGGCAATGCCCCGCCAGTGTGGCGGAAACGGCCTGGCCTGTCGCCCGCCCGCGGCCTCTACAACCTAAAGTATGGTAAGCAATCGTTCACCAATAGCAGACAAAGATCGAACGCAAACCCGGTCCCCGCTGGCATGACGGCTGTCCCTTCCTCGCGCGCGTTCCTGTCGACCGTCCCGGCCGGACGGGGCGAGCGCCGCTTGGCGCTCGTCGTCGTCCTGGTCTCGGCGCTGGCCTTCGCCATCGCCGCGCCCCACGCGCGGACGCCGCTTCCGGTCATCCCGGCGTTCATTCCGAGCTATGAGTCGGCGCTGGCGATCAGCGAGCTGGTCATCGCGGCGATGCTCTTCGGCCAGGTGCTGCGGCTGCGCACGCCGGGGCTGCTGGCCCTCGCCAGCGGGTACCTGTTCAACGCCCTGATGATCGTGCCCCATGCCCTGACCTTCCCGGGCGCCTTCGCACCCGCGGGCCTGCTCGGCGCCGGGCCGCAGACCACGGCCTGGCTCTATATATTCTGGCATGGCGGCTTTCCGCTGTTCGTGATGGCCTATGCCCTGCTCGGCAACGGCAAGGCGCCACGGCTCGGAACGGCACCCGGCAAGGTGGCGGGCGCAGCCGTCGGGGGCGTCGTTGCCCTGGCCCTGGCGTTCACGCTCCTCGCCACCCGAGGCGAACCGCTGCTGCCGCCGGTGATGGCCGGCGGTGACTACGCGATGGTGGTGTCCAAGGGCGTCACGCCCACGGTCTGGCTCCTGAGCCTGGCGGCACTGGCCGTGCTGTGCCGCCGGCGGCCGCTCACGGTGCTCGACCTGTGGCTGGCGGTGACCCTGACCGCCTGGCTGTTCGATATCGCGCTCAGCGGCATCATCGGCTCGTCGCGCTACGACCTGGGCTGGTATGCGGGCCGCAGCTACGGCCTGCTCGCCGCCAATTTCGTGCTGGTGGTGCTGCTGATCGACATGAACCGGCTCTACCGGCAGCTCGCCGAATCCTTGGAGACGGCCGAGGCCGGCAACGCCGCCCTGCTGGAATCGCGCGAGGAGCTGGGGCGCGTGCAGCGCTTCGAAGCGCTTGGGCACCTGACCGGCGGCGTCGCGCACGACTTCAATAATCTGCTGACGGTGATCACCGGCAACCTGGACTTGATCCTGCAGGGCCCCGGCAACGCCCAGCGGGTCGCCCGCCTGGCCGGGATGGCGATGCGCGCCGCCCAGCGCGGCGAGCAGCTGACGCGGCAGCTGCTGACCTTCGCCCGCCGCCAGGTCAGCCGGCCGGAGACCGTCAATCTCAACCGGCTGGTCACCGACTGCTTGGGCATCCTGCACCAAGCGGCCGGCAGCGGCGTCGAGATCGAGCTGCAGCTGAGCCCGGTGCTGGACCCGGTGCACATCGATCCCTCGCAGCTGGAGTCGGCGCTTCTCAACCTGGTGCTGAACGCGCGCGACGCCATGGCTTCCCAGGGCCGCATCGCGATCGAGACCCGCAACCTGGTGCTAGCGCCGGATGCCGACAGGGGGCCGGCCGACCTGCCGACCGGCGACTATGTCCAGCTGTCCGTCCGCGACACCGGCGCCGGGATGGCGCCGGAGGTCCTGGCCCGCGCGTTCGAGCCGTTCTTCACCACCAAGGACGTCGGCAAGGGCTCCGGCCTGGGGCTGAGCCAGGTCTATGGCTTCGCCCGGAGCGCCGGCGGCCAGGCGGTCCTGGCCAGCCAGCCCGGCGCTGGCACCACCGTCCAGCTGTACCTGCCGCGGTCGCGCCAGCGGGCCGCCCCGGCCGCGCCCCGGCATGCCGAGATCGGCCCGCTCCGGCGCGCGGCCAATGGCGAGACCATCCTGGTGGTCGAGGACGATCCCGAGGTCCTGAGCATCGCCGTCGAAGGGCTCGCCGACCTCGGCTATGCCGTGGTCACGGCGGCCAACGCCGCCCAGGCGCTCGACATCCTGCGCAGCGGCCAGCCGATCGACCTGATGTTCTCCGACGTGATCATGCCGGGCGGCATGAACGGCGCGCAATTGGCCGTGGAAGCGCGCCGGCTGCGGCCCGACCTCAAGGTGCTGCTGACCTCCGGCTACACGGCCATGGCGCTGGCGACCGAGCACGGCCTGCCCGAGGACCTGGAAATCATCAACAAGCCCTACCGGCGCGAAGACCTGGCGACCAAGCTGAAGCTGGTGATCGGCGGCGGTTAGGCCGGCGCGCCGTGCACCCGCTGCCCGGCGGCGTAGGTGGCCCGGACCGCGCGATCGTCGCCCAGGGTCACGAGCGCGAACAGCTCGGCCTCCAGGTCGTCGTCGCCCGCGGCGGCCAGGCGATGCGCCATGGCCGGCAGCGCGCGGGCGTCCAGGACCGCCAGGTCGGCGAAGCGGCCGGGCTCCAGCATCCCGATCTCGGCGTCGAGGCCGAGGGCGGCGGCATTGCCGCGGGTCATCAGGTCGAAGGCCTGCAGCGCCGCCAGGTTCTGCCCCTGCAGCTGCAGCACCTTGTAGCCCTCGGCCGCGGTGCGCAGCATCGAATAGCTGGTGCCGCCGCCGACGTCGGTGGCGAGGCCGATCCGCACCCCGCGCGCCGCCAGCCGCGCCCGGTCGAACAGGCCGCTGCCGACGAACAGGTTGGAGGTCGGGCAGAACACCGCGACGGCGCCTGATGCCGCCAGCCGCCCAGCTTCGGCATCGCTGAGATGGATGCAATGGCCGAGCAAGGTGCGCGGCCCGAGCAGGCCGAACCGCTCATAGACTGCGGTGTAGTCGGGATCGTTCGGGAACAGCTGCTGCACGGCCGCGATTTCGTCGCGGTTCTCGGACAGGTGGGTCTGGAGGTAGGTGCCGGGATGCTCGCGCAACAGCGCGCCGGCGGCCTCGAGCTGGGCCTCGGTCGAGGTGATCGCGAAGCGCGGCGTGACCGCGTAGCGCTGGCGGCCACGGCCGTGCCAGCGCTCGATCAGCGCCCGGGAGTCGTCGTAGCTCTGCTCGGCGGTGTCGAGGAGCGCCGCCGGCGCGTTGCGGTCCATCATCACCTTGCCGGCGATCAGCCCGACGCCGCGAGCTTCGGCCTCGGTGAACAGCGCGTGGACCGACTGCGGGTGGACCGAGCCATAGGCGACCGCCGTCGTGGTGCCGTTGCGCAGCAGCTCGTCCAGGAAGAAGCGGGCGACCGCCGCCGCATGGACGGGATCGGCGAAGCGCTGCTCGGCCGGGAAGGTGTAGCGCTCCAGCCAGTCCAGCAGCTGCGTGCCGTAGGACGCGATGACCTGGGTCTGCGGGAAATGGATGTGCAGGTCGATGAAGCCGGGCAGCACCAAGCACTCGGGATAATGGTCGACCGCCAGCCCCGGCGGCAGCCGCGGCAGCAGCTCGGCCGCCGGTCCTACCGCAACGATCCGGCCGTCGGCGATCGTGAGAAGCCCGTCGGCGAGGTAGCGATAGCTGCCGGCATCGCCCGGCTCTTCCGGTGCCCGGACGAAGCTGAGCAGGCGGCCGCGGATCGCCCGCGTCGGGGTCGCGGTCACCGGTGCGCGGGCCCGCCAAGGTCGAGCGTCTTGCAGCCTGCCATTTGATTTCCTGCTCCAGCGTGGCCGATCAGAGTCGCACAGGGCTAGCGACAATCAAGGCTGCAGTTCGTAGAGCAACACCCGGACGTTCGGCTTCAGCTGCAGCAGCAAGTCGATGTCGCGCACGTTGCGGCTGACGAGGACGGCGTCGGCCTCGCCGGCGCTCAGGAAGATCAGGGCGTCGTTCAGCAGCTTGCGACGGTCGGCCTTGGGCAGACCCTGGGTGCGGCCGAGGATTCCCGCCAGCAGCGAGGCTTCCAGCCAGGCCTCCGCGGATGGTGCACAGGTCCGCAGCGGATCGGCGTGCTCCAGCGTCTCGCGCAGAGCCCGGACCACTGCGGGCGTGCCTGGATGGCCGGGGTCCAGGAGGCCGAGGCCGGCGGCGATCTCGCCGAGCGCGACCGCGGAATGGCGGATCTCGGCGCCGGCGATCCTGGCTGCCAGATCCGGCGGCAGTTTGCCCTTTTGGGCGTCGATGTAGACGATGGCGTCCGGCATCAGTGGCGCCTCGGGGGCGGCGGGGCCGAACGGCATCTGGTCCCTGGGACGGTAGGCGAAGGCCCGGCGGTAGCAGGCCGGATCGTGGCGCTCGAAGCTCCGCGGCTCAGAACTCAAGCTCGAAATCCGCCGGCAGCGGAGGGCTGCGGGTAACGAGCCAGGCACCGAAGCCGTCGTCGCCAGCGGCGATCGCCAGGGCGGCGGTCAGAAGATCGGTGTCGTTGTCGACACCAATTTGTGCGCGCGCCGCCTCCAGCAGCCCGGGATCGAGCCGGGCGCTCACCTTCTTCGAAGCGCCGTGACCGAGGACGCCCCGGGCGCGGAGGACGGCCAGCGCGTGCTGCACCCGCGGCGCTTTGAACGTTGCGATCTTTGCGGCACCCGCCCGACGTGCCTTGCGGCCGCGCGCGGGCGTCGGCGTGGGCTCGGTCATGGCGACCTCATTGCTGTCGGACAAATTATGGCGTTCTGTCCGCCATCTGGCAAGCGCTGGCGTGGTGTTCCCTGGGCCGGAATCGTGGCACGATCGGCGGGCTGGCAACAGAGAACAGACATGATCCTGCTGGTCGAAGATGACGTGGTCGAGCGTCAGCGGGTCGCCGTTTACTTGAGGAATGCCGGGCTCGACGTGCTCGAAGCCGGAACCGCCGCAGAGATGCGCGAGATGCTGCAGGCTTCGCCGGTACGCCTGGTCCTGCTCGACATCGGGCTGCCCGACGGCGACGGCTTCCTGCTGGCGCGCGAGCTGCGGGCGGCATCGCGGGTCGGACTGATCTTCCTGACCGGCCGAACCGATCCCGTCGATGCCGTGGTTGGATTGGAGCTGGGCGCCGATGATTACCTGACCAAGCCGGTAAATCTTCGCATCCTCCAGGCGCGAATACGAAGTTTGTCGTGGCGCATGGGGACCGAGCCCGGGTCCGGCGGTTCGATGCGGGTGGGAGAGCTTTCGATCGACCGATCCCGCAACGAGGTCCGCGGTCGGGATGGCGTCCGGGTTCCGGTTACCCGCGCGGAGTTCGCGCTGTTGCAGCACCTGGCTGCCGCTGCCGGCCAGGTGGTGGCGCGGCATGAGCTGCTGGGCATCGTCGGCAGCGACACCGCCGGCAGCCGCAGCATCGACACCCTGATCAGCCGCCTCCGGGTCAAGCTGGCGGCCCATGGCCTGACCACGCCGGCGATCCAGACGATCCGCGGGACGGGCTACCGGCTGAGCTGATCGGCGGCAGCGCAGGCGCGGCGCAGCGCAACCAGATGCGGCGCCAGGATCTCGGCCAGCATCTCGGGGGGCGCATCGGGGGCGGATTCGATGGCGAGCGCCGCCGCCCGGGCCGCCGTGGCGCCCACCGCGCCCGCGCTGCTGGCCAGGCGATGAGCGATGGCCCGGACGACCTGGACCTGGCCGCCGCCGATGGCGGCCGCCAGATCAGCCAGATGCCGCGGATGGTCGTCCATGAAGATCCGCAGCAGGGTCCGGGCTTGGTCGGCCCCCAGATCCTGCACAAGCTGACCATAGGGCTGGTCTGCGGAGCGCGGCGGGTCGGGCAGCGAATGCCCCGCCAGCAACGCCTGCAGCAGATCGTCCAGCCCATGAAAATCGAGGGGCTTGGTTAGCGTCGCTGCCATGCCGCCGTCGAGGCAGCGCTGGCGCTCCTCGGGCCCGGCATGCGCGCTGACCCCGATCGCCGGCGCCGACACCCCGGCGCCGCGGAGGGCGGCGAGGACCGCCAGACCGTCATCGTCGCGCAGCCACAGATCCAAAAGCAGCGCATCGAACCGTGTCCGGCTGGCCGCCAGCAGCGCTGCCTGCCGCGACTCGACGACGATGACGCGGTGCCCCAGGCGGCCCAACGCCAGCTCGGCCAGCCGGCGGCTCGCCCGGTCGTCCTCCACCACCAGCAGGGACAGGCCGGGACGGTCCGCCGCTGGGAGCGCGCCGGTCTCGACCGGGCGCGTGCCGATAGCCAGGGGCAGGTCGGCCCAGAACCGGCTGCCGCCTTGGGGGCGGTTTTCGGCGCCGACGCTGCCGCCCATGGCCTCGGCGCGCTTGCGCACGATCGCCAGGCCCAGGCCGAGGCGGTTGTCGGCATCGCCCGGCCGGGCATCGCGCACGAAGGGCTCGAAGATCGCGGATACCCGGTCCGGAGCCAACCCCGGACCGCTGTCCTCGACGCTCCAGCGCCAGGTGCCGGCCGCGTCCCCCGGACCGACCGCCAGCCGGATCCGCCCTTCGCGCGTGTGGTGCGCGGCGTTGTCGAGAAGGTTGGTCAGGATCTGGCGCAGCGCCGCCGGATCGCCGACCAGCCAGTCCGGAACCGCCGGATCCACGGCCAGATCGATCGCGACCTGGTCGGTGGCGACCCGGATGCCGATCATCGACAGGCAGCTCGCGGCCAGCTCGCGGGGGTCGAAGGGTTCGCGCCGAGGTTGTGGCGCCTGCCGGTCGAGCCGCGCCCACTCCAGGGAATCGCCGACCAGATCGCGCAACTGCCCGGCGGCGGCACGCAGGATGTCAAGCTGCTCGCGCTGGGCCCGCGACAACCGCGATTGCGCCAGCAGACCGGCAAAGCCGACGATGCCGTTCAGCGGCGTGCGCAGCTCGTGCGCCACCGCGGCGATCAGCATGGATTTGCTGCGGTCGGCGGCTTCGGCCCGAGCCAGAGCCTGGGCCACCGCGCGCCGTCCCGCTCGCTCGGCGCCGAGCGCATGGTACAGCAGCCGCTGGCGGACATGGAGATCGCGCCCGACCACCAGCCCGATGGTATGGATCAT
Organism: uncultured Comamonadaceae bacterium; assembly: GCA_964511405.1. Taxonomy (GTDB): domain Bacteria; phylum Pseudomonadota; class Alphaproteobacteria; order Elsterales; family Elsteraceae; genus CAZEFK01. Next base: position 4,357 of record CAZEFK010000113.1, on the reverse strand, counting down.
GGCCAAAGTGACCACCGCCAGGAGCGCATCAGGCCATAGCGCGCGCTGCCAGATCCGGAAGCTGCCGAAGAACAGCGCGGTATCGGCCAGCGCCAGGGCGGCCGCCTGATTGGGCCGCAGCGGCAGCAGGAAATACACCACCACCATCGACATCAGCTCGACGAACAGATTGCCGGAATAGGTGATGGGCCGCGTGACGGCTGCCAGGTTCGACAGGATGCTTCCGAGCGCCACCCAGATCACCACGAACCGATAGAAGTGCGGGGGATCGTGGCGTTGGCCCGCCAGCCGGACCATCGTCCAGGCGGTCAGGAGGGCGAACAGCACCCGGCCGACGACAACGGCGATGGCCTGCGGGCTCGGCCCCAGAATTCGGAAGTCGGCATAGATAAAGACAAGGTAGCAACACGCCACCACCGGCATCGCGATCTGCGCGCGGCGCAGGCTGTGGCGCCATTGGGCCTTTTCGAAGCGCAGCTCCAGTCGCCGGTCGACGAACTCGGCGCGCCGGCGATCGATGATCCCTGGTCTGGTCGGGACTCTCTGCATGCGCAGCCATATAGGCTGATGCGCGCATATCGGACAACGCATATTTTGGCAAGAATTGCAAAGATTTCGACAAAATAGACAATATCAAGTAATAATTCGCCAGAGTGCTACACGAATACAATGACATTGAAATGGATTCTCGAATTGTCGCCAGATATGATTGAACAGACCGCGTCGGGGACTGCAGTAACGGCGTCGCCGACGAGCGACCCCTGCACGACGAGCGATCGCAATGTCCGAACCTGCCCCGATCTGGCGCCTGACCACCGCCGTCAGCACCCTTCCCGACGGCACCACGTTCGGCAATGCGAGCAGCTTCGGGCAGACGCTGACCCCCGACGGCACCAAGGTGGTCTTCTTTAGCCACGCCACCAATCTGGCCGCGGTCTCCAGCGGCACCAGCGGCACGAATCTGTTGGTCAAGGATCTGGCGTCGGGGGCGGTTACCGCACTGACGACCGACGGCGCCGCTTTCGGCGTGCCGACGGGGATATCGAGCGACAGCCAGTATGTCGTCGTCACCGACCCGTCGACCGGATCCGGCGGCAGCACCTTCCGGCGCCGCATCGACGGCACCGGCACGCCAGTCCGTGTCGATATCTCCCAGAGCGGGGTCCTGCCCAACCAGCCCAGCCAGTTCCCCGAGGTCTCGCCCGCCAATCCCGATCTGGTGGTGTTTCTCAGCAACGCCACCAACCTGATCGACGGCACCACCGTCAACCCCAACGGCGCGACGCAAATCTATCTGAAGAACCTGGCGACCGGCGCGGTCCGGCTGGTCAGCAGCCGGACCGACGGCGTGACCGCATCCTATGGCGGCGTCTATTCACCCGCGATCACGCAGTATGCCGGCCAGGATCTGGTTGCCTTCGAGGTTGGCGGCGCCGTCGATTTCAACGGAAGCTATGACCCCTATGGAAGTGTTTGGGTCAAGAACCTGGCAACCGGAGCCATCACCGAGGTCGACAGCAGTTCCTCTGGCGTGCGCTCGAATAACTTCTCTGGATACAACCGGGGATTCGCGCCCGACGGCCATCGGCTGATCTTTTCCTCGAAGGGCAGCAACCTGGTGTCCGGCACGATCAGCGGCCGTCTGAATGTCTTCATAAAGGACGTCGTCACCGGCACCCTTGTTCAGGCCAGTGTGACGGCAACCGGCGGCCAGGCCAACCAGGATTGCCAAAATGGCTATTTTCTCGACAACAGCCATGTCGTTTTCGAAAGCACCGCGACCAACCTGGTCGCGGGCGTCGCCGATGGCCTGGATCACCTCTATATCAAGGATCTGACCTCCGGTGCGCTGAGCGTCGTCACCTCCTCCGACGGCATCACGCCTTTGGCCGTGCCCAGCGGCCCCGGCAGCTTCTATCCGGGACCGACGACCCGATCCTTCACGATTGCCGGCCCGGCTCAACAGACCTGGACCAACAATCCCGGCACCGGCACCGATATTCACCTGATCCGCCTGGCCGATGCCGTGGCGATCAGCGCGAACACGCCCGCCCGATATGCCGGCCCAAGCGGCACCACCACCTTCACCTTCACGGTCAGCCGCAGCGGCGACATCAGCGAAGCGCTGGGGGTCAATTGGGCGGTGGCGGGGAGCGGTGCCAGCCCGGCCGACAGCACCGATTTCGGCGGCTCGCTGCCGAGCGGAACGGTCAGCTTCGCCGCCAACCAAACGACCGCCACCATCGCGGTCGCGGTCAGCGGCGATCCCAGCGTCGAGCCCAACGAACAGTTCCAGGTGACCCTGTCCAACCCCACCGGCAACGGCCTTATCGCCACCAGCGCCGCCGCCGCCACCATCGTCGGATCGCCGCTGGTGCTGACCACGGGCACCGACACTGTCGTCGGCCCGTCCACCGCGGATATCATCCTGGGCACCGCCGCCACGCTCACATCAGGCGATACCGTCCAGGGCGGCAGCGGCAGCGACACGCTGTCCTTGAGCGGTGGCGGTGCCTATCGCCTGGACCAGGCGGGGCTGTTCGCGAATATCGCGGAAATCGACCTCAACGGCGGCAGCCTGAGCGTGACCCCAAGCCAATTGGCCGGGGTCACCGTGATCCGGGGGACCGGCAGCGAGACCATGGATCTCACTGGAACAGGCGGCAGCCTCGATTTCTCCGCCGTCCCGCTGTTCAGCGGCGTCCCCGTCATCCACAACCATGCCAGCAGCGGCGCCAGCGCGATCCGGCTGCCCAACAGCCAGAGCGTCGCCTATGTCGGTTTCGATTCCGGCAATGACTGCGTCACCGCCGGCAATATCGCCACCACCATTTTCGGCGGCGCCGGCAGCTCGCTGCTGATGGCCGGCGCCGGCGGCGGCCAGGTGGTGATCGGCGGCCAGGGGCTCGACACCCTTCTGGGCGGCAGCGGCGCCACCACGGTCTTCGGCAGCGACAGCAGCTATTTCGCGTCGGCGCAGGCGAAGTCGATCGTCGGCGCCGCCAGCGGCAGCGTCCTGATCGGCCGCACCAACGGCACCGTCGGCGGCATCGACACCATCACCAGCAGCGCCGGGGCCGAGACCTTGTTCGGCGGCACGGCCGACGCGCTGCTGACCGACGCCGCGTCGGGGACCGGCGCCGGTCCGACCGTGCTGGTCGGCGGCAGCGGCAACAACACGATCATCGGCGGCAATGCGTTGGGCAGCGCCGACACCCTGTTCGGCGGCGCCGGCACCGGCTCCAATTTCCTAACCGCCGGGTCGGGGGCCTCGCAGACCCTGGTCGGCGGCGCCTTCCTCTCCACGCTGCGCGCATCGGCCAGCCAGGACGACATGTTGTTCGCGGGCAGCGGCACCAATACCTTCCTTATCGCCAACCGCGCGCTGGGCGGAACCGTGACCATCGTCGGCTTCCAATCCGGGCGCGACCACATCGACCTGACCTCGGTCGATGCGGCGCTGGGCTTCACGACGGTCACGGCCGCGACCGCCGTCGGCGCGGCTGCCACCAGCAGCTTCAGCAACGGCTACCGGATCCAGCTGCCGGGCGGCAGCAACGGCGTCCAGACCATCACCGTGATCGGCCCCACCCATTTCAACGCCGGCGATTTCACGTTCTGACGCCGGCGACACAACTGGCCACGCCGGTGACAACCGGCGGCGTTCGGCGTAGCGTGGTGACGGCAGGCGCTGCCCAAGACAGGCGCGCCCGTCCAAGAGCGCATGGCCCCCGAACGAGGCCGGCCGGGAGGGACGCCGATGGCCATCGAGACCGACGACCCGCACGCGACCGAGGACGCGCGGATGACGGCGAGCCTGGCCGGTCTGGCCGTGGCCCTGCTGCTGCTGGTGGTCGGCTTGTTCCTGGTCGGCAAGCTGCGCGATGCGTCCAATCTTCAGGACTGCGTGATGTCGGGGCGCACCAACTGCGCCCCGATCGCCACCATCCGGCCGTAATCTCGTCCCGTCAGTGCGCGGCATCAGGCGCCAGCAGGCGCTGGGCGGTGGAGGGCCGCGCGGCGCGGCGGCCGAACAGCCCGCTTAGGCGGTCCAGGTACAGATAGACCACCGGCGTCGTGTACAGCGTCAGGATCTGCGACAGGATCAGCCCGCCGACGATGGCGAAGCCGAGCGGCTGCCGGATCTCCGCCCCGGTGCCGTGGCCAAGCATCAGCGGCACGCCGCCCAGCAGCGCCGCCATGGTGGTCATCATGATCGGCCGGAAGCGCATCAGGCAGGCCTGGTAGATCGAGTCGCGCGGCGACAGCCCTTGGTGCCGCTCGGCCTCCAGCGCGAAGTCGATCATCATGATCGCGTTCTTCTTGACGATCCCGATCAGCAGCACGATGCCGATGA
>CAZEFK010000112.1:0-24631 GCA_964511405.1 uncultured Comamonadaceae bacterium | reverse complement strand
CGCCCCGCCGCCGGCCGCCGAGGCCCCGGCGCCCCGGGCCAAGCGGGCCGGGCGTCGGCGCGCGGCGGCGTTGCCCACGCCGGCACCGTCGGCGGCGGAACCGGTCGTCGAGCTCGAGGTGGCCGCTCCTATGGTGGCGACCGCGGAGCCGGAGCCGGCTGCGGCCCAGCCGGCGATCGAGATCATTCCGCCACGGCGGCGGGGACGGCCGCGCAAGCATCCGATCGATGGCGACACGACCATGGAGCGCTTGGCGCGCAGCCCGGTGCTGCGGCTGAAGCGGCCGGCCGCCGAGACGCCGGAGCCGGCGCCCGCGGCCGATCTGCCGGCCCCCGAGCTGCTGCGCAAGACGGCCGTGAAGAAGCCGCCGGAACCCACGATCCAGCCCGCGCGGCCGGTCACGGAGTCGGTGCGCGGCACCGTGCGCTGGTTCGATCCGCGCACCCGCAACGGCGCCATCCGGGTGCGCGGATCGTCGTTCGACCTGTCGTTCGGCCCGGAGGTCACGCAGAGCAGCGGCCTGGGCGCGCTGTTCAAGGGCCAAGAGATCGAGGCGATGGTCGTCCATGGGCCGGGCGGCGACACGGTGACTCAGCTTCGGCCGCTGGCCGCGACCAACGCCACGACCGAGCTGGCCGGCTTGGGCGTGGCCATGCGCGGCACGCGCAAGGTCGTGACCGTCGAGGTTCGGCGCAAGCGCTCGACGCTGTGAGGGGCGCTGGCGTGACGGGCTGCCGGCGGACCGGCAGCCGCGCCGGCGCAGTCGGGTGATCCCGTGGATCCTGTCGAACTCCACCCGTGGTCGCGCCAGCTCGAAGCCTTCAGCGACGCCGACGCCGCCGTGGCCCGGATCCAGGCGCTCTACGACCGGTCGGTCGCCGGGATCCGCAACGCCTTCCAGGCCCTGCAGGCCGGTGCCGGATCGGTGCCGGACTTCGAGGACACCTATCCGTATCTGGGCATCGCGGTCGGCTTCGGCGACCTGCATATCGATGCCGTCCTGTCCTACGGCATGGTCCAGGAGGCCGGGGTCTACGGCACCACCCTGACCCGGCCCGACCTGTTCGGCGGCTTCTACCGCAGCCAGATCGCGCATCTCATCGACCACCACAAAGTTCCGGTGGTGGTGGGGGCCAGCCGGCGGCGGATCCCGCTGCCGTTCGCCGTGGAGGACGCGACGGCCGGGCTGACCGAGGACCGACTCCATGAGATCCAGTCCTTCTTCGCGCTGCCCGACCTGGCGGCCACCGATGACGCCATCGCCAACGGCACCGATCATTCGACGGAACCGCGGCCGCTGGCATTGTTCCCGGCCGAACGGGTGGACTACTCGTTGCACCGCCTGGGGCACTATACGGCGACGTCGCCGGCCTTTTTCCAGCGCTTCGTCCTGCTGACCAATTATCAGCGCTATGTCGACGAATTTCGCCTGTACGCCCAGCGGACACTGGACGAGAGCGACGAATACCAGGCCTTTGTCGAGCCCGGCGACCAGATGACGGTCAATCGGCGGTGCAGCCTGCATCCGCCGGCGCCGCGCACGCTGAGCTACCCGCCGCAAATGCCCGCCTATCATCTGGTCCGCCCCGACCGCAAGGGATTGACCCTGGTCGACATCGGAGTCGGGCCGTCGAACGCCAAGACCATCACCGATCACTTGGCCGTGCTGCGGCCGGAATGCTGGGTCATGGTCGGCCATTGCGCCGGTCTTCGGCGCAGCCAGTTCCTAGGCGACTATGTCCTGGCCCACGGCTATGTCCGCGGCGACCACGTGCTGGACCGCGACCTGCCGGCCTTTGTCCCGGTGCCGCCGATCGCCGAGGTCCAGGTCGCGCTGCAGCGGGCGGTGGCCAAGGTCACCGGCCTCGACGGCCGCGACCTCAAGACCCGCATGCGCACCGGGACGGTCTTCACCACCGACAATCGCAACTGGGAGCTGCGCTACGCCGAGCTCTACGAGCAGCTCAACCAGAGCCGGGCGATCGCCGTGGACATGGAGAGCGGCACCATCGCCGCCAACGGCTTCCGCTTCCGGGTCCCCTACGGCACGCTGCTGTGCGTGTCGGACAAGCCACTGCACGGCGAGATCAAGCTGCGCGGCATGACCAATGCGCTCTATCGCGAGCGCGTCAGCCAGCATCTGCAGATCGGGATCGAGGCGCTGCGGATGCTGCGCGACGACGAAGCCCAGCTGCACAGCCGCAAGCTGCGCAGCTTCGACGAGCCCGGGTTCCGGTAGGCGACCCTCGGGCCGGGTGCGGTCAGGCCGGCGCGGCCCTTCCCACAATGGCAAGGTCAAAGGACGATCGACGCTGGCGACCGGGCGGGTCTATAGAGACGCCCGCAACGCGGATCACGCGAGGAGGGGAGTGCCATGGCGGACGCGGTCGGTTTCATCGGGCTCGGCATCATGGGGCGGCCGATGGCGGGCCATCTCAAGCAGGCTGGCCACGCGCTGGTGCTGTCGACCCACCACAAGGCGCCGCCTGCCGACCTGGCCGATGGCGCCACGGTCGTCGACACCCCGGCGGCGGTCGCCGCGGCGGCACCGGTCGTGATCCTGATGCTGCCCGACACACCGCAGGTCGAAGAAGTGCTGTTCGGCCCCAAGGGCGTCGCCGAGGGCCTGAAGCCGGGCAGCCTGGTCATCGACATGAGCACCATCTCGCCCAGCGCCACCCGCGACTTCGCCGCGCGCGTCGCGGCCAAGGGGGCGGCCTATCTGGACGCACCGGTATCGGGCGGCCAGGTCGGCGCCGAGCAGGCGACCCTCGCGATCATGATCGGCGGCGATCCTGCGGCCGTGGCGCGGGCGCAGCCGCTGTTCCAGCGGATGGGCAAGACCATCACGCATGTCGGCCCGAATCCCGGCGACGGCCAGGCGTGCAAGGCCGTCAACCAGGTGATCGTGGCGCTCAACATCCAGGCCGTGGCCGAGGGCCTGGCGCTGGCCGAGCGGCTGGGGCTGTCGGCCGACACCGTGCGCGCGGCGATCGGCGGCGGCTTCGCCGGCTCGAAGGTGCTGGAGGTCCACGGCAAGCGCATGATCGACCGCAAGTTCGATCCGGGCTTCCGGGTGCGCCTGCACCGCAAGGACCTGGACATTGCCCTCGGCGAGGCCGAGCGCACCGGGCTGGCGCTGCCGAACGCCGCCCAGACGCTGGGCTTCTTCAAGGAGATGGAGGCCGGCGGCCAGGGCGACCGCGATCACTCGACCCTGTTCCGGCGGCTGATCCGATAGGGCCCTGCACTCAGGCGCTGTCGCGACGGACGATCTCGTAGCCGACATCGTGGATCGGCGGGCCGGCGGCGGTGCCGAGCAGCCGATCGGCCAGCAGCGATCCCGCCAGGCTGCCCATGCGATGGCCGGGAATGCGGGCCGTGGTGAGGGCAGGGACCAGATGGGCGGCCAGCTCCAGGTCGCCCAGGCCGGCCAAGGCGATGCGGCCGGGCACCGCCCAGCCGCGGCGCTGGCATTCGAACAGCGCGGCCACCGCGAAGCGGTCGGCGCCGCAGAACACGGCATCGAGGTCGGCGGCGCGTGTGACCAGCTCGACCATGGCCGCGGCCGCGGCGTCGGACGTGCCCGGATAGGGCAGCTCGACGATCAGGTCGGCGGGCAGCCCGGCCGCGGCCAGGGCGTCCTCGAAGCCGACCCGGCGGTCGCGGCTGCGCTCGTTGAAGCGCTGCGGCCCGCAGATCATGCCGATGCGGCGCCGGCCGGCGCCGATCAAGGTTGCCGTCATGGCCGCGGCGGCGCGCCGGTTGTCGAAGCCGACATTGAGGTCGATCGGCGTGCGCGACAGGTTCCAGATCTCGGCCACCGGCAGACCGGCGCGCGCGACCAGGGACCGCGTCCGTTCGCCATGCTCGAGCCCGGTCAGGATCAGCCCGTCGACACGTCGGCCGAGGAAGGCGGTCACGATCGCCTCCTCGCCGTCGGCGGTGCCGCTGTTGTCGCCCAGCACCACCTGGAAGCCGCGCGGCAGCAGTCCGTCGAAGATGCCTTGGATGGTGGTCGCAAAGGCCGGATTGGTGACCGATGGCAGCACGGCGGCGATCAACCTGGTGCGCCGCGACGCCAGGCTGCCGGCGACCAGGTCGGGGATGTAGCCCAGCGCCTGGATCGCCGCCTCGATGCGGGTGCGGGTCGAGGGCGCGACCAGATCAGGCCGGCGCAAGGTGCGGGACACGGTGATCGGCGCGACCCGGGCCAGCCGGGCCACGTCGGCCAGCGTCGGGCGGCCCGCGATGTCGCCGGCGGTCTGTGTCTCGTCCGTCACGCCCCGCTTCTAGCAGGACTGCACCAGACCGTCAGCTGACGCGACATGCCTCGGGCGGCAGCTCCGCCCAGCCGTCCGGTCCCAGGGCCTCCAGCGGTCCGTAGCGGGCCTTGTAGGACATCTTGCGGCACTCTTCGATCCAATAGCCGAGATAGACATAGTCGAGGCCCAGCGCGCGCGCCGCCTCGACCAGCCACAGGATCATGAAGCTGCCCAGGCCGCGCTCGGCGGGCTCGGGCTCGAAGAAGCTGTAGACCGCCGACAGCCCGTCGCCGGTGCGGTCGACCAAGCAGCAGGCGACCAGCCGGCCGTCGGGCGTGCGTGCCTCGGCGAGTTGGGTGTTGACCGGACTCTGCTCGACGAGGCCCCGATAATCCTGGTCGGTCATCAGCGCCATCTCGCCGCCGCCATGCCGGCTGGCCTGGTAGTGGCGAAACAGCGTGTACTGCTCCTGGTTGGCATGGTTCGACAGCAGCTCGACGGCCAGATCGGCATTGGCGCGCCACGTGCGCCGCATCGAGCGGTTGGGCCGGAAGCGCTCGACCACGATGCGCACCGGGACGCATGCCGTGCAGGCCGGGCAGGCCGGCCGGTAGATCACGTTGTGGCTGCGCCGGAAACCGGCGGCCGTGAGGTCGTCGAACAGGCCGCCCGAGACCATGTCCGGGCTCAGCTCGGCCAGGATGCGGCGCTCGAAGCGCCCGCCGACATAGGGGCAGGGCAGCGGGATCGAGCGGTGGAACACCAAGGTCCGGCTGGCGGAGCCGAGGGCACCGGGGCGGGCGAGCTGGTCGGTCACCGCATCATCATTCGGATTGTCGGCATCCGGCTCAAGTCTGCCGACGGATTACGGGAAGCGCCCGACCGGTCATCCGCGCGGCGCGGGTGCCGGGGCGGTCGCCGGCAGCGGCTGGAGCTGCACCGGTCCGCGCGGGATCAATCGGCCGTCGGGCGCCGGTCCGGGCCGGACGGTCGGCGGGGGGAGGGGAACATCGGCCGGCACGCCTGCGACCACGGGCGGATGCTCGCGCAGCAGCGTGATCGAGATGCGGCGGTTGCGCGGGCTGGCGGGGTCGGTCGGGATCAGCGGCTCGCGGTCGGCCTTGCCGCTGACCGCGACGACGCGGGCGTCGGCGATTCCAGCACCGATCAGCAGCCGGCGGCTGGCGTTGGCGCGGTCGGCCGACAGCTCCCAGTTGCCGTAGGCGACGCTGGCGCCGGCCGGGAACGGGGACGCGTCGGTGTTGCCGGTAATGCTGAGCTTGTTGGGCAGCCGGTCGATGATCCGGGCGACCTGCTGGATCAGCTCGCGCATCGCCAGGGTCGGTTGCGCCGAGCCGCGCGCGAACAGGTCGCGCTTGTCATTGTCCAGCAGCTCGATCTTCAGGCCCTCGGGCGTCGACTCGAACGCCACGTTGGTGGCGAAGCCCCGGAGCTCGGGAACTTCCTCGATGGCGGCGCGGACCTGCTCCTGGGCCGCCTCGAACTGCCGGTTCTCGCGGAAGAAGGCCTCGCGGGCGTTCGGCTGCGGCACCGTCGACTGGCCGACGAAGCCGGGCTTGTCGGTGGTGCCCTCGCCGTTCTCGGGCGACGACGGGCCGCCGCCCGGCGGTCCCAGCGGCGCGGAATCGTTGCGCTGCGGCCCCTTGACGGTTATCGACTGGCCGCCCAGAACGCCCGACGCGCCGCTGACCTGGCGCGACACCGAGGCCGGCGAGAAATAGTCGGCGATGCCCTCGCGCTGCTCCGGCGTGGTCTGGTTCAACAGCCACAGCAGCAGGAACACGATGAACATCGCGGTCATGAAGTCGGCCAGCGCTACCTTCCAGTGGCCGCCGTGGAAGCCGTGCGCCCCGTGCTTCTTCTTCTTGATGATGATCGGGGCAAGATGGGAGTCGGCCATGATCGGGCTCTCCGAGGGCGCGGGACGGCGGGCGGGGGCCTAGGGGACGGACCTAGACGGCGGGCAGCGACGAGACCGTCGTCTCCACCTCGTAGAAGGTCGGCCGGACGTCGGACATCAGCGATTTCCGCGCGAACTCGACCGACACCGCCGGGGCGTAGCCCTGCATGTGAGCCAGGATGCCCGCCTTCATGCACAGCATGTAGCGCACCTCGGCCTCGGCATCGTTTTTCATCAGGGTCGCGATCGGCCCCAGGAAGCCGTAGCCGGTGAGCACGCCCAGCAGCGTGCCGACCAGCGCGCCACCGATCGAGGCGCCGATCACCGACGCCGGCTGGTCGATCACGCCCATGGTCTTGATGACGCCGATGACCGCGGCGACGATGCCGATGGCGGGCATGGCGTCGGCCAGCACCTGGAGCGAGCCCGACGGCGTCAGGATCTCGGCCTTGTGCGACTCGATCTCCTCTTCCATCAGCGCCTCGACCTCGTGCGGGTTGTCGGTGCCGAGGGTCAGCAGGCGGAGATAGTCGCACAGGAAGACCAGGCTCGACTGGTCGTTCATGAACCGCGGGAAGCGCTGGAACAGGGCGCTCTCCTGCGGGTTCTCGACATGCTGCTCCAGCGCCAGCATGCCCTTGGTCTTGGCCAGCTTGAAGGCGGTGTAGAGCAGGCTCAGCAGCTCGAGATAGCTGTCCTTGTTGTATTTGCGGGCGCCGAGCACGCGGGTCAGCGAGCTGATGGTGGCGCGCACCACGTCCATGCGGTTGGCGATCAGGAACGAGCCGATGCCGACGCCGATGATGGTGGCGCCCTCCTTGGGCAGCGCCTCGAGCATGATCGGCACCGAGGCCGGCGCCAGCAGTGCGAACAGGCCGAACGACCCCAGGAGGACGACCACGGCACCGATAAGGGGCAGCATATTGCGCTCCGCAGAGAATCGATCGGCTGAGTGCCCGACCCTTTCATAGGATCCTTAACAAAACCTTGCCAAGTGCGACCGCACCGCGCGCAAGCCTTGAACCCGACCGCGAATCGGATCGTTCAGGGCGCCGGCGTCAACGTCAGCAGCGCGGCACCGGCAGCCGCGAGCTGGTCGGGCTGGCCGGCCAGGCGGCGCGTCGCCCCGTCGCGCCAGCGGCGCACGAAGTCGCCGTAGTGCGGCGACAGCGGGTTGCCGGACTCGCCGGTGGCGATCACATAAAGCGAGGCGTCCGGGTCGGCCAGGTCGTAGACCGCGCGATAGGCGGCACCGTGGACGTCGGCGAACGGGTTCGCCGTCGACAGCAGGGGCATGGCGCCGCGCTCCAGGGTGTCGTCGCCGCCGTCGGCCGGGATGGCCAGGCTGGTCAGCCGGTCGAACAGCGGCAGCCGGCCGAACAGCAGATGGTCATGGCGGGCCTGGTGCAGCTCGCCCCAGCGCCAGGCATCCGGGCGATCGCCCAGGCGGCGCGCCAGGTCGGACAGGGCCCGCTCGAGGGCGTCGTTGACGATGTCGGTACAGGACGGTCGCGGCTGCGCCCCCGCCGGTTCGGCCCCCGACGGTTCGATCTGGCACCAGGGCGTGCCGCCCTGGAGCGCGCGCAGGACCAGCCGCGGCGTCAGCCCGGGCGCCTCGCGGAAATCCGGCCCCAGCGCCGCGCCATAGAGCCCCTGATACAGCGCCCGTAGCCACGCGGCGAAGATCAGCGGTTCCGGCCGGTTGCGGTCCATGCGGTGGTCCCAGGCGGCGAGCCGTTGGCGGGCGGCTTCGGCCCGTGGCGACCGTCGGTGGCCGGGATCGGGGGTCGCAAGCAGCACCGGCAGCAGCTCCGCGGCCATCAGCGACACCGGATCGGCCTGCAGCGCCGCCTCATCGGCGGCCGTGCGGCCGGTCGAGCCGGCGAGCACGGCCAGCGCCCGCTCCGCCCGATAGGGCACGTCCCAGCGGCGGGCGATGAGATAGGGGTAGTCGGGGCCGACGAGCTGATTGTTGGTGTTGACCAGCAGCCCGGCGGGCGGGTCGAGGCCCTGCGGCGCCTGGTCGGCCGGGATGAAACCGGCCCAGTCGGCCTCGCCGGTCCAGCCGGCGACCGGCAGCGTGCCGTCGCCGGACTGGCGGATCGGCACCTTGCCCGGCGCGATCAGCCCGATGTCGCCGTCGCGGGACGCCATCATCATGTTCTGCACGGGGGCGTCCCAACCGGCCACGGCGGCGCGGAACGACGCCCAGTCGGTCGCCCGGTTCAGACGATAGAGTGCTGTCGCCGAACTGTCGTCCGGGCGCAGGCCGGTCGCCTGCAGGGCGACGGCGAAGCGGCCGCCGGCCAAGGCGGTGACCGGGTCGTCCGGGCCGGCGTCCAGGTCGGAAATGATCGGCCCATGGACCGAGGTTCGGATCTTGAGATCGACCGGGGCGCCGAACCGGACCTCGATCCGTTCATGCCGGACGGTGAACGGGCGCGGCCCGTCCGGGGTGTCGTAGCGGTCCTGCTGGCCCTGGGCCAGGCGTTCCAGCACCAGGTCCTGGGTGCTGGCCCCGGTCGTGGTGAAGCCCCAGGCGATGTGCCCGTTCTGGCCGAGCAAGTGGAACGGGATCCCCGGCAGGGTCGCGCCCGACACGGTCAGCGCCGGCGTCACGATGCGCGCCAGGTACCAGAGCGCCGGTGCCTGGAACCCGAGATGCGGGTCGTTGGCCAGCAGCGGCTTGCCCGAACGCGTATGGCGGCCGTCCAGCACCCAGGCGTTCGAGGCCAGCTCGGGCTCGGGCAAGGCGTCGGCGGCCGCCTTGAGCAGCCGGTCGACCAGCGCGCCGCCGGGCAGCGGCGCGGCCGGCCGCTCCGGCGGCGGGAGGGCGCCGGTCTGCGTCGCGCCCAAGGTGATCGGGGTCGGTCCGTCCGGCGCGGTCAGGTCGGCATATTGCTCGGGCGTCAGCCGCTCCCGCAGCCGCGCCCGCACCGCTTGGCCGCGCCCGTCGCGGTCGAGCAGCATGGCCATCACCCGGCCCCAGACGAGGCTGTCCGCCGGCGTCCAGGGCTCGGGCTCGGCCCACAGCGCGTAGTACTCGGGCGGCAGCGCGCCCTGGTGCTGGGTGAGATAGGCGTTGACGCCGCGGCTATAGGCCTCGAGCGCGCGGCGCACCTCGGCCGGCAGCTCGGCCGCGGTCTGCTCGGCCAACCGGTAGAGGCCCAGGGTGCGAAGGATCCGGTCCGCGGCCAGGCCGCGGCTGCCGATCAGCTCGGCCAGTCGGCCCTGGCCCAGCCGGCGCTGCCAGTCCATCTGGAACAGGCGGTCCTGGGCGTGGACAAAACCCAGGGCCTCGTAGGCGTCGTCGGTCGAATCGGCAAAGATGTGGGGCACGCCGTCGCGGTCGCGGTAGACCCGGACCGCGCCGGCCAGGCCCGGCAGCGCGAGCTGTCCGTCGGTCTGCGGCAGGCCGGTGAGCAGCCAGGCATAGCCGCCAGCCACCGCCAGCCCGCAGACGACCAGGGTGGCGGCCAGGCCGCGGGCGAGCCGGCGGGCCCATCGTCCGATCCGGTCCCGCGCCAGACTTGGCATCTCGTCTCCTGAAGCCGCTCCCGGCCTGGATAGCGGCTCGCATCGGCACCGGCAATTGGCCCGATGGCGGCGGGCGGGCTATATCGTCGGGCGTGGACGATGGCAGGGGCGCGCGATGACGGTGGAGCGAAGCGGGACGGTCACGGTCGGCGGCGTGCGCCTGGCCTATGTCGAGCATGGCGATCCCGGCGCGCGCGCCGTGGTCTGCGTCCACGGCCTGACCCGCAATGCCCGCGACTTTGATCCCATCGCCCGCGCCCTGGCCCCGCACCGGCGCGTCATCGCCCTGGACGTCGCCGGGCGCGGCGGCAGCGACCGCCTCGCCGATCCGGCCCAGTACCAGTATCCGGTCTATCTGCAGCACGCGCTCGGCGTCCTCGACGCGTTGGGCCTGGACCAGGTCGACTGGCTGGGGACGTCCATGGGCGGCCTGATCGGCATGACCGTCGCAGCGAGCGCACCCGGGCGGATCCGGCGGCTCGTGCTCAACGACGTCGGGCTGTTCATCCCCCAGGCGGCCGTCCAGCGGATCGCCGACTACCTGTCCGCACTCGTGAGCTTTGCCGACCTGGGCGAGGCCGAGGCCTATTTCCGCCGGGTCCTGCAGCCGTTCGGAGCGCTGGACGACGCCGATTGGGCCGAGATTGCGCGCACCAGCGTATGGACCGGCGGCGACGGCCGGCTGGTGCCGGCCTACGATCCGGGGATCGCCGAGGCCTTTCGCCAGGTCCCGCTGGCCGACGTGGTGCTGTGGCCGTTGTGGTCGGCCATACGCTGCCCGGTGCTGCTGCTGCGCGGCATCGACAGCGACCTGCTGTTGCGGCCGACGGCGTTGGGCATGGTGGCCGGCGGCGATGTGACCCTGCTGGAATTCCAGGGCTGCGGCCATGCCCCGGCGCTGCGCAGCGCCGAGCAGATCGACCCGGTCCGCGACTGGCTGATCACGGCTTGAGCGTGCGGGCGATCTCGACGGCGGCATAGGTCAGCACGCCGTCGGCGCCGGCGCGCTTGAACCCGATCAGGGCCTCGCGCATGGCGCGGTCGGCGTCGAGGCAACCGGCGGCGCCGGCGACCTTGATCATCGCGTACTCGCCCGACACCTGGTAGGCGTAGGTCGGCACCCGGAACGCCGACTTCACCCGCGCCACGATGTCGAGATAGGGCAGGCCGGGCTTGACCATGACCATGTCGGCGCCCTCGGCCAGGTCGGCCGCCACCTCGCGCAGCGCCTCGTCGCCGTTGGCCGGGTCCATCTGGTAGGTCGCCTTGCCGTCCTTGCCGAGCTTGGCGCCGGACCCCAGGGCGTCGCGGAACGGGCCGTAAAAGGCCGAGGCATATTTGGCGGCGTAGCTCATGATGATGGTGTCGGCATGGCCGGCGGCGTCGAGCGCCGCCCGGATCGCGCCGATTCGGCCGTCCATCATGTCCGACGGCGCGATCACGTCGCAGCCGGCCGCGGCCTGGACCTCGGCCTGGCGCACCAGCACCGCCACGGTCTCGTCATTGAGGATGCGGCCATCGGCCAGGACGCCGTCATGGCCATGGGTCGTGAAGGGATCGAGAGCCACGTCGCCGACGATGCCGACATGCGGGACCTCGCGCTTGATCGCGGCGATGGCGCGGCACATCAGGTTGTCGGGATTGGTCGCCTCGGCGCCGGTCTCGCTCTTGAGCGCGGCCGGGATCACCGGGAACAGCGCGACCGCCGGAATCCCGAGGTCGGCGGCCTCGCGCACCGCACGCACCGCCAGATCGATCGACAGCCGGTCGACCCCCGGCATGGCCGCTACCGGCTCGCGCCGATCCGCGCCGTCCAGCACGAACAGCGGCCAGATCAGGTCCTGGGGCGACAGCCGGTGCTCGGCGACCAGCGCCCGGCTCCAGGCCTGGGCCCGGGTGCGACGGAGGCGGGCGGCGGGGAAGGGGGCCGGAGCCAGGGGCCAGTCGGGCCGGGTCATGGGCAGGATCCAACGCGGGTCGCGACGATGCCGGCGACCTTAGCGACCGTGCGCCGGCACCGTCAAAGCGGCCGGCCGGCGCCGCCCGCGTCGAATTGACAGGGTCGGGTCCGCGCCTATAGTCGCGCTTCCAGCTTGGACGGCGTTGATGGACTTCCAGCTCAGCGAGGACCAGCAGGCGTTCCAGGCGACGGCCCGCGCGTTCGCGGCCGAGTGCCTGGCCCCCAACGCCGCCCGCTGGGATGCCGAGCGGATCTTCCCGGTCGAGGCGCTGCGCCAGGCGGCGGCCCTGGGCTTCGCGGCGATCGTGGTGCGCGAGGCGGCGGGGGGCAGCGGCCTCGGCCGCCTGGATTCGGCGGTGATCTTCGAGGAGCTGGCCACGGGCTGCGTCTCGACCGCGGCGTTCCTGTCGATCCACAACATGGTCGCGGCCATGGTCGACCGGTTCGGCACGCCCGGGCAGCATGCCCGATGGCTGCCCGACCTCGCGGCCATGCGCCGGATCGCCAGCTACTGCCTGACCGAGCCCGGTAGCGGCTCGGATGCCGCGGCGCTGACCACCCGGGCGGTGCGCGACGGCGACAGCTATGTCCTGACCGGAACCAAGGCGTTCATCTCGGGCGCCACCGCCAGCGACCTTTATGCCGTGATGGCGCGGACCGGCGACCCCGGGCCGTCGGGCATCAGTTGCATCCTGGTCGAGGCCGGGACTCCGGGCCTCGGCTTCGGCAAGCTCGAGAAGAAAATGGGCTGGAACAACCAGCCTACGGCGATGGTGCTGCTGGACGGCTGCCGGGTGCCGGTGGCCAACCGGCTGGGTGCGGAGGGCGAGGGCTTTCGCATCGCCATGGCCGGGCTCGACGGTGGCCGGCTCAACATTGCCGCCTGCTCCCTGGGCGGGGCACGGTCATGCCTGGAAGCGGCGCGCGCCCACATGGCCGAACGCCGGGCCTTCGGCCATCGGCTGGAGGAGTTCCAGGCCCTGCAGTTCCGCATCGCCGACATGGCGACCGAGCTGGAGGCGGCGCGCCTCATGGTTCACCGGGCCGCGGCGTCGCTCGACACAGGCCATCCCGACGCCACGCTCCACTGCGCCATGGCCAAGCGCCTGGCCACCGACACCGGCTTCGCCGTCGCCAACGGCGCCCTGCAGCTGTTCGGCGGCTACGGCTATCTGAGCGACTTCCCGGTCGAGCGGGTGGTGCGCGACCTGCGGGTGCATCAGATCCTGGAGGGAACCAACGAGATCATGCGCGTGATCATCGCCCGCCGCCTCCTGCAGGTGGATTCGTGACCGAGGTGCGGCTCGAGCGGCGCGGCCGCGCCCTGTCGGTGCTGCTGGACCGGCCCAAGGCGCTCAACGCCTTGACCCTGCCCATGATCGAGGCGATCGAGCCGGCGCTGCGGGCGGCGGCCGTCGATCCTGCGATCGAGCATGTCGTGATCCGGGGGGCTGGCAGCCGCGCCTTCTGTGCCGGCGGCGACGTGCGTGCGGTGGCGCTGTCGATCGGGCAATCCGGCGCGACGCTGTGGTCGGACTTCTTCCGCGACGAATATCGGCTCAACCGGCGCATCCACCGCTATCCGAAGCCGTTCACGGCGCTCATCGAGGGGATCTCGATGGGCGGCGGCGTCGGCCTGTCGATGCACGGGCGCTTCCGGGTGGCCGCCGAGACGCTGGTGTTCGCCATGCCCGAGACCGGCATCGGCTTCTTCCCCGACATCGGCGGCGGCTGGTTCCTCAACCGCTTCCCGGGCGCGGTCGGGCGGTTCCTGGCGCTGACCGGGGCGCGCCTCGGCGCCGCCGACGCCCGCGCGATCGGCTATGCCACCCACATCGTGCCGGCGGAGCGCCTGGACGCGCTGGCCGAGCGGCTGGCCGACGCCACCGCGGCGGAGGTCCCGGGCGTCCTGGACGCCGCCGCGATCGATCCGGGGCCCGCCCCGTTGGACGAGCACCGCGCCGCCATCGACCGCTGCTTCGGCCAGCCGACCGTCGAGGCGGTGCTGGCGGCCCTTGCCGCCGAAGGTACGCCCTGGGCCGCCGGATGGCTGGAGCAACTGGCCGCCAAGTCGCCGACCAGCCTCAAGGTCAGCCTGGCCCAGCTCGACCGCAGCCGCGGCCTGGAGATCGAAGCGGTTCTGGCCCTCGAATATCGCATGAGCCAGCACTTCATGGCGGCGCCCGACTTCCGCGAGGGCATCCGGGCGCTGCTGATCGACAAGGACAACCGGCCGCACTGGCAGCCGTCCGAGCTGGCGGCGGTGACGCCGGCGCAGGTCGCGGCCTATTTCGCGCCGCTGCCCGGCGGCGACCTGACTTTTCCCGACTGACACGAGGGACCGCCATGGCCCAGACGATCGGTTTCATCGGCCTCGGCAACATGGGCGGCCGGATGGCCGCGAACCTGCTCAAGGCCGGATACCGCGTCACCGCCTACGATGTGGCGCCAAGCGCCGTGGCCGCGATCGCCGCCCAGGGCGGCACCGCCGCGGCCGCAGCGGCGGACGTGCTGGCCGGGGCCGACGCGGTCATCACCATGCTGCCCGCGGGGCCCGAGGTTCGGGCGATCTATCTCGGCGACCAGGGCCTGATCGCGCGCGCGGCGCCCGGCACGCTGCTGATCGACTGCTCGACCATCGATGTCGACAGCGCGCGCACCGTCGCGGCGGCGGCCGCAGAGTGCGGGCTGCCGATGCTTGACGCGCCTGTGTCGGGCGGGGTCGCCGGCGCCGAGGCCGGGACGCTGACCTTCATGGTCGGCGGTGCGGAGGCTGCCGTCGAGCGGGCGCGCCCGCTGCTGCAGGCGATGGGCCGCACCGTGGTTCATGCCGGCGGGCCCGGCACCGGCCAGGCTGCCAAGATCTGCAACAACATGATTCTCGGGATCAACATGATCGCGGTCTGCGAGTCGTTCGCGCTCGCCGACCGGCTGGGCCTGGCGCGTCAGACCCTGTTCGACATCAGCGCCAAGTCCTCGGGCCAGTGCTGGGCGCTCACCAGCAACTGCCCGTTCCCCGGCCCGGTGCCGGCGTCGCCCGCGAATCGCGACTATCGTCCCGGGTTCGCGGCGGCCATGATGCTGAAGGACCTGCGCTTGGCCGCCGCCGCCGCCGGCGCGTGCGGAGCCGCGATTCCGCTGGGGGCCGAGGCGGCGCAGCTCTATCAGCTGTTTTGCGGTGCCGGCGGCGGGAACAAGGACTTCTCGGGGATCTTCGAAATGTTCGGTCGATCGGACTTGTCTGCTTCCTCTTGAAATCCGGGCTGCATAAACGCTAGTTAACCGATATGCAGGATGATCGTCGCGACGCCAGCGAGGCGAAAGTGAAAGAAATTTACCTTGAAGCCATCCAACTGACGGAGCGGCTGCATCGGCAATTTCTTGAAGTCGTGAAAAGCGAACTGGACCGCCTGGGCGTCGAGGACATCAACAACGTGCAGGCGTTGATCCTGTTCAACGTCGGCCGCGAGGAGCTGACCGTCGGCGAGCTGACCAATCGCGGCTATTATCTCGGCTCGAACGTCTCATACAACGTACGCAAGATGGTCGAGAACGGCTATCTGGTCCAGGAGCGCTCGACCCACGACCGCCGATCCATTCATGTCCGGCTGTCGCAGAAGGGGCTGGAGCTGTCCGTGCGGATCGACGCCATGTTCGACCGCCAGGTGCATGCGCTGCAGGCATCGGAGGCGGCCAAGGACCTGGCGGCGGCCGGGGCCGCCTATCGCCGGCTGGAACGATTCTGGACCGGGCTGCTCGAATATGAGCGTCCCTCGCACCATTGAGCGCTTGTAACCGGCCGATGCTTGCGCGAACGGGCCGGATCGTGGCGCGTTAGGGCACCTGTCGACGGCATTTGAATCGAGGCTCGATGATGTTCACGCCCTCCTTCGTCTTCCTGAAGCTGGCGCCGCTGGCGGCCGGCCTGTGCTGCCTGGCGGCCGCGGCCCTGGCGCAGACACCGGTTCTGACCAGCCGGGACGACGTGGCCGTGTGCCTGTGCCTCAACCAGTCGGTGGCGAGCCGGTCGGGCGCGCTCGGCCAGCGCCGCGCCGACTACGAGCATGCGCAGCAGGAGGTGACCCATCTGCAGGGCGAGGTCGACGCCCAGCGGCCGACCGTCGACATCAACAATCCCGCCGCGATCGACGCGTTCCGGGCCAAGGTCCTGCAACTCGACAAGCTGCGCCAGTCGATGCAGGACACGGCGCTGCCGGCCTATCAGTCGGCCGTCGCCGCCTACAATCAACGGGTCGAGGAGTTCTCGCAGCGCTGCGCCGGCCGGGCCATGGACCCCGGCGTCGAGGCGCAGGTGCGCCAGACCCTGGTCTGCCAGCTCCAATAGGCCGCCCCCGGGTGCGCCGCATCTCGCGGCGCACGCCGTTCTGTCGAACCGCCGTCAGGCGGTCCTGGCGCGTCCGTGCGGCTGCGGGTAGCCTCGTGGTCAAGGTCGGCAAGCCGGGCGGAGGCCCCGAGAATGCGCGACGACGAAGTGATCTACGAGGTGATCCGGATAGGGGCCTACGCCAAGGTCAGCGTCATGCACGTGGCGACCCTGACCGAAGCGGTCGTCACCGGGCCGGCAAGCGCTGCCGATGGCGTGCTGCGCCAACTGGCGCGCCGCCGTCTTCTGCAGATGCTGGCGAAGGGCCAGGCCGGCCGTTGATCAGCCGCCGCGGCGGCGCGTCGGCTTGGACGGCGCTTCGGGCTTGCCGCCGGAGCGGCCGAGGCCGATCTGCTTGGCGAAGTCCGAACGCTGCTTGGCGTAGTTCGGCGCGACCATGGGATAGTCCGACGGCAGGTTCCACTTCGCCCGGTATTCGTCGGGCGACATGTTGTACATGGTCCGAAGGTGCCGCTTGAGCATCTTCAGCTTCTTGCCGTCCTCGAGGCAGACGATGTAGTCGGGGGTTACCGACCGCCGGACCGAGACCGCCGGCCGGAGCGGCTCCGCCTTGGCTTCGGCAGGACCCGTTTCGAGGCTGCGCAGCGAGGCGAACACCGTGTTGATCACCTCCGGAATCTGGTCGGCCCCGATCTGGGTCTTGGTCAGATAGGCGGCCACCACGTCGGCGGTCATGCGCAGCAGGTCCGCGTGCGCGACCCGCGTTTCCCTCTGTTCGTCGCTCATGCTGCTGACCGTGAATGCTGGAAGACTACAAATGAGCATTGAACATAGGGCCAACCTCCGGCCATTTCAAATCTTTTGTCGCCAAGTGGATGCGCCCTCGATCGTCATCGTTCCGCAGTAAAACCGAGAAGAAATCGTGAAGGCCGCCGCCTTGGCCCGGCCGCGGCCCGCTGGCCAGTTGACCACGGGCGTACATATGGTATGAGCAACCGGGTCCCCCACGCTACCGACAGCGAGGCGCCGCCGATGAGCGAAGCTGCGATCGCGCTTGCCGCCGATCACGCCGGCTATGAATTGAAGGAGACCCTGCGCCAGGATCTGGAGGCAGCGGGATACCGCGTGCTCGATCTCGGCCCCCATAGCGACGATTCGGTGGACTATCCGCTGATGGCCGATCGCCTGGCTGAAGCGCTGGCCGACGGCCGCGCCGGCCGCGGCGTGCTGGTCTGCGGCAGCGGGATCGGCATCTCGATCGCCGCCAACCGCCATCCCCATGTTCGCGCCGCCCTGTGCAGCGAGCCGGTCTCGGCGCGGCTGGCGCGCGAGCACAACGACGCCAATGTGATCGCGTTCGGCGGCCGGCTGGTCGGATCCGAGGTCGCGCGCGAATGCCTGAAGGTGTTCCTGGCCACGGCGTTCGCCGGCGGCGAGCGCCACAGCCGCCGGGTCGGACAGCTGGGCTCCGGCGGCGGCCAAGCGGGAGGATAGGGGATGCGCTGCCCGTTCTGCGGGAATGACGACACGCAGGTGAAGGATTCGCGGCCAACCGACGACAACGCGGCCATCCGCCGCCGGCGGTTCTGTGCCGCGTGCGGATCGCGCTTCACCACTTTCGAGCGGGTGCAGCTGCGCGAGCTGACGGTGCTGAAGAAGAGCGGCAAGCGCGTGCCCTTCGATCGCGACAAGCTGGCGCGCTCGATCATGATCGCGACGCGCAAGCGCCCGATCGACGGCGAGCGGGTCGAACGCATCGTCAACGCCATCGTGCGCCGCCTGGAAAGCTCGGGCGAAGCCGAGGTCACCTCGGACCAGATCGGCGAGCAGGTCATGGACGCGCTCTACAGCCTGGATCCGGTGGCCTATGTGCGCTTCGCCTCGGTCTACCGGAACTTCCGCGAGGTCAAGGACTTCGAGGACTTCGTCGGCAAGCTGAACGTCGAACGGGACTAGGTGCCGTGACCGGCGCGGCCGACACCGCCTTCATGGCGATGGCGTTCGGCCTCGCCCGGCGGGGCCTCGGCACGACCGCTCCCAATCCGGCGGTCGGCTGCGTGCTGGTCCAGGGCGGCCGCGTCGTCGGCCGCGGCTGGACCCAGCCCGGCGGCCGCCCCCATGCCGAGGTCGAAGCGCTCCGCCGCGCCGGCCCGGCTGCAGCAGGCGCGACCGCCTACGTGTCGCTGGAACCCTGCGCCCATCACGGCGCCACCGGGCCCTGCGCCGACGCGCTGATCGCGGCCGGAGTCGCCCGCGTCGTCGCCGCCGTCGAGGACCCCGACCCGCGCGTGTCGGGGGCCGGCCTCGGCCGCTTGCGCGCGGCCGGGGTGGCGGTCACCGCGCCGTTCCTGGCCGACGCCGCGGCCGTGATCAATGCCGGCTTCTTCCTGCGCATCCACCAGCACCGGCCGCTGGTGACCTGGAAGGTCGCGACCACGCTCGACGGCCGCATCGCCGCCGCCGGCGGCGCCAGCCGCTGGATCACCGGGCCGGCGGCGCGGCGCCGGGCGCACCTGATGCGGGCGGAGGCCGACGCGATCCTGGTCGGCAGCGGCACCGTGCTGGCCGACGATCCCGAGCTCACCTGCCGCCTGCCCGGCCTCGCGGCGCGGTCGCCGGTGCGCGTGGTCGCGGACAGCCGCCTCGGTCTGCCGCTGGAGTCCAAGCTGGTGCAGGGCGCCCGGCAGGTGCCGCTGTGGGTGCTGTGCCGCCCCGACGCCGACCCGGCGCGCCGGCAGGCCCTGGCGGCGGCGGGGGCGGAGATCGTCGCGGTCGCGGCCGGCGCCGACGGCGGCCTCGATCCCGGCGCCATGCTGGCAGTCCTGGCGGCGCGCGGCATGACCCGGCTGCTGCTGGAAGGCGGCGGCCGGCTGGCCGCCAGCTTCCTGCGCGCTGATCTGGTCGATCGGGTCGCCTGGTTTCGGGCGCCCCTGGTCATGGGCGGCGACGGCATCGCGGCGATTGCCGCCCTCGGCGTCATCGAGCCGGGTGCGGCACCGCGCCTCAGGGCGGACGGGATCGAGGCCGTCGGCGAAGACCTTCTGGAAACCTACCGCCGCGACGCCTAGGTTACGGCCCATGTTCACCGGCATCATCACCGACGTCGGGCGCGTCGCCGCGATCGCGCCCGGGTCCGCTGCCGCCGATATCCGGCTGCGTATCGCCACCAGCGCCGAGACGGCGTCGGGCCTGGCCATCGGCGCCTCGGTCGCCTGCTCGGGCGTGTGCCTGACCGCGATCGCGCTCGGACCCGATTGGTTCGAGGCCGAAGCGTCGGCCGAAACCGCGTCGCGCACGACGCTGCGGGGCTGGGCGGTCGGTCGTCCGATCAACCTGGAGCGCGCGCTGCGGATCGGCGACGAGCTGGGTGGGCATATCGTGTTCGGCCATGTCGACGGCATCGCCCGGGTGGTGTCGGTGGCGCCCGAGGGCGGCAGCACGCGCTTCGTGTTCGAGCTGCCGACGGCCTTCGAACGGCTGGTCGCCCCCAAAGGCTCGATCGCGCTGGACGGGGTCAGCCTGACCGTCAACCAGATCGACGGCCCGCGGTTCGGCGTCAACATCATCCCCCACACCCGCCAGCACACCACGTTCGCGACGCTGGGGCCGGGCGACGAACTCAATTTCGAGGTCGACATGCTGGCGCGCTATGTCGCCCGCCAGCTGGCCCGGCCGGAGGCGGCGGCGTGAGCGCGACCGTGGAAGATCGCGCCGCGCTGTCGTCGGTCGACGACCTGCTCGAGGACGTGCGCGCCGGCAAGCGCGTCATCCTGGTCGACGACGAGGACCGCGAGAACGAGGGCGACCTGATGGTCGCGGCCGACTGCGCGACGCCCGAGGCCATCAACTTCATGGCCCGTTTCGGCCGCGGACTGATTTGCCTGCCGCTGACGCGCGAGCGCGTGGAGCAGCTGGGCCTGCCGCTGATGTCCCAGCACAACGGCACCCGGCACCAGACCGCGTTCACCGTGTCGATCGAGGCGCGCGAGGGCATCACCACCGGGATCTCGGCCGCCGACCGGGCGCGCACCGTCCAGGTGGCCATCGATCCCGCCCAGGGCCGCGAGGCCATCACCAGCCCCGGGCACGTCTTCCCGCTGGTGGCGCGCGACGGCGGCGTGCTGGTCCGCACCGGCCATACCGAGGCGGCCGTCGACCTCGCGCGCATGGCGGGGTTCCGGCCGGCCGGGGTGATCTGCGAGATCATGAACGACGACGGCACCATGGCCCGGCTGCCCGACCTGGTGCGATTCGCCCAGTTCCACGGGCTCAAGGTCGGCACCATCGCCGACCTGATCAGCTATCGGCGGCGCCGCGAGCGCCAGGTCGAGCGCCTGTTGGAGACCACGCTGGACAGCCTCCATGGCGGCGAGTTCCGACTGATCGTGTACAAGAACACCGTCAGCTACGCCGAGCATGTGGCGCTGGTGAAGGGCGATATCGCGACCCCCGGGCCGGTGCTGGTGCGCATGCACGCGCTCAACGTCGTCGACGACGTGCTGGGCGATCGCACCGCCGCCCCGGGCGGCGACCTGCAGGCGGCGATGCGCGAGATCGGCGAGGCTGGCCGCGGCGTGGTCGTGCTGATTCGCGAGCCGCACCCCTCCAGCCTGTCCGATCGGATCAAGGCCAGGCTCGATCACCGGCCGGACAGCCCCGACGAGCTGCGCGACTACGGCGTCGGCGCCCAGATCCTGTGCGACCTGGGGGTGCGCGAGATGATCCTGCTGTCCAACCATCGCCGGACCATCATCGGGCTGGACGGCTACGGCCTGTCGGTGGCGGGCCAGCAGCCGATCCGCCGGATCAGCGCCCAGCGCCTGGCCCGCGAACAGTCCTGATCGCCATGGCTGCCAAGAAACCATCCGCCGCGGCCGGCCGGCGCGAGGCGCGGATCGCCGCCGTCCAGGCGCTCTACCAGCTCGACATGAACGAGCCCGAGCCGCGCCAGGTGATCGCCGAGTTCGTGACCCACCGGCTGCCCGAAACCGCCGACCGCGCCCTGTTCGGCGAGCTCGTCGCCGGCGTCGCCGACCGCATCGCCGAGATCGACGAGGCGGTGGCCGGGACCCTGGTCGAAGGCTGGAGCCTGGAGCGGCTGGAAATGGTGCTGCGTGCGATCCTGCGCGCCGGGGCGTTCGAGCTGATGGCCCGGGCCGATGTTCCGGCGCGCGTGGTGATCAGCGAGTATGTGGACATCGCCCACGCCTTCTTCGCGGGCAAGGAGCCGGGCCTGGTCAACGGCGTGCTGGACAAGCTGGCGCGCGTCCTGCGCGCGCCCGAGTTCGGGGCGGCGCGTGGCTAAGTCGACCGTCGGGCCGGCCCGCCGGCTCGGCGAGTTCGACCGCATCGCCCGCTTCTTCGCGCCGCTCGCCGCCGGCGTCCCGGGCGCCTTGGGGCTGCTGGACGACGCGGCCCTGATCGAGGGCGGCGGACGGCTGGCGATGACCACCGACGCCCTGGTCGGCGGCGTCCATTTCGTCGGCGACGAGCCGGCGGCGCTGGTCGCGCGCAAGGCCTTGCGGGTCAATCTGTCGGACCTGGCGGCCATGGGCGCGGTTCCGGTCGCCTATACCCTGGCCCTGATGCTGCCCGATAGCTGCGACGACGACTGGCTGGCGGCCTTCGCCGCCGGCCTCGCCGAGGACCAGGCCGCCTATGGGATCGGTCTGGCCGGCGGCGACACGGTCGCGACGCCCGGCCCGCTGGCGATCTCGATCACGGCGCTGGGGCGGGTCACGCAGCCGGTCACCCGCGGCGGTGCGCAGCCCGGCGACCTGCTGTGCGTCAGCGGGACCATCGGCGATGCGGCGCTGGGGCTCGAGGTCGTGCAGGGACGGCGCCCGGCGTCCGCCGACGACGCCCGATATTTGGCCGACCGCTATCGGCTGCCGCAGCCGCGGACCGCCCTGGGCGCGGCGCTGGCCGGGATCGCCAGCGCCGGCCTCGATGTGTCCGATGGGCTGGTGCAGGACGTCGGGCATATTGCCGCGGTCAGCGCCGCCGCCCTGGTCATCGACGCCGATCGCCTGCCGCTGTCCGCCGCCGTAGAGGCAGCGCTGCGGGCCGATCCCGCCGTGCTGGACCGCATCCTGGGCGGCGGCGACGATTACGAGCTGGCGTTCACGGTTCCGCCCGGCCGCCGCGACATGGTATTTGAGGTATCGCGGGCGACGGCCACGCCGGTGACGGTGATCGGCCGCGTGGAAGCCGGCGCGCCGACGGTGCGGGTGGTCGACGGCGCCGGCTGGCCGATCCCGGTGGCGCGCGGGGGCTGGGATCATTTCTGACGAACGACGGGGGCGGTCGCTGTGGTCCGGGTGCTGACGACGCTGTTCGCTCTGGTCGCCCTGGGCGCCGCGGTTGCTTATTTCATCAACTTCGTCAAGCAGCGCGAGGCGGCCGAGTACACCGCGGCCAACACGCGGCCGGCCAATGTCGATATCCCGCAGATCGACGTCTCGATCCTGCGCGACGGGGTTCCGGTCGAGACCCGGAGCTTCCAGATCACCGTCGAGACGGTCGAGGGTGGCCCGCTCAAGACCGTCAACGAGAACAAGACCCGGCTGCAGGACCTGTTCCGGCAGTACTTGACCAGCTTTGCCCAGCGGCCGGGGCCCGAAAACCTGGACAACCAGGACTATGTCAAGCGCGAGCTGCTGGCCGGCGGCCAGCAGCTGGTCGGCGAGGGCTCGGTGCGCGGAATCGACATTCGGGCCAACATCCGCCACATCAACGACCATCTGCTGAACCAGCCGGGCTGACCGCCGCGATAGGGCAAACCCCGGGCAGGCTGTCTCAGCCCCTGTCTCCCGCCGTCATCCCCGCGGAAGCGGGGATCCAGCCGTTGTGGCAAGCTGTCCGTTGGTATACCTGATATTGTCGTCGAGCCACCTGGATGCCCGCCTTCGCGGGCATGACGAGGATGGAGATCGACGGATCTGCCCAGACTTTTGTTCGTGTTACTGACCGCCGGCGCAAACCGTTGATCCGGCGACGGAAAGATTGCCCCGGTCCCCGGGATCTGGCAAAAACGCCGCACGTCCGGCGTCATCGCTCGGGTGCGCCGCCTCGGCGCTAAGAGAACAAGGTGGCCACCTGAAAGGTCACCACATCCACGGGGACCTTTGATGACATCCTATTCGATTATCGTCGTCGCCTGCGGGGCGTTGGCGCTGCTCTACGGCCTCTATGCGGGCCGCCAGGTGATGGCGGCGGCCACGGGCAACGACCGCATGCGCGAGATCGCGGCCGCGATCCAGGAAGGGGCCAGCGCCTACCTCAACCGCCAATACCGGACCATCGCCATCGCCGGCATCGTACTGGCCGTGATCCTGGGGGCCATCCTGGGCCTGCAGGCAGCGGTGGGCTTCGCCATCGGCGCGGTGCTGTCCGGGCTCGCCGGCTACATCGGAATGAATGTCTCGGTGCGCGCCAATGTCCGCACCGCCGAGGCCGCCCGCCAGGGCATGGCCGCCGCCCTCGACGTCGCCTTCAAGTCGGGCGCGGTCACCGGGCTGCTGGTGGTCGGGCTGGGGCTGTTGGGGGTGGCGATCTACTACTTCGTGCTGCAGGCGATGGGCCTGGAGCAGCGGCGGGTCCTGGAGGGCTTGGTCGCGCTCAGCTTCGGCGCCTCGCTGATCTCGATCTTCGCCCGCCTGGGCGGCGGCATCTTCACCAAGGGCGCCGACGTCGGCGCCGACCTGGTCGGCAAGGTCGAGGCCGGCATTCCGGAGGACGATCCCCGCAATCCGGCGGTGATCGCCGACAATGTCGGCGACAATGTCGGCGACTGCGCCGGCATGGCCGCCGACCTGTTCGAGACCTACGCGGTCACGATCGTTGCCACCATGCTGCTGGCTGCGATCTTCTTCGGCGACGCCACGGGCAAGGCGACCGAGCTCAGCCGGACCGTGATGATGTATCCGCTGGTGGTCGGTGCGGTGTGCATCGTCGCGTCGGTGATCGGCACCTTCTTCGTCCGGCTCGGGCCGTCCAAGCACATCATGCAGGCGCTCTACAAGGGGCTGATCGCGGCCGGCGTGATCTCGGCCGGCCTGATCGCGCTGGTCACCTATGCGATGCTGCCGGCCACCCTGCCGTCGCCGATCATGGCGGCGCCGATCACCAATACCGCGCTGTTCCTGTGCGCGCTGGTCGGCCTGGCGGTGACCGGCCTGCTGGTGGTGATCACGGAATACTACACTGCGACCGCGTACCGTCCGGTGCGCAGCATCGCGCTGTCCTCGACCACCGGCCACGGCACCAACGTCATCCAGGGCCTGGCGGTGTCGATGGAGGCGACGGCGCTGCCGGTGCTGGCGATCTGCGCCGGCATCATCGTGTCCTATCTGCTGGCCGGGCTGTTCGGAATCGCGGTCGCCGCGACCACGATGCTGGCGCTCGCGGGCGTGGTGGTGGCGCTTGATGCCTATGGCCCGGTCACCGACAACGCCGGCGGCATCGCCGAGATGGCGAACCTGCCCAAGGACGTCCGGGTGACCACCGACGCGCTCGACGCGGTCGGCAACACCACCAAGGCGGTGACCAAGGGCTACGCCATCGGTTCGGCGGGCCTGGCCTCGCTGGTGCTGTTCGCGACC
>CAZEFK010000111.1:0-24714 GCA_964511405.1 uncultured Comamonadaceae bacterium | reverse complement strand
CAGCTTGCCGCAGAAGTGGTCTTCCAGGCCGGCGCGGATGATCTGCTTGCCGTCGAACAGATATTCGGGGCCGATGAAGCCGACGACGGTATTGACCAGCAGCGGCTGGAACCGGCGCGCGACGGCATAGGCCCGGGCCTCCAGGGTCTGCTGGTCGACGCCGTGATGGGCATTGGCCGACAGCGCGCTGCCCTGCCCGGTCTCGAAATACATGACGTTGTCGCCGACCGTGCCGCGCCTCAGGGCACGAGCGGCGTCGCAGGCCTCGGCCAGCATCGCCAGCGTCACGCCGAAGCTGCGGTTGCACGCCTCGGTGCCGCCGACCGACTGGAACACCAGATCGACCGGCGCGCCCGACGCGATCAGCGCCAGGGTCGTGGTGACATGGGTCAGGACACAGGACTGGGTCGGGATGGCCAATCCGCCGATGATGCCATCGAGCAGACGGAGAAGGTCTGCGATCCGCTCCGGGCTGTCGCTCGCCGGGTTGATGCCGATGGTGGCATCGCCCGAGCCCAGCAGCAGTCCGTCCAGGATACTCGCGGCGATGCCGCGCGGATCGTCGGTCGGATGGTTGGGCTGCAGCCGGACCGAGAGCCGGCCGGGCAAGCCGACCGTGCCGCGGAAGCGCGTCACCACCGGGGCCTTGGCGGCCATGACCATCAGATCCTGCAGCCGGCTGATCTTGGCGACGGCGGCGACCATCTCGGGGGTCAGGCCGGGTGCCAGCGCGCTGACCCGGTCTGGAGTCGCGGCGTCGGACAGCAGCCAGTCGCGCAGCCCACCGACAGTCAGATGGGCAACCGGCGCAAAGGCCCCGGCATCGTGGCTGTCGACGATCAGCCGGGTCACGTCGTCGGCCTCGTAGGGCACCACATGCTCGACCAGGAAGGTCTTGAGCGGCAGGTCGGCCAGCACCCACTGGGCCGCGACCCGCGCTTCACCGGATTCGGCGGCGACGCCGGCCAGCTGGTCGCCGCTGCGCAAGGGCGTCGCCTGGGCCATGAGGGCGGCCAGGGTCGGAAAGGCATAGCGGCGGTGACCGACAGTCGCGCTATACATGGCGGGCCTCCTGTGCGGACATGAGACCCGGTGCGGAGCGCGCCGGCAAGCGGTCAGCTGGGCGGTCAGCCGGGCGCGCGCGGCTCCGGCTTCGGCTTGGGCGGCTGGGTCAGCACCGTCACCCGATTGGCATAGGCCTGCTCGTCCGCCGAGACGATCAGGTCAGCGGCGTCGGCCAGAGCATCCAGCAGGGGAACGAGCCAGGTCTTGTCGGACCCGGAGAAGTCGCCCAGCACGTAGTGCAGCACTTGGGCCTTGTCGCCGGGATGGCCGATGCCCAGGCGGATGCGCCGGTAGTCCGGGCCGATGTGGGCATCGATCGAGCGCAGGCCGTTATGGCCGCCATTGCCGCCGCCCGTCTTGATGCGGAACTTGCCGGGCGGCAGGTCCAGCTCGTCATGAACGACCACGACCTGCCGGGGTGGCACCTTGTAGAAGCGCGCCAGCGCCCCGACCGCGTTCCCGCTGTCGTTCATGTAGGTCAGGGGCTTGACGGCAAGCACCTTCTCGCCGCCGAGGCTGCCCTCGGCGGCGAGCGCATTGACCTTGGTGCTGCGCCACTGGCCGAAGCCTCGGCGTTCGGCGATCGCGTCGACCGCCATGAACCCGATGTTATGGCGGTTGAATGCGTATTTGGGGCCGGGATTGCCGAGGCCGACCAGCAGCCACATGGTGGCAATCCCAGCCCGGTTCAGGCAGCCGGCGTGGCCGCGGCCTCGCCGCTACGGTCGACCGTCGGCGGCGCGACGGTGGCGACCGTGAAGTCGCGGTCGCTGATCGCCGGCTTCGCGCCCTCGGGGATGGCGATCATGCTGATATGGATCGAATCGCCGATATTGGTGCCGGCCAGGTCAACCACCAAGTGCTCGGGGATGTTCAGCGCCGACACGATCAGCTCGACCGTGTGCCGCACGACGTTGAGCACGCCGCCCGCCTTCAGGCCAGGGCTCTTGTCCTGGTTCTGGAACACCACCGGCACGTCGACATGGATCCGGCTGGTCTCGCCGACGCGCAGGAAATCCACATGCAGCGGCCGGTCGGTCACGGGGTCGAGCTGCACGTCGCGCGCCAGCACCCGATGGGCGGTGCCGTCGACGGTCACGTCGATCAGTCGCGTGAAGAAGCCCGGCCGATGCAGCTCGCGGTCGAGCGCCTTCGGCTCGACACTGATCATCAGCGCGTCCTGCTTGTTGCCGTAGATGACACCGGGGATCCGGCCGGCGCGGCGCGTGGCCCGGGCGGCCCCCTTTCCGGCCCGGCTCCGCGCCTCGCCGACGAGGGCGATGATTTGGCTCATGACTGTCCGTCTCTCTCTTCAGGATGGCCGCGATGCTGCGGCCGGCATGGGCCCGGCCTCCAGGGGTGCCGGCGCCCGGAACGGGAAACGACTAATAGAACAGGCTCGACACCGAGCGCTCTTCGGACACCCGGCGGATCGCCTCGGCGATCAGCGGCGAGATGGTGAGCTGGCGGATCGTCTGCGACACCCGCACCGCCTCGGTCGCGAGGATGCTGTCGGTGATCACCATGCTCTCGAGCGGCGACGACCCGACGCGGGCCACCGCACCGCCCGACAGCACGCCGTGGGTGATGTAGGCCGAAACCGACTTGGCGCCCTTCTCGCGCAGCGCCATCGCGGCGTTGCACAGGGTGCCGGCGCTGTCGACGATGTCGTCGACCAGGATGCAGCGGCGGCCGTCGACGTCGCCGATGATGTTCATAACCTCGGACACGCCGGCGCGCTCGCGGCGTTTGTCGATGATCGCCAGGTCGGCGTCCAGCCGCTGGGCGATGGCCCGCGCGCGCACGACACCGCCGACGTCGGGAGACACGATCGTCAGGTCGTCCGCGCCGCCATTGCCGGCGAACCGCTCCTGGATGTCCTTCACGAAAACCGGCGCGGCAAACAGGTTGTCGGTCGGAATGTCGAAGAAACCCTGGATCTGGCCGGCGTGGAGGTCGAGGGTCAGCACCCGGTCGGCCCCCGCCGAGGTGATCAGGTTGGCCACCAGCTTCGCCGAGATCGGCGTGCGCGGCCCCGATTTGCGATCCTGCCGGGCGTAGCCGTAATAGGGTAGGACGGCGGTAATGCGCCGTGCCGAGCCGCGCTTCAGCGCGTCCAGCGTGACCAGCAGCTCCATCAGGTTGTCGTTGGCCGGGAACGACGTCGACTGGATCACGAACACGTCCTCGCCGCGCACGTTTTCCTGGATCTCGACGAACACTTCCATGTCGGCGAAACGACGAATGCTCGCCTTGGTCAGCGGCAGGTTCAGGTACGCACAGATGGCTTCGGCGAGCGGCCGATTGCTGTTGCCGGTCAGAACCTTCATGGGAGCTCGAGCTGACGCGCCGCGGGACGGAACAAATGCGCCGGGGCCTTATGGCCGGCCGGTCGTCGCGCCGGACCATAGCGGCGGCGGCCCCTGCTGTAAACCGGTGCGGCAAAGCAGCCGGTCGCGCCGGTCCTACCTCTTGAGCAGCGCATCGACACCGCTGAGCAGGTCGGTGTCCTCGAACGGCTTGCGGAGCACCGCCCAGGCGCCGATCCCCGAAGCCAAGCCCAGGCACAGATCGACGGGAAGCTGGTTGCCGCCCGACATGGCGATCACCGGCAACTGGGGATGGGCTGCCTTCAGCCAGCCCAGCAGCTCGATGCCGTCGAGCTCGGGCATCAGCACGTCGGTCACGACGAGGTCCCACGCGTCGCCGTCGATCAGTCCGACCGCCGACCGCCCGTCATACGCCACCGTCACCTGATGACCGGCCTTCCGCAGCACCGCCCGCACCGCGGCGGCCACCCACGGATGATCGTCGACCACCAAGATGCGTGCCATGGAGAGATCTCTCCGGTCATATATTGCGACTCGCAATTATATGGACGCGGACGAACATTGGCATGCGCCATGCCGCCGCGGTGCCTGACTGATCGCGAAGCTAGCGGCACGGCCGGACGTGTGGCTGTCCGGTGGGCAGCCGGTCAGCGCGCCGCCGCTTCCTCCGGCAGGCGGCGCAAGAGCTGGGCCACGCCGTCATAGGCCGCCTCGGCGACCAGCAGGGCCGTGTCGCCCCAATTGTGATCCAGACTGCCGGCCTTGACCTTGTTCGACTGGGTGATTGTCCCGACCGGCCGGCCGTCCGGCCGCACCAGCTGCCAGCGAATGCTGACCGGCTGCTCGCCCGCGGCGGGCGGCCCGAGGACGACCTCGGCACGCAGCTTGGCGACCCGGGGGCCCTCGGCTTTGGCCAAATCGACGCCCTGCCCCTTCAACACGGCCTCCATGGCGCGTTTGAGAGCTACCGCACCATCGCCCGGAACGCCGTCCGCGACCGCCACGAGGATCCCGCCCGGTTCACCGACCGGCGGCGCCGGTTCACGCACGGCATCCAGGAACGCCGCCGCGGTCCGCGTCGCGAGCGCCGCGAGCGCGGCCCGGTCCGGCCACGCGTCGCCGGCCAATGGCAACCGCTCCCCGAACTCCCCGACCGCGCGGCCGTCGGGATCGGTCAGGTGCCAAACCAGGGACAGCACCAGCTGTCCCGATTCGCGCTCCACGGCCCCCTCGCCGCTCAGGGCGAAGCTGGCACGGCTGCCCGGGCCGGTCATCGCCGGGACCTCGGCGGCTGTGAAGGCATCGACGGCCGTCTGTGCAATGGCGCCGGCCACGGGCGCCGGCAAGCCCTGAACGGTGACCCCGACACCCCCGCCGCTGCGCAGCCGCGCCAACGGGTTTTGCTGCCGCGCCTCGTCGGCAAAAGGCTGCGGCAGCGGCTGGCAGGCAGCGAGGCACAGCGCCAGCAGCGCCGCTACAAGGCGCAACTGACCAGAGCTCCCAGCAGCAGCACGAACAGGAAGATCACCAAGTGCGGCATCGGTCAGGCCAAGGTTATCGCCGACAGCTGGCGACCATAGCCGGGTTCGCCGCGCTGGCAGCTGCGCCGATAGCTGAACCACTGCCCGGGATCGGCCGCGGTGTCGGCCGCGACGTGGGTGACAGCCTTCACGCCGATCCCGGCAATCCGGCGCACCAGATAGCCGGCCAAGTCGAAATGGTCGCGTCCGCCGAACGGAACGTGGAAATGTTGGGCGTTGCCGGGATCGTCGGCTTCGAAGCTTTGGCGGAACTCCGGTCCGACCTCGTAGCTGTCGGGACCGATGCAGGGTCCGATCGCCGCCTGGACCTGTCCCCGCCGCGCGCCGAGGGCCTCCATGGCCGCCACCGTGGCGTCGACGACACCGGCAAGAGCGCCGCGCCACCCGGCATGGGCCGCGCCGATGACGCCGGCTTCGGCATCCTCCAGCAGTACCGGCGCGCAATCGGCGGCCAGTACGCCCAGCACGATGCCCGTGCGGTTGGTCACCAGGCCGTCGCAGCGCGGCGCCTGATCCGCCGGCCAGGGTTCGGTCACCGACATGATCGTCGTGCTATGAATCTGATGGGGTGTGACCAGCCGATCGACATCCAGGCCGAACCGCGCCGCAGCGCGCCGCCGATTCTCGGCAACGGCACCGGGATCGTCGCCCGAGCCGCGACCGCAATTGAGCGATGCATAGATGCCGCTGCTGACCCCGCCCTCGCGGGTCAGGAAACCATGAGGCACGGCAAGGTTGGCGGCATGGCGCACAGGCTGCCCCCTTCGAACGTGGCGATCATGGGCGGCATGCCGCCGGCCCGCCGTCGAGTCAAGCGCCTCACGCGAAGCCCGGTACCGCATCGAGCGCCGGATCCGTGACCGCCAGCACCTGGAACAGCAATCCCATCTGGCTCGGCTCGACGAGCCGGCGCAGGGCGGCGCGGACGGCGGGCGCTGCGGCCGGATCGCGGGCCAGCCGCTCGGCCCGGACTATGATGCCCAGGCGCTCCAGGAAGCGACCCTGCGGCACTGGTCCCCATGTCCGGGCGCCGGCGGCGCCGGCGGCTGCGGCCATGCGGGCG
Organism: uncultured Comamonadaceae bacterium; assembly: GCA_964511405.1. Taxonomy (GTDB): domain Bacteria; phylum Pseudomonadota; class Alphaproteobacteria; order Elsterales; family Elsteraceae; genus CAZEFK01. The sequence goes on along the minus strand of CAZEFK010000111.1, from coordinate 18,715 downwards.
AAGTCGACATGAACCGTCAAGTCCGCCTCGCCGGGCGCAGCCAGCACCGGCTGGGAGCGGTGCCGGCGGACGGCCTGGAGCGACTCGCCGGCGGCCGGCCGCGCATACCCGTAGTCGATGAACAGCGCGGCACCGCCGGCCTTGACCCGTGCGGCCACGCCGGCCACCAGATCTGCGGCTGGCTGCGGCAATTCGGCGACGCTGCCCGGCGGCGCGGACGCCACCGTCGGGTCCAAGGCCGCCGCCAGCGCGCTGGGCTCGGCCGCGACGGCAAAGCGGAGCGCCCCTTCGAACCGCTCGACCAGCCGCTCGCACCAGCCATGCTCGGTCCGCACCAGCTGATGCACCGGCAACGCGTCCAGCATCTCGTTCGCGATCAACAGCATCGCGCCCGGCGGCACGGTGCCGAGGTCCGCGTGCCACGCGACCCCGTCGCCCAGCCGCTCGGCCTGACGCGCCCGCAGGGCCGGGCTGGTCTCGACCAGATGGACGTCGAGGGCCGCGGCGCATGCCGGCAGCACCTGGCCGATGGCACGGCGCGCATCGGCCATCAACGTGCCGCGCCCCGGCCCGAGCTCGACCAGCCGCACCGGAGTCGGGCACCGCAGGCGCGTCCACAGCTCGGCGCACCACAGCCCGATCAGCTCGCCGAACATCTGGCTGATCTCCGGGGCCGTAACAAAGTCGCCGGCCGTCCCCAACGGATCGCGCGTCGCATAGTAGTGGCGGTTGGACAGATCCATGTAGCGGGCGACCGTCACCGGTCCCGCCGCAAGCTCATCCTCCAGCTGGTCGAGGGGACTCAGGCCGGCTGACGACGGCGCGACCATAGAATCAAACCCAGTCCGGCCAGGATCATCGGCAGGGACAAGACCACGCCCATGGTCAGGCCGCCGGCCAGGTAGCCCATGAACGCGTCAGGCTCGCGAAACTGCTCCCCGACCGACCGCGCGATGCCGTAGCCCACCAGGAACGCGCCGGTGAGGCGTCCCGGCCAGCGCCGCGCGCCGGCCCGTTCCAGGCCCAGGAGCACCAGGAACAGCACGATGCCTTCCAGGAACGCCTGATAAAGCTGGCTCGGATGCCGCGGCTCCGGTCCGGCATGGGGAAACACCATGCCCCAGGGCACGTCCGTCACGCGCCCCCACAGCTCGCCGTTCACGAAATTGGCGATGCGCCCGAAGAACAGGCCGATCGGCGCGACCACGGCCAGCATGTCGGCGAACGCGAGGACCGGCAGCCGGCGCCGCCAGCAGAACAGCAAGACCGCCAGCGCGACCCCGAGCATGCCGCCGTGGAACGACATGCCGCCCTGCCAAACCGCGATGATCGAGCCCGGGTCGCGAAGGTAGGACAAGGGCTTGTAGAACAGCACATAGCCCAGCCGCCCGCCGAGCACGATGCCCAGGGTCGCCCACATCAGGAAGTCGTCGATGTCCTGCCGGCCGGCCACGGGCGGCGGCCGGCGGGCGAGCCACAGCATCGTGCGCCAGCCCAGGACGATGCCGGCGATATAGGCCAGCGCGTACCAGCGGATACTGAACGGGCCGAGCTGGACCGCAACCGGGTCCAGCTGGGGGAACATCAACGCAAGCGGCGTCATCGGTAGGGATCTGCCGCCGTCAGATAGTCACGGACATAGGTTCCCACGCCATCCTCGATGCTGGTGAAGGGGCGGTCATATCCGGCGGCGCGCAGGCGATCCATGCGCGCCTCGGTGAAGTACTGGTAATTCCGGCGGATCATCGCGGGCGTATCGATGAACTCGATCCGTGGGTCACGTCCCAGCGCCGCGTACACGGCATGAGCAAGGTCGAGGAAGCTGCGCGCCCGCCCCGTGCCGACATTGAACAACCCATTGATCTCCGGGCGCTCATAGAGCCAGAGCATGACCGCGACGATGTCGCCCACCCAGATGAAGTCCCGGCGCTGGCCGCCATGGGGCACGTCCGGCCGATGCGACCGGAACAGCCGTGCCGGCTCACCGGCCTGGATCTGCTCGACCAGCTGCGCGACCACGCTGAGCTGGCCGGCCTTGTGGTACTCGTTGGGGCCGTAGACGTTGAAGAACTTCAGGCCGGCCCATTGCGGCGGCCGCGGACCGTTGCGCTCGATCAGCCGGGCGATGCGGCGATCGACCAAATGCTTCGACCACCCATAGGCGTTGAGCGGCTGCAGCCGGGCCAAGCCGGCGCTCGACCCGTCGTCGTCGAACCCTGCCCCGCCGTCGCCGTATGTGGCCGCACTCGAGGCGTAGATGAACCGCGTCCCGCGCCAGGCGCACCAGTCCCACAGCCCCAAGGTCAGGGTCAGGTTGGATTGGACGATCAGGTCCGCGTCGGTCTCGGTCGTGGCCGACACGGCGCCCATGTGGAAGACCGCATCGACCTCCGCGGCGTGCGCGTCCAACCAGGCCATCAGCTGGTCGGGCGGCACCACGGCGGCGATCTCGCGGCCGCGCAGGTTGCGCCATTTGTCGCCATTGCCGAACCGATCCGCGACTGCGATATCCACAACGCCGATGGCATTGAGCGCGGCGATCAGGTTCGAGCCGATGAACCCGGCACCGCCGGTCATCACAATCATGGTCGATCGTCCGTTGTAGAGTGGCTAGGCTTGCGCGAACCGCCGCGGCGGCGGGCCCGTTATAGGAGCCCGCTTTCGCGCCAGCAACCGTCGGAGCCGGGCCTTGCCGGGGAGATGCAGCATGCAGTCCGAAAACCGCTTCTTCGATGACCTCGCCCGCATGGCCAACGGTGCCATGGGTGCGATGGCGGGCATGCGCGGCGAGTTGGAAACTCTGTTCCGCCAGCGCATGGAGCGCTTCATCGCCGACTTGGATCTGGTGCAGCGCGACGACTTCGAAGCCGTCCGGGCCATGGCCGCCCGGGCCCGCGACCTTCAAGAGGAGATGGCCGTGCGCGTCGGCGCCCTGGAGGCGCGGCTGGCGACGCTGGAAGCCCGGATCGGTCCGGCAGGCGTCGCAGAAGATCCGGCGGCCGCAACATCCCTGAGACAAGATTCGCCGCCGGGGAAGTGAGCATCCTGGTCGGACCGCAATTGGACGTCGCTCACGCACGGTGGAGACTGATTCCAGCGTTGGCCGCAATTCATGGTTTCGGCTTGCAAATCCCCGGGTCAGCGGCTACGCAGGCGCGGCGGCGCGGCATGGGGGCTGGGTCACGTCCGGCTTTCGCCTTGAAAGGCCAAATTCCTTCGGGCAGGCTGCCCATGTGTAGTGGGGGCGCCGCTATATCCTACAAGATGTCGGCGGGCGCACCGTCTTCCTCCCGAAACCGCGTCTCGCCATGGAGATCGCCGGAATGACTGCAGGTCTGGAGACCACCCCAGCCACCTCGCCGAACCCTCTCGACATTCTGGAAGAGATCGTCGCCGCCAACGAGTGGCCGTTCGACCGTACGTCGGAAGATGAGATGGTGGTCGAGATCACCGGTCGGTGGTGCGACTACCGGCTCTATTTCATGTGGCGGGACGACGTCAGCGCGCTGCATTTCACCTGCGCATTCGACGCCCGCGTGCCTTCGACCCGCCGCCGCGACGTCAACGATCTGCTGGCCATGGTGAACGAGAAGCTGTGGCTCGGCCATTTCGACGTCAGTTTGGACGAAGGCATGCCGATGTTTCGCCACACCGTGCCGCTGCGCGGACTGCGCGGCGCCAGCGTGGAACAGCTGGAAGACCTCGTCGAGGCCGCGTTCACCGAATGCGAGCGCTTCTTTCCCGCCTTCCAGTTCGTGATCTGGGGCGGCAAGAGCGCTGCCGAAAGTCTGGAAGCCGCGCTGTTCGAAACGGTTGGCGAAGCCTAGCGCCCGGGATCGTGAGCCGGCCATGACGGGCGTCCTGCTAGTCGGATGCGGCAAGATGGGCGGAGCCATGCTCGACGGCTGGCTCAAGCATCCCGACCTCGAGATCGGCGTGGTCGAGCCGGGACCGGCACCGGTGCACTTGGCCCGGCCGGTGGCCTGGGTCGCGCGCCCGGGGGACCTCCCTGCCGGCTTCCAGGCCGAGACTGTTGTCCTGGCCGTCAAGCCCCAGGTGATGGACGATGTCCTGCCGGCTTATCGCCACTTGGCCGCGGCGGGCGTGCCATTTGTGTCGATCGCGGCCGGCAAGTCCTTGGGCTATTTCGCCGACCGGCTCGGCGCGACAACCCAGGTGGTGCGCGCCATGCCCAATCTTCCGGCTTCGATCGGCCGCGGCATCACGGTCGCCGTCGCCAACCGCCCGGTCCAGGCTGAAGCCCGGACGCGGGCCGACCGGCTTCTCGGCGCCTGCGGCGCGGTCGAATGGGTTGACGACGAACGTCTGATCGACGCCGTCACCGCCGTCTCCGGGGGTGGCCCCGCCTATGTTTTCCTGCTCGCCGAGCAACTGGCCGAGGCCGGCCGCGCGGCCGGCCTGCCGCCGGCGCTCGCAGAGCGGCTGGCGCGGACCACGGTCGCCGGGGCCGGCGCGCTCCTCGATGCCTCCGAGCTGTCGGCCGAGGCCTTGCGCCGGGCCGTGTCCAGCCCCGGCGGCACGACCCTGGCGGCCCTTGGCGTCCTGATGGCCGAGGACGGCCTCCAGCCGCTGCTGACCCGCGCCATCGCCGCCGCGACCACGCGATCGCGCGAGCTGTCGCGATGAGCAACGACGTCCGCGACGCCGGCCACAGCGTCGCGCGGGTTCGCGCCGCCCTCGCCGTGCATGGCCTGGCTGACCGCATCCGGACAGTCGACGCTTCGACGCGCACCGCCGCCGACGCCGCGCGCGTGATCGGATGCACCGTCGCGCAGATCGCGAAGTCGGTGGTTTTCAAGGCCGACGACGGCGCGCCCGTGGTGGTCGTAGCGTCGGGCGACAATCGCGTCGATGAAGGCAAGGTGGCGGCCGCCTTGGGCCGCCAGGTGGGGAAGGCCGATGCGGCCTTCGTCCGCGCTGCCACCGGGTTCGCGATCGGCGGGGTGTCCCCGGCTGCGCTGCCGAACGGACTGGTGCCGTTGATCGACCGGGACCTGCTCAGCCTGGGCGACATTTGGGCAGCCGCCGGCAGCCCCCACGCGGTTTTCCGCCTGACCGCGAACGAGCTTCTGCACTTGACCGGCGGCACCATCGCCGAGATCGCCGCGCGCCTCGCCTGACCCGCGCGGCGGCGGCAACTCGGTCCGCCATCCGCCCGTTGTTCGGCCGAATGGCGGAGAGGCGAACCATGACCCGTTGGCTCATCATCGCGACCGGGATGCTGATGGCCGTTGCGGCCGGGGCCCAAACGACCACCCCCGTCGCACCGGAATTCTCCGGCTATCCCACCGACACAGTGGTCTCCAACCCGCAGGCCGATGCCAACTACGACCGGCTGGTCGCGGGCGATTCCAGCTTCCGCAGCCGGCGAGCGCGGCAGGAGTGCGATCCGATTTCCGATCCGGATCTGCGGGCGCAGTGCCTGGCCAGCTTCGCCGGTGTGGGTGCGGCCGGCATCCCATCGACCGGCGGCACGCTCGGTACCCTGCCCGCCCGGCGCTGATCCGGTCATCCGCTTGCCAGGCCGCCGCGATGCGGCGAGACTGGCGTCATGTCCGATCCCGATCCTCGGATCAACGCCATTCTGGATGCCACCCTGGCCACGGTCGAGCAGTCCGGTTGGGCTGGGCTCACCATGGCGGCCGTGGCGTCCCATTCGGGAATCACCCTGGCGGATCTGTATGACCGCTTCCCGCACCGCGCGGCGCTCGCCGCCGGCCTCGTGCGGCGGCTCGACCGCCGGGTGCTGGCAGATGGCCCGCCGGAGGGGGCGACGCCGCGCGAACGGCTGTTCGATCTCCTGATGCGCCGCTTCGATGCGCTGCAGCCCATCCGGGCCGGCGCCGCCGCCCTGGCGAACGGCTTGCGCCGCGACCCCGCAGGCGGGTTCGCGGCGTTGACCCAACTCCATGCGTCGCTGGCGTGGCTGATCGAAGCTGCCGGCCTCACGACCGGTGGGCTCCGGGGCTGCCTCCGCGTCCAAGCGGTTCGCCGCGCCTACGCCCAGGCCTTCCGCATCTGGCAATCCGACGATACCCCCGACCTAGCCAGGACAATGGCCGCGCTGGACAAGCGATTGGCCAGCGTCGAGCGTTGGCTGACCCCCGATGTTGCAGCGCAGCAATAGCTGTTGACTAGCAAATAGGCACGCCGCCATAGTCGTCCGGCGCGCCGACCGGCCGTGACTTCCGCCTCTTCCCGCCGCCCAGGAGCCTCAATAATGGCCAGCCCCAAGAACCCGTTCGACTTCGACGTGACGCGCATCATGGCCGAGTTCAAGGTCCCGGGCGTCGACGTCGAAGCCGTCATGACCGCCCAGCGCCGCAACATCGAGGCCCTGACCAGCGCCAATCAACTGGCCATCGAAGGCATGCAGGCCGTGGCCCGGCGTCAGGCCGAGATCCTTCGGCAGACCATGGAGGAGATGACCCGGGGGACCCAATCGCTGCTGGAGCAAGGGCCGCCCGAGGAGCGGCTGGCCAAGCAGACCGACCTGGTCAAGGTGGCCTTCGAGAAGGCGCTGTCCAACATGCGCGAGCTGGCTGAGATGGTGGCCAAGGCCAACACCGAAGCCGCCAATATCATCAGCCGTCGCGTGGCCGAGAGCCTGGATGAGATGAAGCATCTGGTCGCCAAGCGTCCGACCGGCCGGCCGTAAGTGGCGTGACCGCGGATTCGACCGTGGCCGCGGCAGAGCAGCCACGGCAGATTGGCCTCGACGACTTCCACGCGGTCGATATCCGCGTCGGCACTGTCGTGGAGGCCATGCCCTTTCCGGAGGCGCGCAAGCCGGCGATCAAACTGGTCATCGACTTCGGGCCCGAGATCGGCCGCAAGCGGTCATCCGCGCAGATCACCGTGCACTATGCGCCCGACCGCCTGGTCGGGCGCCAAGTGGCGGCGGTGATCAACTTCCCGCCGCGCCAGATCGGAAAATGGCTGTCGGAGGTCCTGGTCCTGGGTTTTCCCGATGCCGACGGCGCCGTCGTGCTGATCGCTCCGGATCTGCCGGTCCCGAACGGCGGGCGGCTTTTCTAACGGCGTCTCAGATCGGCAGTCGAACCGTAGCGCGCAGCCCACCCAACGGGCTGTCGCTGAGGATGACGTCGCCGCCATGGCCGCGGAACACGTCGCGGGCGATGGTAAGCCCCAGCCCGACGCCTCCGGTCGCCGAATTGCGTGACTTGTCGAGCCGGTAGAAGGGCTTGAACGCATCCTCGCGCTGCTCGCGGGGAATGCCGGGGCCATCATCGTCGACGGTCAGCTCGACCGCGCCATCCACCGAGCGGGCGCGCACCAGCACCGTGCGCCCGTAGCGCGCCGCATTGCTGATCAGATTGGTCAAGCCGCGACGAAAGGCGTTGGGCCGGAGGCCCAACTGGATGTCGCCGTCGATCGCCAACTCGACGGCACCGCCTTCGCGCCGGGCGCCCTCGACCACGTCTTCCAGCAACGGTCGGAGACTGGTCGCCACCACCGGCTCGCTGCCCTCGCCACGGGCGAAGGCCAGATAGCCGTCGACCATCTTCTCCATTTCCGCGATGTCCGCGCGCAGCCCGTCGATCTCCGCCCCCTCGCCCAGGAAGGCCAGTTGCAGCTTCATGCGCGTGAGCGGGGTGCGCAGGTCGTGGCTGACACCCGCCAGCATCTCGGTCCGCTGGGTGATAGCGCGCGTGATCCGCTCGCGCATCCGGTTGAATTCGATCGCCGCCCGACGCACCTCCGAGGCGCCCTCGGGCTTGAAGCCAGCCAGGTCGCGCCCCTTGCCGAAGTTCTCCGCAGCCTCGGCCAACCGCCGGATCGGCCGGACCTGGTTGCGCATGAAGATCGAGGCGACGGCGAACAGGATCATCGACGTCCCGATCATCCACAGGATGAAGACATAGGTGGTATCGCTGAACAGCCGCTTCTGGGGGATGGCAACCCGCAGCACCGCCGATGACAGCTGGACCGCCACAAGGACCGTCCGATCGTCGCTGGCCGCATCCATGGTGAAGGGTCGGCGGACCTGGTCGGCCAGCGCCGGCGCCAAGGTCGTTGCGATCGAGCCTTCGTAGATCTGCGGCGGTCCGTTGGGCAGGATGTCGTCGGCCCGATAGGACATCGGCATCCCGAACTGGCGCGTCGCCACCTCCATGATCTCGGCTCGGCGCGCCGCATCCGGCGCGCTCTCGACCAGTTCGATCACCATGCCGAGATCGCCGGCGACGGCGTTGGACAGGCGCCGGCTCAGCGTCTTCCAGTGGTTGTCGTAGAACACATAAGTCGAGACGACCTGCAGCAGGATCAGCGGCATCACGATGATCAGGAGCGCGCGGCCGAACAGGCTGCGCGGCAGCAACGGCTTGATCCAGGCGCCCATGGCTTTCCGAGGCTGTTTGAACCGGGCGGAGACACACTCCCGCCCAGGCTAGTCCGGCTGGAGCATATACCCTTTGCCACGGACAGTCTGGAGGTAACGCGGAAACTTCAAATCCGGCTCGATCTTGCGGCGCAGCCGGGTCACCTGGACGTCCAGCGCCCGCCCGGCGCTGGCGCTGAGCCCCGCCTCCACGACGTCCTCGCGCCCGACCGGCTGGCCGGGACGCGACGCGAACAGGGCCAAGAGCTGCATCTCGGCCTGGGTCAGGCGGACCGGCTCGTCGCCGCGCATCAGCTGCTGGCGCACCGGGTCGAAGGTCACCTCCCCCATCCGCACCAGGCTGGGCCTGGCTGTCGGCGGCGGCACGCGTTTCAGGATGGTGCGGATGCGCAGCACCAGCTCCCGCGGCTCGAATGGCTTGGGCAGATAGTCGTCGGCGCCGCTTTCCAGGCCCAGGATCCGGTCGTCGACATCGCCCATGGCAGTCAGCAGCAGGATTGGCACGCCCGATGTCCGCCGCAGCTCCCGGGTGAAGTCCAGGCCGGTCTGCCCCGGCATCATGACGTCCAGGACGATCAAGTCGACGGCGAGCACCTCCAGCCGGGCCCGCGCCTCCGCGGCGTCGGCCGCGGTGGTGATCACGAACCCCTGCTCGGTCAGGTACCGGCGCAGCAGGTCGCGCAGCCGCGCATCGTCGTCCACCACCATCACATGGGTGGCGCCCCCAGGTGCCGCCGCAGCACCGGGCGACGTGGCAGGCGGGATCGACATGGCATCAGCCTATATCGGCCGCGGACGCAACGCGAGCGAGGTCACCCGCCGTCCGGCCCCCGTCGCCCGAAGCGCGGCCGGTCGGCTTCGTTGATCATGCCTTGCAGCACCTTCCGGAAGCCCTCGACGGCCGCAGCCCCCGCCGACCGATAGGCCTGGGCCACCAGGGCCCGCTGGTTCTCGAACAGCTGCCGTTCCAGCTCCACCCCCAGCGCGGTCAGCTCCAGCAGGCGCTGCCGGCGGTCGCGCAGCCCCGGCGTCTGCTTGACGTAGCCCTCGGCCACCAGCTGGCTGAGCACCCGGCTCAGGCTCTGCTTGGTGATGCGCAGGATGCCCAGCAAGTCGGTGACGGTCATGCCCGGATTGCGGCCGACGAAGTAGAGCACCCGGTGGTGGGCGCGGCCGAACTGGCGCTTGGCCAGGATCGCGTCGGGCCCCGCCGTGAAGTCGCGATAGGCGTAGAACAGCAGCTCGATCGCCTGACGCAGCTCCTCCTCCCGAAGGAACAGCTGGCTCATTCCCGACTTTACGTCAGCCATGTTGACGCATCTCGTTCCAGATGTTACCCACAAAGAGACAACGACGAAATTTTCTATCCCGCTTCAACGCCCTGCCTCCGACTCTGCCCAAAACGCGGGCAGCAATCATGGCATCGGCGCCGCCGCCAAAGGAAGGCCTCCATGACCCTGATTCCGTTCGATGATCGCGACGGCACCATCTGGCTGGATGGCGCCCTGGTGCCCTGGCGCGAGGCCAAGCTTCACGTGCTGAGCCACGGCCTGCATTACGCCTCGGCCGTGTTCGAAGGCGAGCGAGCCTATGGCGGCCGGGTGTTCAAGCTCGCCGAACACAGCCGCCGGCTGGTGGAGAGCGCCCGCGTGATGGGCTTCCCGCTGCCGTGGTCGGCCGAGGCGATCGACGCCGCTACCCAGGCCGTCATCGAGGCCAACGGCATCCAGGACGGCTATGTTCGGCCGGTGGCGTGGCGCGGCTCCGAGCAGATCGGCGTTTCGGCCCGGCAGACCCGCCCGCGCCTGGCGATTGCCGCCTGGCCCTGGCCGGCCTATTTCACACCCGAGGCGCGGGAAGCCGGCATCCGACTGACCATGGCGCCATGGGTGCGCCCCGCCCCCAACTCGGCGCCAACCCGCGCCAAGGCCGCCGGTCTGTACATGATCTGCACGCTGAGCAAGAACGCCGCCGAAGCGGCGGGCTACGACGATGCCCTCATGCTGGACTACCGCGGCCAGGTCGCGGAAGCGACGGGCGCCAATATCTTCTTCGTGGCCAACGGCACGCTGCACACGCCGGTCCCCGACTGCTTCCTCGATGGCATCACCCGCCGAACCGTGATCGACTTGGCGCGCGCCCGGGGCATTCCGGTGGCCGAGCGGACGATCCAGCCGAGCGAGTTCGGCAGCTTCGGCGAGGTGTTCCTGACCGGCAGCGCGGCCGAGGTCACGCCCGTCCGCGAGATCGCCGAGCACCGCTACCAGCCGGGACCGATCACGCGCACCCTGATGGCCGATTACGACGCGCTGGTGCGCGGGAAACTGGCTCTGGCGCCAGCAGCCTGAGGGAGCTTCGCCCCCTCTTCTGCCGCGATCGCATCCTTCAGCCAATCCAGAAAGTCGAGCGCCGCCGGCGACGGCGGACGCTCGGCCGGCAGCACCGCGGCGAAGCCGCCGGCCACGGTCACAAACCCGCAGGGCGCCGCAAGACGGCCACTGGCGAGGTCCTCGCGGATCAGCCGACGTTCCGTGAGCGCGACGCCGAGCCCGGACAGCGCGCCCTCGAGGCAGAGATGGGTGTGCGGGAAGCTCAGTTCAGCGGTCCAACGCACGACCCGGCCGGTAACCGCCTGCCAGGCCTCCCAGGCGTGCTCCTGCTGCTCGTGAACGATCCGCGTGGCGACGGCGCAGATCGCTCCGTCCACGGCAACCGGATAGTCCGGAGCGCAGACCAGGCCGAACGCGACGTCGGCCAATCGAACCGCATGATTGTCGACCAGCGGTGCGACCAGCCGGTCCCACGTCAGGACCAGATCGGCGCCGTCGTCGCGATGCTCGCGGATCGAAGTCATGGACAGCCGGACCTGGACACCCGGATGGCGGCGGTAGAATCCGGGCAGATGCGGCACCAGCCACCGCATGGCGAAGGTCGCACTGCAGGCGACATGTACGTTGGGCCCGCGGGCGTCGTCGCGCAGGCGGCGGTATCCTCGTTCCAGCGCGTCGAGGGCCTCGGCAACGACGCCATGGAATGCAGCACCGGCCCGGGTCGGCTTTAGGCCCGTGCCCGCCTTCTCGAAGAGGGCAACGCCAGCTTGCTCCTGCAAGGCGCTGATCTGCCGGCTGATGGCGCCGTGGGTGCGCCCGAGTTCGTCGGCCGCGCGTGTCACGGAGCCAAGTCGCACGACCGCATCGAAGGCGCGCAAGGTGGACATCGGCGGCAGGCGGCGATGCGCCATTCGTGAGTCTTTCACACCAATTGGACAGCAATAATCGCTGTTGGCGGCAGCCTCGCGATCCTATCTCCTCGGTCCTGAGGAAAGGAACCTAAGCGATGAGTGCCACCGTCATCCCGTTCGCGTCGACTCATCGGTCACCCGTGAGCTCCGCTCACAAAGGGCTACCCGTGAGCCCCGCTCACGAAAGCCGAGCTCGGAGCGGGATCTTGACCAAGCTCCAGGCGTGGCGGCGCCAGTGGCGCGAGCGCCGGCTTTTCCGCGCCGAGCTGTGGCGGATGCCGGATGACGCGCTCGCCGATTTCGGGCTGACCCGGCGCCAGCCGGAGGCCGCCGTCCGCAGGCCGGTCTCGCGCCCATCGGCCTAGGCCGAAGCCGCCGCAGGCTCGCGCAGCTCGGCGACCGTCGCCGCCCAGAACGGTGTCGCCTTGCGGAATGTCCGCCACAGCTGATCGGCGGTCGCGATCCCAGGCTCCGGCAGCGCACCGCTGGCGCCGAGGCGCGCGAGCAGAACCTTGGCGACCGCATGGTCGTTGGCCGCACCCAGCAGGTCCTGCAGCGCGCGCGCCATGGCCGCCTGGCGCGGCGCGTCGGGAAACAGCGCGGCGAAGAACTCCATGCCATAGCGCAAGATCTTGAGGGACTTGCGCAGGTCGTGGCGCTCCTCCTCCGATAGCGCCGTGAGGCTCTTGCCGGCTCGGCGCGCCCGCCGCCAGGCGCGGCCAAGCATGGTCACCGCCGCGTCGGCCAGGGGGGCGGACAGCCGGTCCGCAGGCGTGCCGTCGGCACCGGGCCGCCGACACCACGCGTCTTCGCCGATCCACAGCCCCATGCCGGCGATCAGGTTCCGGTACCGCTCGCCGCCGATCGCGTCGGCCACGCGAGCACGGGCTTGAGCCGTCGACCGCGCCACCGGGGTAGCGAATTCGGCCTCCAGCCCGTCAACCATGGCCAGGGTCCCGGCGGCGAAGACGTCCCAGTCCCGGGCCTCGCCCAGTATGTGCAACAGCCAGCGCAGATCGGCGCGGATCGCCGCACTGGCCCAGGACTCCACGAGAACGCTCCGGAACAGGTAGAGCGCCGCCAGGCAGCGCCGCAGCGCCACGCGCATCTGATGCACGCCCTCCGGAGCGCCGGCGAGCGTCGCCGCTTCGTTCGCCTGGAGGTGATCGAGGCAATGCCTCAAGACGGCCCGGACCCCGACGGCAACCGTCGCGTCCGGGGGCAGCACCACCTCGCCGGCCTTGTGCGCCGCGGGCGGCCCAGCCTCGTCGCACGCCTGGGAAGACACCGGCCCGCGCTCCTGGCTCCGCTCTGTCACGCCGATGTAGCCGATGGCAGCCATAGCGTCTACTCGGACCAGCGCTCCGCCGCCCGGTCGTCAGCCGAGCGGGCGTCGACCCAGGCGTGCCGGTCCGGACCGTCCTCGAGCTTCCAGAACGGCGCCTTGGTCTTGAGATAGTCGATCAGGAACGCGCAGGCATCCAGCGCCGCCTGACGATGGGCCGAGGCGGCGGCGGTCATGACGATGCGCTCGCCCGGCAACAGGCGGCCGAAGCGGTGGATCACCAGCACCGCGTCGAGCGCCCAACGCCGGGCCGCTTCGTCGGCAATCCGGTGCAGCATCTTCTCGGTCATGCCGGGATAGTGCTCGAGCGTCAGCGCGGAAATCCGCTGGTCGTCCTGGCGGTCGCGCACCAGACCGACGAAGCTGGCGACCCCGCCGATCCCAGGGTCATCGGCCGACAGCTGCGCCAGTTCGGCGCCAAGATCGAAATCCTCGGCCTGGACCTTGACGATGAGTCTGGTCATCCGCCCGTCACCGGCGGGAACAGCGCAACCTCGTCGCCCGGCCCGATCGCTTGGTCGAAGCTTGCGAATTCCTGGTTGACGGCGGCCCGGATCGCCTCCGGTTCGGCGAAGGCAGCGCCATAGCCGCCGCCCCGCGCCTGCAGGTGGCGAACCAAATCGCCGACCGTCAGAAGATCCGGGGCGAGATCGACCGTCTCCTCGCCATGCCCGATCCGGCCGCGCAGCCAGGCGAAATACAGCACTCGAACACCCGACATCAGCGGATGCCGTCCGTTGCGGCGGATCGTGGCATCGGCTCGCGGCGCGGTTCGCGGGGCCGATCCATGTGCCCAAGCCCGGCCCTCAGGTAGTCGTAGCCGGTGATCAGGGTCAGGAATGCCGCCACGCAGAGCCCGACCTCGCCGATCAGCCGGACCGGCAGTGCGGCCGGCCCGCTGTCGCCGACGATCAGCACGCCGATCGCGGTCATCTGGATGGCGGTCTTCCACTTCGCCAGCTTGCTGACCGGCAGCCGCACCGACAGGCCGGCCAGGAATTCCCGCAGGCCGGACACCAGGATCTCGCGGCACAGGATGATCAGCGCGGCGATCACCGCCGGCCCGGTAATCCGGCCCAGCGCGGCCAGCACGAACAGGACCGCGCCGACCAGCAGCTTGTCCGCGATCGGATCCAGGAATCGCCCGAAGTCCGACTGCTGGGCCCAGCTGCGCGCGAAATAGCCGTCGAGCCAATCGGTGACGCCGGCGGCGCAGAACGCCGCGCAGGCGACATAGGCCCAGCCGTCGCCGGGGACATAGAGCAAGGCGATGAGCACCGGGATCGCCGCGATCCGCGACAGGGTCAGCAGGTTCGGCACCGTGAGCATCATTGCAGGCGGCGCTCCCTTCGCCTGGGGCATGTTAGCCATCGGGGTGGAAGTGGTCATAGACCTTTTTCGCGACCGTTTTACTGACGCCGGTCACCGCCTCCAAGTCGCTGAGCCCGGCCCGGGCGATCGCCCGGACCGAGCCGAAGTGATGGAGCAACGCCTTGCGGCGCGCGGCACCGATGCCGCCGATTTCGTCGAGCTCGGACCGCGCCATGCCCTTGGTCCGGCGCGCCCGGTGGCTGCCGATAGCGAACCGGTGGGCCTCGTCGCGCAGGCGCTGCAGGAAATAGAGCACGGGATCCTTCGGTTCCAGGCTGAACGGCTCGCGGCCCGGCAAGAAGAAACGCTCGCGACCGGCATTGCGGTCCGGCCCCTTGGCAATGCCGACCACGGCCAAGTCGGTCAGGCCGAGCCCGGCCAGGATCTCCAGCGTCGAGGACAGCTGGCCGGCGCCGCCGTCGATCAGGACCAGGTCCGGCCAGCCGTCGCCGGTGCGCTGCGGGTCGGCCTTGAGCTGCCGGCCGAAGCGGCGAGCCAGCACTTCGCGCATCATGCCGAAGTCGTCGCCCGCCGCCATGCGCATGCCCTCGGCGTCGGCGCGGTCGGTGCCGCGGATGTTGAACGTCCGGTAGGCGCCCTTCACGAAGCCCTCGGGGCCGGCCACGATCATGCCGCCCAACGCATTGGTGCCCTGAATGTGGCTGTTGTCGTAGACCTCGATGCGCTGCGGCGGCTGCGGCAGGCCGAACAGCTGGGCCACCCCGTCCAGGAGCGCCTGCTGCGACGCGCTCTCGGCCAGGCGGCGACCGAGCGCCTCGCGCGCGTTGGTCAAGGCATGCTCGACCAGGTTTCGCTTCGCGCCGCGCTGGGGCGCCTGCAGCGCGACCTTGCGGTCGGCCTTGACCGACAGCGCCTCGGCCAGAAGCCCGGCCTCGGTCGGCTCCTCGCTGACAAGGATCAGCGGCGGCGGTGCCTTGTCGTCATAGAATTGGCCGATGAACGCGGCCAGCACGTCGGCCGCGTCCAGCCCGCGCTCGTGGCTCGGGAAATAGCTTCGGTTGCCGTAATTGCTGCCACCCCGGAAGAAGAACACCTGGATGCAGGTCTGGCCGCCCGCCTGATGCGCCGCGATGACGTCGGCGTCGGCGACGCCCTCGACATTGATATCCTGGTGCGCCTGGACATGGGCAAGCGCTCGGATGCGGTCGCGGATGCGGGCCGCCTGCTCGAAGTCCAGGCCCTCGCTGGCCGCTTGCATCTGCTCGACCAGTTGGGCCTGGACCTCCCGGCTCTTGCCGGCCAGAAATCGCCGCGCCTGGTCGACCAGAGCGGCGTAGTCCGCTTCGTCGATGCGGCCCACGCAAGGGGCGGCGCAACGCTTGATCTGGTACTGCAAGCAGGGCCGGGTCCGTGCCGCGAAGACGGCATCCGAGCAGTTCCGCAGCAGGAACGCGCGCTGCAGCGCGACCAGCGCCTTGGCGACGGCACCGGCCGAGGCGAACGGGCCGAAATAGTCGCCCGGGCGGGTGCGCGCACCGCGATGCTTGGCGATCTGCGGGAACGGATGGTCGCCCGTGACATGGATATGGGGAAACGACTTGTCGTCGCGCAGCAACACGTTATAGCGGGGCATCAGACGCTTGATCAGGTTGCTCTCGAGCAACAGCGCCTCGACCTCGGTGTGGGTGGTGATGACCTCCAGGGCGGTCGTCTCGGCGATCATGCGCCGGATCCGCGTCGACAGGTTGAGCGGCTGGGTGTAGTTGAGCACCCGCTTCTTCAGGCTGCGTGCCTTGCCGACATAGAGCGCCTCGCCGGCAGCGTTGAGCATGCGGTAGACGCCCGGCGCCAGCGGCAGACGCTCGACGGCATCGCGGATGACGGCCAGACCCCGCTCGAGCGAGACCGGCACCAGCAAACGGGTCGCCGGGTCCGCGGCCATGAGCGCATCGGGATCGGCCGCAACCGGCGTACTGGCGGAAGGATCGGCCATGCTGCTCATGTACTGCTGGCGAGCGGCGGGTCAAGTCCGCATGCCGGTCCGGCGCTTCTCCGCGGGCTATCCACGACTCCTGTGGATAAGTCTGCGCACAACTCGCGGCTAAGGGATGGTTGATCTAGGCGAATCCTCGACTCGCAAAGTCTTGCCCAGAAAATAGGCATGCTGCCTAACTTATTGTTCTAGAACATGGTTTCCGATGTCAATGAGCGCTGCCCTGGAATCGTGATGGTTTCGAGTCGCAAATTTGGCGCGCATGATCCGAGGCTTGACCCGCTGTGCATAAGCGACTAGCGGCCGCGCACCAGCTCAATGCCGACGGCGACCGCCTCGGGCACGGCGTCGAGCTTCTCGACCCGCACGCGGGCTTGCCGCACCCGCGGCTCTGCCAGGCAGACGGCGACGATTCGCTCGGCCAATGTCTCGACCAAGTTGAACCGATCGGACGCGATCAGCGCCCGGATCTGATCGATGAGCGTGCGATAGCACACCACGTGGTCAAGCTGGTCGACCGCGGCCGGCGGCTCCTCGACGGTCAGGTCAAGATTGACGCACACGCGCTGCAGCCGTCCGCGCTCGTGGCCATAGACGCCGATGTCGGCGGGAAGGACGAGATCCCGGACCAGCAATCGCCGATCGAGCGGAACAGGCATCGTTGTCACTCCTCCATGGGCCCGTCGAACGGCGGATGGGCCCAACCGAGATGCTGCCCGCCATCCAGCGCGATCATCTGGCCGGTCAGCGATGGCGTCCGGCGGATGAACTCGACGGCCGCGCAAATCTCCGCCACCGACGTGCCGTGGCGCAGCGGCACGCTCCGGCACTGGCGTTGGAACTGTTCGAGCGACTGGCGCGGGCTGGGCAGCGTCGGCCCGGGCCCGATCGCGTTGACCCGGATCCGCGGCGCCAGCGCCAGGGCCAGCGACCGGGTCAAGGTCCACAGGCCGACCTTGCTGACCGTATAGGACGTGAAATGCGGCGTCACCGCCCAGACCCGCTGGTCGAGCAGATTGATCACCAGGCCGTCAGCGCCGGCGGGAAGCCCCGCCGCCAGGGCCTGCGTCAGCACGAAGGGAGCGCGCAGGTTGGCTTCCATGTGCGCATCCCAGCTCGCGCGGGTCGCCGTCGCCGCCTCGTCGCGCTCGAACGTCGAGGCGTTGTTGACGAGCAGCCCGACCGGGCCCAGGCGCGCCGCCACGGCGGGCATCAGCGCCTGGACCTCGGCTTCGTGCGCGAGATCGGCCCCGAACGCCTCGGCCCGGCCGCCGGCGGCGCGAATGGCGGCCACCGCGTGGTCGGCATCCCTGGCCGAGCTGCGATAATGCACGGCCACGGCAAATCCGGCCGCAGCGAGCGCCTCGGCGATGGCGCGGCCGATCCGGCGCGCACCGCCGGTGACCAGGGCGACCGATGGCAAAGGCGCAGTCTCAAGCGCAGACATCGCTCATCCCAAGACTTAGCGCGCGTGGGCTGCCGTGCAGCCGGCCCAGTCGCCGGCGGCGTAAACGACCCAGGCTCCGGCGCGATGCAGTCGATCGATCAGGTCGGGCTCCGGCGCGCGCACCACCACGACTGACGGCAGGATCCCCCAGCGGAGCACGGTCAGGTCGGGTGCTGCCGCGGCCGCCGCCGCCAGCGCCTGGTCGCGGCCGGCCCAGGGCGCGAACAAGGCACCGACAGGCGCACCGGGCGGCTGATCGTCGGGGTCGAGGGCCATGGCGGCCAGCAAGCAGCCGGACACCAGAAAGGCTACGGCCGTCGGCGCCCAGGTCCGGCACCAGCCTCTCTCGGTCCGGCGCGCGAGGGAAAGCGGGGGGCTGGCAAACGGTGGCGTCACCGGCGGCGCGGCCCCCGCCCTGCTGCCCGCGCCGCGCCGCGCCGGACCGCGCGTTCGGCGTCGGACGGCGCCCGGCCGCGGGACGGCTTTTTCGCGGAATCGCGACGATCGCCAGCAGGACGTGCGGGCGCTTGGGCCACCCCCAGGTCCTGGGCTTCGAGACGCCGCAGCTCGTCGCGCAGGCGGGCGGCTTCCTCGAATTCCAGATCGGCCGCCGCCGCCCGCATGCGCTTCTCCAGATCCGCGATATAGGTCTTGAGGGTCTGGCCGACGAGGTGCTCAGGACCGCCATCGGCCGTGTCGACGGTGATGCGATCGCCCCGCTCATAGACCGACATCAGCACGTCGCCGATGCTCTTGCGCACGCTCTCGGGCGTAATGCCGTTGGCGGCGTTGTAGGCCTGCTGCTTCTCGCGCCGGCGGTTGGTCTCGTCGATCGCCGCCTTCAGGCTGTCCGTCAGGCGGTCGGCATAGAGAATGGCGCGGCCATCGACGTTGCGCGCGGCCCGGCCAATGGTCTGGATCAGCGAGGTCCGGCTGCGCAGATACCCCTCCTTGTCGGCATCCAGGATGGCGAC